>JBMUCX010000032.1:0-28037 GCA_049458915.1 Ilumatobacteraceae bacterium
TGCCATTCGGTCGATACGCGGTCACGTCAACCCAGCTGCTGCAGGTACTGGTTGAGATCGAAGTAATCACGCCAGACGGCGATGCGTCCGTCGACGACCTCGAAGGTGCCCATCACCGGGAGCACGATGGTCCGGTCGGATCGGAAGAAACGGTCGACGCGCTCGGTCAACACGACGTTCCCGTCTGCAGCGATGCTGATGATCTCGAACTCGATGCGCTCCGAGCCGGCGGTGAACGCACCGACGACCGCCATGATCGCCTCGCGTCCGACGATCGGGTCCATCGGCATGTTGTGGTAGGTGGCGTCGTCGACGAAGTACGACCCCAGCGTGTCGAGGTCGACATCCTCCCAGGCACGGCAGAAACTGGTCACGGTCTCGATCGGTGAGGGCATGATCAGAGCTTGGTCGCTCGAGGGAGCCGAACTCCAACCACCGGCATCAGCACGAATCGCGGGGCTGTTCCGTACTGCGCCGGAGGGCTACCATCGCCCGATCCGAGGGGGGATCGTGCAGCCAGTCGCCACCGATTTCATCGATGTCCGCCGATATCCGATCGACCGGCCAGGGCCGACACGCGACGCCGTCGTCGCCGCCGCTCGAACGGCGATCGACGAGCTCGGGTGTGCCGTGCTCGAGGGCTTCGTCCGTCCCGAGCAGATCCCGCAACTCGTCGACGAGTGCGACCGGACCGCCCACCACGGACACCGGAACTTCAACCGGACCAACCCGTACTTCACGTCCGACCGTGACGATTTCCCGGAGTCGCATCCCCTGCGCCGGTTCTTCGACCGGTCGAACGCCTTCGTCCCCGCCGATCACTTCGGCGACGACAGCATCCTGCGCTCCATCTACGAGTGGCCTGCGTTCGCTCCGTTCATCCAAGAAGTTCTCGGCGAAGAGCGCTTCTTCCGGTACGCCGACCCGCTGGCCGACGTGATCGTCAACCTCGCCGAGGAGGGCAACGGGTTCCCGTGGCACTTCGACACGAACAACTACACCGTGACGCTGGCCATCCAGAACGCCGAGCGAGGTGGTGACTTCGAGTACTGCCCACGCCTTCGCACCCCAACGGATGAGAACTACGAGGGCGTCGAACGCGTGCTCGATGGTGATCGGACACCGGTCCACACGCTGCGGCTGCAACCAGGCGATCTCCAGATCTTCAAAGGCCGATACTCGCTGCACCGGGTGACACCACTCGGCGGAGACCGCCTCCGCTACGTCGCCATCTTCAGCTACGTGGAGGAGGCCGGGATGGTCGGTCGGCCAGAACGCGTCCGACAGTTGTACGGACGGGTGCTGCCGATCCACCTCGAACGAGCCGGACTGCGAGCCGACGCGCTGGTCGACTGACCCCTCGCTGCGGGTCGGGCGTCACGGGTGTCGAACACGACGTAGCTTCCACCCATGCTCGACCACCTCGTCCTCGCCACACCCGACATCGAGGCAACCGCTGGATGGCTCGCCGAACGCACGGGAGTCGTGGCCAGCGAAGGCGGCCCACACGTCGGTCGTGGCACTCGGAATCGTCTGTGCTCGCTCGGTGACACCTATCTGGAGATCATCGGTCCCGACCCGGATCAACCAGAGCCGGTCGAACCGCGTCCGTTCGGCGTCGACGGCATCGACCGACCACGGGTCGTGACCTGGTGCGCTCGACAGCACGACCTCACCACGGTCGTCGAAGCCGGAGCCGAGATCGGACTCGACTACAGCGCACCCGTCGCGATGCGACGACAGGCACCGGGTGTCACCCTCGACTGGCATCTGAGCCTGCCGACGTTCGACACCGAAGGTGGGCTCCTGCCGTTCTTCATCGACTGGGGGACCTCGTCGCACCCGTCGGCGAGCGCCGCACCCGGCCTCCACGTCGTCGCGTTGCACGGCGAACACCCGGACCCCGAACGCATCTCGGCGCTCCTGCGTCACCTCGGCGAAGACCTCGACATCCGGTTCGGTCTCGTCGCCCGACTGGTCGTCGAGGTGGACGGCCCCGCGGGCCGGGCCACGCTGCCCTGAGCGGTCACCTCGCCGACGGCCGACCCCGGCACCGACCCGACGGCGCTCCGCTCACTTTCTCGAATCCCGGACCTGCCGTTCGATCCACTCGTACGTTCGTTCCAGTCCGTCCTGCAAAGCGGTGGACGGCGCCCAACCCAGACGAGCGAGGATCTCCGTGTTGTCGCTGTTACGCCCTCGGACACCCTGCGGCGCCGACAGGTCGTGGTGCCTGTCCAACTCGACCCCGGCGATGCCCGACACGATGTCCACCAGTTGGTTGATCGAGACCATCTCGGAGCTCCCCAGATTGAGAGGGTCCATCACACTGCTGTCGACCATCCGCCGCATCCCGTCGACACCGTCGTCGACGAACATGAAACTGCGCGTCTGCTCACCATCACCCCAGATCTCGATCTCGTGACGACCGCTGAGCACCGCTGATGCCACCTTGCGGCACACGGCCGCCGGAGCCTTCTCCCGTCCGCCTTCCCAGGTGCCATGGGGACCGTAGACGTTGTGGAAGCGGCCGATACGCACCGGGATGCCGTGGTCCTCACCGAAGTTCCGACACAGCCGTTCACCGAACAGTTTCTGCCAGCCGTACCCGTCCTCGGGGTCGGCCGGATACGTGTCGGACTCCTTCAACGCCTCGGAACCCGGGCGATCCTGCCGATACGACGGATACACGCATGCGGTCGAGGCGTAGAAGAAGGCGTCGAGCTCGGCCCCGACCGATGCCTCGAACAGGTGGGCGTCGATCAACACGTTCAGCATGCACGCTGCCTTGTTCTGTTCGATGAAGCCCATTCCCCCCATGTCGCAAGCGAGGTGATACACCGAGCCGACTCCCGCCATCGCCGCGACCACGCCGTCACGGCGGCGCAGATCGACGGTCAGGTTGTCCGCCTCGTCGAAACGCTGATACCACCCCTCTGGTGGCTTGATGTCGACGGCGCGGACCGACGAGCCCTCGGCGAGCAACCGGGCGACGAGGTGGCCGCCGATGAACCCACCGGCACCGGTCACCAGAATCGGACGTTGCGAATCGGCCACGATCAACCGCTCCTCGTTCTCGAGACCGGCATCGATCGGAGGGCGACTTCGCCGACTCGGCCACCGCGGCGCATCGGCACGAGGAGATACTGCGTCGCCATCGGAGAAAGGCCCTCGAACACGACCGAGCTCCGCCGCAGCCCGAGCACGTCCGGCGCGCGCACCTCACGTCGATCGATCTCGTTGCCCGTTCGGTCCAGGAACACGAACACGAACACCTCGTAATCATCTCTCGGTTCGAGCACGGACCGGTCCACGGCGATCGCTCCGACATCACCACCCCGCGGCGCCCCGAGATCGATCCCGGCATGGTCCTCGAACTCGGCGAGCGACCGCACCGATCCGAGCCCGTAGGGACTGCACGACCCGGGGTCGCCCTGGAAGAGACGTCGGAGTCGTTCCGTCGCACGTGAGTGGAGCTCGACGTGCATGTCGTCGTCCTCCCAGTGCTTCGGATGATCGTGGTGGTACCGGTGCCAGATCAGGTTCTCGTTCGGGTAGTACAGGTCGTACCCCGCCGTGAACGCCCGCGCTGCGATGCTGATCTCCTCGCCGGCGAAATACATCTCGGGGTCGTAGGCGACATCGGTGCAGAAGGTGCCGCGTGTGAACAACTGTCCAGCGGCGATGGTCGGCGAAGGCCCGGGTCGGCCGAGCTCCGCGACCGGGCTCGTCTTCTGGAGAGTGGTCAGATCGTCCCGAACCTCGTCGATGTACAGGCGCTGCACACCCGCCGCGAGGTCGTGACGAATCGACCCGTCGTCGTCGACGGTGTAGCGCGGTGGATACGTGGTCAGGACCACACGAGGAGAACCGATCGACTCCAGCATGGCGACGTAGCGAGCGTCCCATCTCGCAGCGAACCGAGTGTGTGCATCGATCTGGAACACGTACGGCTCGCCGTCATGGAGTTCGAAGGTGCGATGACGCGCCCAGCAACACCCCCGTGACTCGGCGTGTGGGACGGCGTCGATCCGGAACCGGCCATCGTCGACCCAAGGAGCGAGCAGTTCACGGGTGTCGTCGTCGTACTGGTGACAGATCGCGAAGCGAAGGTGTTCGGGGTAGGCCGCCTGGGTGATCGCGCTGAACACCGTGTCGGCGAGTTCGGGATCACGGTACGCAGCGATCAGCACCAGGATCCGCCGGTCGAGCGGCTCGGCCGGTCGACGCCGCTGCACCTCCCTCGACGGTCCGAGCTCCGGGTCGCCGTGGAGGAGCAGGTCGTTGTGTCCCGGTCGCAGCGTCCCGAGGTGCCGCCACGGACTCCAGGACCCGGCTGCGGTCAACCGCTCGAGCACCACCGATTCCGCAGTCACTCCGTCCGGTAATCCGATCACGATCCTGTCGAGCTCTCGATCGGACTCGGTCGTGACGGTGACCAACGAGCCGTCGTCGGCGACAGCAGTCACCGACGCATCGAGGTCGACTCCGCAGCGCAGGAATCGAGCCCGCTCGAACGACCTGAGGACCGCCGGATCCGGTGACTTCGAACCGAGCCGCCAGGCCCTGGATGCCTGAGCCTCGGCCGGCGCGTAGAAGACGAGATGACGCCGGCTGGCCGTGTCGAGCGAGACGACGCTGACCTCGTTCCACACCGAACCGTCGTCGCTGGAGTCGACGGCGACTCGAATCGCTCGATGTCGCCCCGGAGCGTCCTCGACGAAGATGGACGTGGGCACGACGACGCGCTCGCACTCGACACCGACGAAACACGAACCGTCGCCTCCCCGATCCGGCCGTCCACCCCACCAACCCGGACCGCCGTTGAATGCCTCGTCGTGCCCGTAGGCCGATCCCGCCTCGCCCGACGAGCAGCGACCTACCGGCCGCACGCTGCCCGTCTCGAAGCGAACGTGACCGACGTCCCAGATCCCCGACGTGTGCAACTCGACCCCACGAACCCGCCACCATCGCGCTGGCAGGACCCGACCGGTGCCCGTGACACTGCGACCAGCGACCGGACCCTCCACGGGTTCGACGCTATCCCGACCGCCCGAACCGACGAAGCACCGGCCGCGACGAGACGTTCCGACGGAACAGCGGGTCGGAGGGTGAACGCGATGGGTGAATCCCGTGAACGGGTGTCCAGCTTGCACCACGATCAGCACGGTCTATGATCGCGAGCGGCACGTCGTTCCGTGCCGGGAAGAAGTGGAGATGGTCGCTCAACGACGTTCGGGACTTTCGATCGAGCCGGTTCTCGACGAGGTAGTGGTGTTCAATCCGGCCACCAACTCGGCAACTGCGCTGAATTCGAGCGCCGCATTGATCTTCGGGCTCTGCGACGGTGAACACACCGTCGAGGACATGCACGATGCTCTCGTCGCTGCAGGCCTCGACGACACCGGTGACGATGCCGTATGGCTCGCACTCGACGAACTCGCCGAGGCGGGGTTGGTCGACCTGCTGGTTCCGCCCGCCAAGCATCTGAGTCGGCGCGAGATCCTGATGAAGTACAGCCTCGGGGCGGCCGCGCTCGTCGCCCTGCCCGTCGTGGAGTCGATCACGGCTCCGTCGGTGGCGGCTGCCGCATCGAATCCATCGCCGACCACCACACCGACCCCATCGCCGGTGTTCATTCCACTGACCTGAGTTCGGCACACCGTTCGCCATTCGAGTTGGTACGAGCATCGGGCAACGGTGATGGCGGGAGACCAGGTGGTCGTGCGCTTCATCGGAGGAGCCGAGGTCGGCTTCGACCTCCCCGAATCCGACGTCGAGCAGATCCGCTCACGGCTCGCCTATGCCGTGGTCGGCACCACGGCATCCCACTCCGCTGAACGGACACCGCGAGTCCGTTACCGCACCCGCATCGAGGGCGCCTCGGTCACTCGCCACGATCAGCTTCGCGAGTCGTCGGAGACGGTGATCGAAGGCGGCGTCGACGGCATCGTCGACGATCTCCATCTGACGATCGCACTCCACGCCACCGACAGCATTTTCATCCACGCTGGAGCCGTGGCCATCGGCGGTACCGCGATCCTGCTGCCCGGAAGATCCCACGTCGGGAAGTCCACGCTCGTCGCCGCCCTCGTCCGCGCCGGGGCCGACTACCTGTCCGACGAGTACGCACGAATCGCCCCCGACGGATCGGTCCTGCCGTATGCGCGTCCGATCCACCTCAGGACCCCGGCGGGCCGACGGACCATCGACCCGGAGACGATCGGCCGAGTGATCGACACGGCAGTACCACCGGGCCTCATCGTGGTGACCCGATACGACGCCGATGCCGCCTTCGAGCCCCGACCGGTCCGGCCAGCACGGGCAGCACTCGAACTGTTCGACAACGTCGTCGCCGCTCGGACCTCACCGGCGGCAGCCATGGCGGCGGTCGGTGGGTTGGCGCGGTCGACTCCGACCTTCCGAACGAAACGCCCCGACGTCGCCACGGCAGCACCGGCGCTGCTCGACTTCGTCGGCTCGATCGGCAGCATCTCCGGAGCGATCGCGGGTCCGGCATGAGTGGGGCACAGCCCGTGCCGCATCTGGTCATCGAGGACTTCCTGGCCGATGCCGATCACGAGCGGTTGCTCGAACTGGTGGCGAACTCGACCACGTTCACCCCTGCACACGTCGACCTGCCGACCGGAGCAGTCGGAGCGATCGACGACACGGTCCGCCGCGCCGGCGTCGCCACTCCCGGAGCGTTGATCGACGAGCTGTTCGCCGCGAAACTCCGCGCCTTGTTGCCCCACGTCCGGCGCGAAGTCGGGGTCGGTCACTTCCGACTCGGCGATCTCGAGTGGCAACTCACGGCGCACGGGAACGGCGACTTCTTCACGGCGCATCACGACCTCGGCCACGCGTGGCAACGAAGTTCAGGACGCCGTGTGAGCTTCGTCTACTACTTCCACGCCCATCCACGAACCTTCGAAGGTGGGGAACTCCGGCTCTACGACCGGGTCGGTGACCCGTCGACCGCCGCAGACCGCACGGCCTCGTTCCAGGTGGTCGAACCCAACGCGAACTCCATCGTGTTCTTCCCGAGCGATGCTCTCCACGAGGTCACCCCGGTCGAGGTGCCGGGTGATCCGAGCGAGCCGGGAGCCACCCGGTTCACCCTCACCGGCTGGTTCCACGACGCCGACCATCGCATCGCCGCGCCACCGATGGACCGAGCGACGAGAACTGCGCTCGCCGAACGCTACGTACCGAGCTTCACCGCCGCCGGGTTCGAGGTCGTACCGACCCCGCCACCCGTGCACCGGGCCTTGCTCGCGCTCTACACCGATCGTTTCGACTCCCGAGGCAGCGAACGTCCCGACATCGAGTACATGCCGACCGGCACCCCCGATTTCATCGACATCACCGACGTGAAGGATCAGTTCTCCCTGGCGCTCCAGGCCATTCACGAGGAATGGTCGGGATGCGAACTGGTGCCGAGCGCCGTCTACGGATTGCGCGTCTACCGTTCGGGCCAGACCCTGCTCCCCCACACCGACACGCTCGAAACCCACGTGATCTCCTCGATCGTCCACATCGGTCACGACACCGAAGAACCCTGGCCGCTCTGGCTCAAGGACCTCCACGGCAACGAGCACGACATCGTCCTGGAGCCGGGCGAAATGCTGCTGTACGAGAGCGCACGCTGTCCGCACGGCCGGGTCGTCCCCCTTCGCGGGGCTGCCTACTGTTCGCTGTTCGTCCACTATCGGCCCGTGGACTGGAACGTCGACCACTGGCTCCTCATCGACCGCGCGATCGCTGCCGGTGACCTCGACCTGATCCGCGATGAGTGGTTGCCGCGTTCCGGCATCGACCCGCAACGCTGAGCCGACCGACATGAACGGCGTGCTGTGCGTGCAGCGAGACATCGGACTCCTCACCAACGTTCGAATGGGAGTCGAGTTGGCAGTCGGCCTGGCGCATCTCACGGGTCGGCGCCTGTGGTACTCCTTCGACCAGCCCATTCCTCCAGCTCCCAGGTCATCCATCGCCCCGCACGAGCGAGGACGACCGACCACGGTGCTCGACCTGTTCGAGCTCCCGGTACCGATCGTGCACGCCGACGAGTTCGCCGACATGGACACGACCGGCACCGAGACCGTCGACTGGCCCGAATTCACGACGGCCGTGTGCGTCGTCGACGGTGCCATCGACCTGGAGGATCCGGAATTCCGGGACTTCGCCAACGGCCGTTCGAACTTCGTGCGTCCCCCGCAGTCGGATGCGCCCATCGTCTCGATCACCGGCCGTCCGCTCGGCTTCTACTCCTATTTCTTTCGGGCGTCCCCTCCGACCAGGAGAGCACTCCATGCCGTCATCCGGGGCGTCAGGCCACGACGTCCGTACGTCGAACTGGCATCACGGATCTCGCGGGATCTCGGCCACCACAACGCCGTGCACCTGCGTCGATCCGACCTGACCATCGGCATACCTGCCTACGCAAACGTGGGCCCCGCCGCCATCGCCAGCAGCCTGGCCGGCCAGTTGCCGACCGACGTGCCGCTCCTCGTGTGCAGCGAGTTGCGAGCCAACGACGAAGTGTTCGATCCGCTTCGGCAACGTTTCGACACGTTGGTGTTCGCCAACGAACTCGTTCTCGGGGAACACCGGGATTCGTTCGCGATGCTTCCCCGACACGATGACAACGCCCTCGGCGTGGTCACCCAGGAGATCGCTGCGCGCGCCGATCGATTCGTCGGCACCATCGGGTCGACGTTCACGGCGCTCATCCACCGCAACCGACTCGCTCGGGATCCTGACGAGCCGTTCCGGTTCACCGCCGACTACACCCCTCCAGGCCCTGTGTTCCGCAACGGACAGTTCGTCGAGGTCGCCGAGGGCAGTTACTCGTGGAACCGACTTCGGTACGCGATGTCGCCCGACGTCCTGGCGTGGTTCCGCGAATGGCCGGAGGCGGTGTGGTGAACGATCCACTCGACAGCGTGCACGGTCCGATCCACACCGTGGTGTGCACGGACACCAACCCGTACGGCACGTGGCAGACGGAATTCCTCGAGCACAGTTGGGTCAGGTCGGCGATGCCAGGGGAGTTGATCAGACTGGTCGGCGCCGCCGAGGACGAGCCGTTGCCCGTCCACCCGACCGCTCGAGTCATCCGGACATCGGCGACGAACCGGCACCCTGATCTCGATGGTGACTACACACCCATCAACCGGTTGCTGTCGCTGGCCGAATGGCTCGATCAGCACCGTCCCGTCGGCACGGTGCTGATCGTCGACTGCGACATGGTGTTCCGCGCTCCGATCGAACGCCGTGCGCTCGTCGGACACCCCATCGGACAGCACTGGTGGGACTTCAGTTGGGCGAACGGTGGATCCTGGGCGCAGGTCGCCGACGATCTCTCACCGACGACCATCGGCGCCCGTCAATCCGTCACCTGGCCGCTCTTGATCCACACCTACGACCTGCGACGGGTGATCGGACGATGGATCGAACTCACCGTTGCCATCCGAACGGCGACCGGTGCGTGGGAGAGCGACATGGTCGCCCTGCCCATGGTGCTCGCTGAGCACGGCCTGAACTGCGACCTCGAGATGCTCGCTGCATGGATGAACTGGCCTGACGAGGTGGTCGGCGATGCGCCCGTGATCCACTACTGCCAGCCGGTACTCGACATCGACGACAACGACATCTGGTACAAGCAGGCGTACCAACCCTGGTCGGCGATCGGCGTCGACCCGAGCAAGGCCGCGCTGAGTTACTGCCGCGACCTGCTCACGATGCTCGACAAGTTCGCGGCGCTTCGCCGTCGTGTCACCCGACTCCGACCAGTGGAACCCACCGGGCCGTCCGAGTGAGGTCGACGGCGCTCGGGTGACCCTGATCGAGGGTCGGCACCGAGGGGGACCCATCCGGAGCCGACGCAGGTTCACGCCGAGCCGCAAGGTTCTGACAAGGCCGATCCTGGAGCATCGTGGCAACCCGATCGACGAGGAGATGCTGATGGACGACAAGGCCCTGCACACATGGATCAGTCACCGAGCCGACATGCTGTTCGTCTGCCTGAAGAGTCTCACGCTGACCATCGTGGGCGTGGCGATCACGGTCGCCCTGGGCGGTCTGAGTGACGACGCGGCGGTCGCACTGTCGATCGCAGTCGGTGCGCTCGGTGCCTTGCTCTGGTTCTGCGCATTCGGTGCGGTCATGGACATCGCTGCGATGCGAAAGGACATGAGCGAAGAACTCGCGGCAACTGCGTTCGGAACACAGTTCTCGAAGGCTCCCTTCCCGGTGTACATCGGTCTGACGACGCTCGTGATGCTGGGCACGCCCGTGATGTTGATCATCGCCCTCAACAGCTGAGACGGGTCAGGGTCGATCCGACTGCTGTCCCTCCGCCGTCACGGCGCGCCGAATCCGCGGCTGGCGGTTCACACGATCTGATCAGGCGGTCGACCTGACCAGGCGGTCGTCATGATCAGGAGATGGTCGAAAGGGCGCCGAGGAAGTCACTGCTCGGCTCCACATCGAGTTCGTCACGGAGGCGGGCCGTGAAATCCTTGACGACCTTGCGGGCACCAGACGAGTTTCCCGATTGTTCGAGCGCTCGAACCAGCAGCAGATGAGCTCGCTCATCGAATGGAGCGATCCGAACGTGCTCGCGGCCGAGTTGAACCGCCTCGTCGAGACGATCGGAGCGCAGAGCGACCTCGCACAGGAGCCCGAGCGCTCGGCGCTCGACGTGATGCATTCGGTCACGCTCGACGTCGAGCCAATCCCGTTCGATGCCGGTGAGGAGAGGCCGCCGAGAGATCGAGTAGACGACGGCCGCTCGCTGTGCTGCTTCTCGCAGGTCACCTGATCGAACGTCGCGGACCGCCAGGTCGATGTCATGATGAGCGATCTCGATGTCCACCCGAGTGCCCTTCGGCCGTTTGAAGTTGACGGTCCCCGACGTCGACGCGATCAAGTCACGGCTGTCGAACCCGAGTGGGGCGAGCGAGGACCTGATGCGAGACAGGGTTGCGTTGAGAACGGACTCCACAGCTCGCGGCGGATCCGCTCCCCAGATGTCGTCGATCAGTCGAGAACGACCGATCGGGAACGGATCGATGATCAATCTGGTCAGAACGTGCCGACCGATCGGACCCGGTAGCTCGGACGCCCGCACACGCCCCGACTCCGATGTGAGGGTGGTGTCGCCCAGCAGTCGAATGTCGAGGGCCATTCGACAACATTAGGTGACCCGTCCTCCCGACGGTCCCGACCGATCGGGTGTTCACGGAACGTTCACACCGTGATTCGTCCGACTCGCAAGGGATTCGCAAATCCAGCACAGGAAGATTCCTTCATCCGACTTTCACGACACGAGGTGAGACCATGACACACACGGTGAAGTGCTTCTGCGGAGCAACCGTCCAGACCGAAGACGAGGAGACGCTGATCACCCTGGTGAGCGAACACGCCTCGGGAGTCCACGACCTGGACCTGAGCCGTGACGACATCCTCGCGATGGCCAACTCGGTCGAGGACTGAACTGCTGCTGCCGCACAGCGCTGCTGCGCGACGGGGATCAACTCGCTGAACGCCTGATCGGGTTCACCGACGTCGACGCCGGGATCGATCACCGGGAGTCGACCGGGCTCTGCAGGTCGGCCGGATCGATCGGGTTCGGTGATCGATCGGAGGACGAGCGGCCGATGAACACCGCAAGGATCCAGGCGGCGCAGACTCCGCGCACGGTCCACGCCACGGTGCGGACGAGATCGGCGGCCATGAGGCGACCATGGACGTCGGCGTCGAACCCGTCGGCGAGGTCGGCATGAGCGGGCGCCGACCAGAATCCACTGATGACGAGCACCACACCCATCGCCACAGCCCCGATCACCGCTGGCACGAGGTATCGGCGATCCCGTGCTGCCACGGAAATCACGAGGATCGCCGCAGCGGTGACACCCTCCACCGCCCATGGGATCAGCAGGAGCGTGCCGATCCGCTCGACGTGAGCCGCCTGGAAGTCGACGTACTCAGCTGCTCCGACCTCGGAGAAGAGCGGGTAGTGGACGACGTGGATCGTCCAGATCAAGCCGACCATGAACCAGGTCGCGGCGGCATGGCTGATGACGATGGAGGGTGGGAGTGCCCGATTCACACGATGACGGTATGGCTGGTCACCGACCGACGCACGACCGAGCGACCCAGCCGGTTCGGCCCCGCCGCTCGTCGTGGGCGGCCGTCACCGCTGCGGTCGCTGCGTCGCCGACCACCGACGCTGCAGCGGCAACCCTTCGAACGCGAGACCCATCGCCAGGAGGCCCAGTGCGAGGACGCCCAGTGCGACGACGACGAGCCACGGGCTCCCGCCGGTGGCCGGCAACGTCGGGACCGGTCCGAATGACGCGGTCACCAGGGCGACCTCGGCGACCGAGACGACGCAGACGCCGGTACCCGAACAGGGTCCCTCCCAGCCGAGGAACACCGAGCCCGGTTCGGGAACAGCCGTCAAGGTGACCTGTTCGTTGCGATCGACCGACACCGTGCACGTCGTGGCGCACGACACACCACCGACCCGCACCGAACCACCGCCGTTGATCGCAACGGTCAGATCGACCACGGGGATACGAGCGAACGTGGCCGTCACCGATCGGGCCCCGGTCATGGTCACCCGACAGTCGTCCGTACCCGAGCAGTCCCCACTCCAACCTTCGAAGGTCGAGCCGGACTCCGGAACGGCGATCATGGTGATCTGATCCCCACGATCGACCGAGCGGCCGGCGAGACCCATCGCCAGGACGTCGTACTCGCCGAGGCGTCGCAGCCGCTGGTCGGAGACGAGTCAGCGGCACCTTCCATCGGCCACCGCGCATTCGAGGTCCGGCTCACCGGGGAGCGCAGAGGCGGATCACAACTCGAGGCCGGGGAGCAGCGTCCGGACCAACCCGTCGGCATGACGCCGGATGAGGCTCGGCGTGTTGGGTGGGGTGCCGAGCAGCATCGACGCCTCGGCCGAGTTGACGAACGGCAACGTCACGGCCCCGATCACCACGTAGTGGACCAAGTTCTCGTCGAGCGGGGCCGCGATGCCAGCCGACCGCAAGCGGCGCCACGCGCGACGGCGCTCCGCGAATCGCGGACGGACGAAGTTCTCGACGAGCCATTCGACTCGCTCGCTACGTGACCCTGATTCCTGAACGATGATCTGGTTCAGGGCAGGGTTCTCCGCTGCGAAATCGACGAGTCGGCGGATCCATTCGGCGAACTGGGCACCTGGATCCTCGATCTCATCGAGGCCCTTCATGGCCGCCTCCAACATCTCGAACAGACGCTCGACCGTCGCCTTCCACAGGTCCAACTTGGTGGCGAAGTGGTAGTTGATCTGCGGTTGATGGGCGTTGGCCATGGCTGCGATCGATCGTGTCGACGCACCCTCGAAGCCTCGAGTTCCGAACTCGACCATCGCTGCGTTGATGAGCAGGTCACGAATGTCATCGCGAGTACGGCGCTCTCGACGCTTCGGCGACTCCTCACCACCCGAACGAGACGCCGATTCGTTCTTTTCGTGGGACGTCCGAACCTTCCGAGACGCTCCTTCAGCGCCCTGGGGATCGGTGGCCATGGGAGGTAAGGCTACGCCGTCGGATTTGTCGGGACCAGATTCCGGGCACCGGATCATTCGATGACCACGAGTCGTCCGATGCGCCGTCAACCGATGCCAACCGATTGCCAACCCTGCCGAACGATCTCGGCGATCTCATCGGGACATTCCACCGCGCTCAGATGTCGCGCGCCCTCGAGGACGACCAGTCGAGAGTCAGGGATGAGCGACGCGATCAACTCCGAATGAGCGACCGGCGTAGCAGGATCGAACTCGCCGACCACGACGTCGGTCGACGCCGTGACATCGCCGAGTCGGCTCCGGAAGTCGAACGTGCCCATCGCCTCGCAGGTCGCGGCGTAGTCGTCGATCCGGTTCGAACGGAAGATGTCGAGCAGTCGCTCGGCCCGGGGTCGATGCTCGGTGAGGAACCGATCGCCGAACCATCGGTCGAGTTGGAAACCGGCGAGCGCATCGAATCCCTTCGTCCGCGCGGTGGTTGCTCGTTCGGCCCAAGCCTCGGCAGCCCCGTCGCCGTACCACGCCGTGGTGTCGGCGAGGACGAGATGTCCGACGAGGTGCGGGGCCGCACCGGCGACCGCTTGGGCCACGCACCCGCCGAGCGACAGGCCAACGAGCAAGATACGAGTCAGGCCGAGGTGCTCCACGGTCTCGACGACGTCACCGGCCATGTCCTCGATGTCGACGGGACCGTTTCCCGGCGATGCTCCGTGTCCTCGCAGGTCGACCGCCACCACGGGCAGTTCACCGAGTCGTTCGATGACGTCGTCCCAGACCGACCGATCGAGCGCGAGCGAATGCAACAAGACGACGCCGCCGCCGCGCAGTGAGCCGTGGACGGAGTGAGCAAGGATCACGACGGACTCACCTCCAACGGCAGGAAGCGAGCGAGCCACGAGCGCACGATTTCGCGAACCCGAACGTTTTCTTCGGCGAACATGAAATGGTCCGTCTCGGCGAACAGGTGGAGATCGGTCGGCATACCCGCCTTTTCGAACATGGCGATCGACTGTTCGGTCGGTGTGATCGAGTCGTTCGATGAGTGGAGGAGGAGGAGTGGACGCGGGGCGATTCGACCGACGACGTCCTCAGCGCAGAAGTTGTACATGCTCTGTGCCACCTCAGAGGGAAAATGCGTCGCAGAGCCCGGACTGAGATGTGATCGAAGGTGCTCGGGCATCGGCACGATGTCGTACCGGTCGACCATCAGTGATGTGCCGGTCCGTTCTCGATGTCGACGACCTTCCTCGAGCATCGCCTTGAAGCGGTCGTATTCGCCGGCTCGCCGATGTTGCCATTGGAACTTTCGACCGCCGTGGCCCCAACCACCCGATGAGATGACGGCAGCGACACGGTCATCCACACCACCGGTGTAGACCGCTACAGCAGCCCCGAAGCTCGAGCCGAGGACACCGATCCGAGTCGGATCGATTTCGGGCCGGAGTTGGAGGGCGTCGACGGCAGCGCGTGTGTCGTCGACTTGTTCGAGCGGGATCACCCGCCCGAACTCGCCGTCACTGGATCCGCAACCGCGCATGTCGAACCGGAACGCGGCGTAACCCCACTCGTTCAGCATGGCCACCGGCAGCCGGACGTTGCCGGCCTCCTTGTTGCTGCCGAAGCCGTGCAGGACGATGATGCACGGGAGCGGGCCCCCATCGGTACCCGCAGGAAGATGCAATGCACCGGACAGTGTCAGCTCACCCGACGGGAACTCGATGTCGATCTGGGTCATGGATGCCTCCTGGGCTACGAACACGGCAGGGTGATCCGCTGCCGAACGAATGATCAGATGTCGCCGTGGATGCGTCTGAAGACGGCCTTGAACTCGGCGACGCGTTCGTCGCTGGCGCCGATGTTCTCGAGGTAGAGCGGCATCGGAACACGATTGACCTGGCTGTAGAAGAGCGAGGCCATCGGATGTACACCCACGTCGATCAAGCCTCGGTAGTCGCGACGTCGGAGGAGATCGAGCTCTTCGTCACCGAGGCCGAACTCGCCACCACGACGATCGAGGAACTCGTCCGGACCTGCTCGGAACTCGTCCCCGCCACCGTCGCGGTGCAGCCACCAGATCAGCCGCTCCAGACCCCGCACGTTCAGGCCAGAACTCATCGGTTCTCCGACGCGCTGGACCAGGCCACTTGGTACACGCTCACGTTCCAACCGGGAACGAAGGTCTCGTCGAGCACGACCCGAGGAGAGAGGCCCGCACCCTGTGCAGCCACGGCCGCCGCCACCCATGCTCTGATCTCGTGAGCACCGTCACCGCCGGCGTCGATCTCGGCATCGGTCAGCGCAGTAAGTGCTTCGAGGTCACTCGATCTGATCATCTCGAGGAACCGCCGGTCGAACTCCTCGTTCATGTCGCCGTGGCGGGCATTGCCGACCCAGTGCGAGATCCCTCCGGTGCCCATGACGAACACCCTGCGGTCGGTGCCGGCAGCTGCGCGTCCGATCGCCTGCCCGAGTGCCACGGTCTGCTCCATCGACGGCAGCGGCTGCCAAACGGTGTTCACGATCACGGGCACCACCGGGATGCCGTAGGCGGGCGTCACGTAGCTGAGGGGCAGATTCGTGCCGTGGTCGAGCCGCAGCAACTCGTGTGGTCGCAGCGGCACACCCAGGTCAGCGGCAGCGGCGAGCAGACAGCTGGCGAACTCGGGATGGCCGGGTACGTCCACCTCTGGAAGGCCGAACTCGGGCTGCACCGGATTCGATGCGCCGACGGACACTGCGAATGGTGGGCAATCGTCGGCGAGGAAGTTCGTGATGTGCTCGCTCGCGACGGTGACGATCACATCGGGTCGGCATTGCTCGACGAAGGTCCGCAACCGACCGAAACCCTCATCGACGGCGGCTCGTTTGTCCTCGGGTGCGAGCATCGGCATACCGACGATCAGTGGAGCGTGGACGGTGGCCGCTGCACCGACGAGACCTGACACTGTACTTCCTCCCTCTGACTGTTATCGGCCGATAACCGTACAACGGTCGATTCCGATACTGACCCCGACACGATCGCCCGCCCTCGGGGACACCACCCTCGGCACGTGGGCGCGAACTCGGGTTCCACCGACGTCGACCTGACAGTCCCACAACGTCCCCAGGAACAACGACGAAACGACGGTGCCGGCAACGACGTTGTGGTCATCGTCCCCAACGGTCTCCGGAGACACCAACTGCACATCCTCCAGTCGAATGAGGAGATCGACGTGGTCGTCGCTGATCGGAGCCTCGTCAGCCGCCCACCTGAAGCGAATCGGTCCGATCTCGGTGGCCCCACTGAACACCCCGGCTCCGTCGGATCGCACACCGTCGACGCCGAGGATGTTGGCGAGGCCGATGAACTCCGCCACGAATCGCGATGCGGGACGCTCGTAGATCCGTTGAGGATCACCGGCATCGAGGATGTGCCCGTCGGACATCACGATCACCCGGTCCGAGATCGCCAGCGCCTCGGCTTGATCATGGGTGACGTAGAGCGCCGCGATACCGAGGCGCTGCTGGACCTCACGGATCTCCTGGCGCATCGAATCCCGCAACTTGGCGTCGAGGTTGCTGAGCGGTTCATCGAAGAGCAGGATCATCGGTTCGCTGACCAGCGCTCGGGCGAGGGCGACGCGTTGCTGCTGCCCGCCGGAGAGGTTCGGCGCGGGCCGATCACCGAACTGCGCGAGGCCGACCAGATCGAGAGCGCGCTCGACCCGTTCCGTGACCTCCGCGCGTGGACGTCGAGCGCTGCGAAGTGGGTAGGCCACGTTCTCGAACACGGTCATGTGAGGCCAGATGGCATAGGACTGGAACACCATTCCGACGTTGCGCTTGTTGGTACGGACGCGCGACCGCTCGGCGGAATCGAAAACCACACGTTCGCCGATCGTGATCCGACCGGAATCGGGAGTCTCCAACCCGGCGATCGATCGGAGGGTCGTCGTCTTTCCACAGCCCGACGGCCCGAGCAGCGTCACGAGTTCGCCATCGGCGACGTCGATGTCGATGGCGTCGACGGCAGGGACCGTCGACCCCTCGTACGTCTTTGTCAGTTGTTCGACGCGGATCATCGGTCCTTCACCCCGTACTTGCTCGAGATCCAGTTGCCGATCGACGAGGCGACGATCAAGCCGACCAGGATCGTGATTCCGAACGCACTCAGCAGCCCGAAGCTTCCGTTCTCCCAGAGGTCGAAGATGGCGACACCCACCACCTCGGTTCCGAACGACACGACGAGGACCGAGGCGCCCAACTCGCGGAAGGCGTGCACCATCACGAAGATCCATGCTGCGATCAGTCCGGGCCGCAAGAGGGGCAGCATGATCGTGCGGAAGGCCCGCCACCAGGATGCCCCGCTCACCTCGGCGGCCTCCTGGAGTTCGTCGGAGATCTGGGTCGTCGACGACGACAGGATCCGGAACGCCACCGGCGGGAAGCGGGACACGTAGAGGATCAAGAGGATCCACAGCGTGCCGTACACCGGAATCGGCACGGTGAGGTACATCCAGAGCGTCGCCAGGCCGAACATGATGGCTGGCACTGCGATCGGAGCGAAGGCCAACTGATCGAGCAACTGTCGACCCCGAACCCGCGTCTTGACGGTGATCCATGCCGTCAGCGCCATCAGACCCGTGATGATCGTCGCCGACGAGAACGCGAGGACGGTCGAGTTCCAGATCGCCCGCCGGGTGAGTTCGGAGCTGAACGCGTCCCGATAGTTCTGGACGGAGAGGTTGTCGAAGTCGACGACCGCTGACGGGGTGAGCGGCTGCACTCCTCGAAACGGCGGCTGCACGCTGGCCCAGATCAACGTGATCAGCGGCAGGCCGATCGCGACGAAGAGGATCAGCATCGAGACGCCACCCGAGACCCAGCGGAGGCGGCCGAGGTCGGTGCGGCGCGGACGAAACGCCTTGCCGCTCACGATCTGGTACGACCGACTGTTGCGCGTCGCTCGGTTGTACCCCCACACCAGCACGACGGCCAGCGAAAGAACGAGCACGGCGTACACGGCCGCGAGACCGAGGTCGGTCGGCACGGTGCTCGTTCGCTTCCAGATCTCGACGACGAAGGTCGGGACATCGGCCGGGAGTCCGATGAGCATCGGGGTCTCGAAGGTCTCGACTCCTCGGATGAGCAGGAAGATGAACGTGGCGAGGATCGCCGGGACGATCAGCGGAAGCGTGATGCGGATCGTCGTCGCGAAGGTGCCTCGACCGGCGACGAGCGATGCCTCCTCCAGGGAGGGATCCATCGACCGCAGCGCCGCGGACATCAAGAGGAACGAGACCGGGAAGACGTCGAGCGCTTCGACGATGATCATCCCCGGGAGCGAGAACACGTTGAACACCGGCTCGTCGAAACCGAAGAGCGACTCCATCCAGGAGTTGAGCATGCCGATGCGCGGACTGGCCAGGAAGATCCACGAGATCGTGGTGAGGATGCCAGGGATGATGAGCCTGGCGAGTACGAGGATCGTGATGATGCGCTTGAACGGTGTGTTCGTCCGCTCGACGGCCCAGGCCAGGAAGGTGCCGATCAGGAAGGCGAGCAGCGTCGTGCCCACGGCGAAGCTGCCCGTATTGGCGAGTACCGATGCGAGTTCCGAATCGAAGGCACGCGAGAAGTTGTCGAGCGTGAAGGCATCGAGCGAGAAGAAGCCCTCGTCGCCCGGTCGACGCGAACTGACGCTGCCCCACACCAGTACCACGACCGGGACCAGCACCAGCCACATGAGGAGCAGGACCAAGAACCCGAACAGCAGGTTCCGCGGCTCGGTGAGCAGCGACCGGAGTCGACGTCCTGATCGGGTGACGGCGCCGAAGGCGATGGGCGTCTCAGATGTGGTCACGACGGCTCCCGGCAGTGGTCGGGTGGGTGGAGTCGATGTCGAGACCGAGCGGTCACGACGAGATTCATGTGCGACGCGAGCGCCTCGACCGCCAGGCCTCGGCGTGACTCGACCGCACGCAGTACAGCGACGCCGGCTCGGTAGTCCCCCGCCCCCCCCCCCGACGTCGAGGATCAGCCGAAGATCTCGCTGAACAACTGGAGACCCAACTCGAGCGACTCGGACTCGTTCGGTCCGAGCACCAAGAGATCGGCACCCTCCATGAAGGACCAATACGGGTGAGTCGACTCGGTCGAGGTCGTCGTCGCCTTGCCCTCATTGGTCATCGCCAGTTCACCCTCGGGCATCAGCCAGAACTCCTGGAGGAGACGGGCTGCGTTCGGGTTCGGTGAGTTGGCGAGGATCGCCGAGAGGTCGACGATCGCCGGCATCGGTGCCGGGCTCGGGATCTGGACACCGATGTTGGCCTCACCGTCGATGAAGCGCTTGCTGACATGGCCCATGCCATCGAGCTTCACATCGAACTCGCCGACGTTCACGAGTTCGGTGCCAGCGGTGGTGCCACGGTGGAGGACCGGGTTGTTCTCGGCCAGGCACTCCAGGAACTCGCGTGCCCGGTCGACACCCCATGCCTGGATGAATGCCGCCGCCCACTCGTACGACTCGGCGTCGAAGCCGATCCGACCGTTCCACTGAGGCTCGCAGTATCCGAACCAGTCGGCGGGCAACTCGCTCGGGTCGACGTTGTTCGTGTTGTACGTCGGGTGCCTCGACAGATAGTTCAGACCGACGTACGGACCGTCGAAGATGAAATCGTCGGAGACGAACTCGAGCCCTGCGGGACGGTACGGGTCGAGTGCACCTTCGCTCGCCAGGAGCAGCATCTCGACACCCGCGGCACCGAAGACATCGCCTGCCGTGTTCCCGGTCCGCACCTCGAGCAGTGCGCGCTCCAGGATCGTGCCCGCCCGAGCAGTCACGGGTTCGAACGCGACGTCGGGGAAGAGTGCCTCCCACTGTTCGCGGATGAACTCGAGCTCGGATTCACCGGCTGACTGGTAGTAGATGACCTGTCCTTCCTCGGCAGCAGCGGCGTAGAGGCGAGCGATGTAGTCGTCGTACGACTCACCCTCTGCCCGCACGACGATGCTGTCGTCGACAGGATCTTCGGCGGCCGGCTCTTCTGCGGCCGGCTCTTCCGCGGCCGGCTCTTCGGCCGCCGGCTCGTCCGCGGACGCCGAGTCCTCGGCCGCGGCCGCTGGCTCCGCGGCGGCCTCCCCGGCATCGGTGTCGGCTGAATCATCACCGCCGCACGAGATGGCCAAGAGCCCACCGACGACGAGAACTGCAACGAATCGCTTGGTCACGAATCCCCCATTTCACAGCAGGGCCCCCTCGGCCCCGGTTGGGCGAGCGTAACGGTTATTAGCGACTGATATCAAGTCGAGTTTTCAACGCCATGACGACGATCAAGCCGGGGACTGCGCCCAGTGGGTGATCTCGAACACACCGATGTGCGCGACCGCCATCGGCACTGTGCCGAGCGCTCCCTCGAGTGCGTCGACTTCGAGATCCGAGCCAGCGATGAAGAGTGCTGCGACCTCGGACTCACTCGCCGCGGTCAACCCGTGCAGACTCGACCAGGCGAAGCCCGTCGACGCGGCCCACTCCCGCAACGTATCCGACTCCGGTTGGATCCGGAGGCGACCGATCAGGGCCGACCTCGTCGACGGACCAGGCGTCCCGATCGCCCAGATTTCCCCGCCGGTGAAACGTGTGAATCCGATCGCGGCGGCCAGCACGGCCCTCGTGAGTTCGTCTGGTTCGTCCTTCACTCGCCGGTAGCCCTCGGTCCCGAGGACACCGAGATCGTCGATGAGATAGCAGACGGCGTTGCGCACGCCAGCGCCGGAGCGACGAGCCCGGAACGCGGCTCCGAACCCGGGCAGCGCCAAGCGGTTCGGGATGTGCGTCTGCTCGTACCACTCGTCGAAGACCGCTTCGTGTTCGGGCGCAGGGTCCATCTCGGAGAACAACATTCCGGCAGTCGTCATCACGTTCGCTCCTCGGTCCCCCGGTCCAGCAGGATCCGGATCTGGTCGCTTGTTATTGAACGATCACACAACCTAGTGTGCGGCCCAGAGATCGCTGCCGTCGGGTCGCACCCGACGAAGAGGGGGACCGGATGGGAACACTGATCGACGCCAGCCAAGCGCTCGCCGATGGAACGATGACGATTCCACCCCTACCGGCGGTGTCGATGGAGTGGCTGCTGAGAATGGAGCACGGGGCGAAACTCGATGTCAGCCTCGTCACGGCACCGACGCACGCCGGTACCCACATCGACGCGCCGAGTCACGCCATCCAAGGCGGTCGCGCCATCGACGAGATCGAACTCGATCGATTCCTCCGGCCGGCGTCCATCGCAGCGGTCGAGGTCGAGTCGGACGGCGAGGTGTCGGCACGGCAACTCGAAGCTGCGTGCGGGTCCGACATCGAGCGGGGAGATGCCCTGATCATCTGTACGGGCTTCGGATCGCGATTCGGCACGCACGAGTACCTCGACCACCCCGCACTCGGCCTCGACGCCGTCGATTGGATCCTCGACCACGGTGTCTCGATCGTCGGAGTCGACCTGATCACCGTCGATGCTGCGGTGAGTCGGCGGAGTGAGGGTTTCGCCTATCCGGTGCATCGGGGCCTGCTCGGCAACGAGGTCCTGATCATCGAGAACATGGCCGATGTCGGGCGGTTCGCCGGCCGTGCCGTCATGCACGCCTTTCCGCTTCGTTACGAGGGACGCGACGCCGCACCCGCCCGAGTGGTCCTGGAGGTCTGAGCACCATGTCGTTCCTGAATGAGATCGGTGTCTTGACCGCTGCCGTCACGCCCTGGGGCGACGACGGCGGTGTCGACCTCGGTCGCTTCGACGACCAGATCCGCTGGATCGTGGAACAGCGGCCGCTGGCCATCTCGGTCGCCAGCGTCGAGGTCCAGGAGTACCACCTCCTCACCGCCGACGACCGCGTCGCCCTCGTCGAGCGAGCGGTCGGCCTGGCCGAGGGGATCCCGGTCATCGGGGGCGTCACGAGCCCGATCCCGCGTACGTCGAGCGAGCTCGCCGTACGCATGGGCGACGTCGGTGCCGCCGCAGTTCTCGCCCTGGCCGGCCCGAAGCCATGGGCGGCACCGCAGACCGGTGCGGAGATGGTCACCTGGTTCCACCTCCTCGCGGATCGGTCACCGGTCCCGGTCATCTGCTACTCGAACCCGCGAACGGGTTCGGAGCCGTCGGTGGAAGCCCTCACCCGGATCTGCGAACACCCGAACGTCGGCGGGATCAAGGAGACCAGCAGGGACATGGTGAAGGTGCTCGGGCTCTGCAAAGCGATCGGCCTGCCCGGCACCGCTGGCGTCTACATCAACATGGAAACGTTGATGACGACGATTCTCCTCGGTGGTCACGGCGCGATGGTCCCGGCCCCGGCTCTGCCCGGCTGTCGGCGAATCGTCGATGCACTCGCCGCCGGAGACCTCGAGACAGCACGACATTGGCAACTGTTCTTCACCGAGTTCCCCTCGACCTGGATGCGCCTCGGCCTCGGTCCCGCTGTGAAGGCAGCGCTGACGGCGATCGGTGTCGACGTCGGCGGTTCACCCGAGCCGTATGCCTCGCTGACCCGTGAGGAGCACGATCAGATCGGCGCCCACTTCCGCTCCTGGGGTCTTGCCGACTGATCGGTGGAGCCGAGGCATCAGCGTGTGCCGACGACCTCCAAGACGAGGTCGGGTCCGATGCCCCACCGTGCGACCACGGCATCGCCGGCCGCCAAGCGGCCACCATCGGGTGGCGCTCCCAGGAGCACGAGGTGGTCACGTCCGGGGCCAACAGCCTGACCGAGCAAACGCAACACCTCGGCGGGACCGCGGACGAGGTCGGCCACGGCAGTGGTCTGCCGACAACTGCCGTTGACCGTCAACTCGACCGTCAGCGACGCGAGGTCGGGACACCATTCGATCGGAACCACCACTGGTCCAACCGGACAGAACGTCGGAAAACTCTTGCGAAACGACCGATCCTCCGATCCGGCCGCAGCGAGGTCGAGGGCGAGCACGACGGCCGAGACCGCACCGAGCGGGTCGTCGAACTCCGGTGTCGAGCCGAGGAGGAGTCCGACCTCGAGCTCATGGCGTACCCCACGGGTGGCGCGATCCGGCGCAACCGGCACTCGAACACCATCGACAGCGCCGGACAGTGATGACGGCGCCCGGACGAAGGCATCGAACGGAGGCGGTGCATCACCGTCGGAAACACCGGGTGCGTTCCCGAGGCAACACCAGATCGATGCCACCCCGACGAGCGGCGATTCCCAGTCGCCACCGTCGTCGATCGCTTCCCCGAGAACGAGACGTCCCGACCGGAATCCGTCGAGCACGTCCGTGGTCGACCACTGCTCCGAGAGCCCGTCACCGGTCACCGTGCGGTGGGTTCCGTCGAGATCGAGCGCGCACCACCGACCCTGCCGACGTCCCAGCCGAGGCGGGTGCGGTTCGTCAGCCACCGGGACCACGCATGAACGACGGATCGAAGTACTCGACGGGATCGACCCCGGTGTGTGCCCGTCGGAGCCCCGCCACTTCGGCGAGCGCCATCTCTGCTTCGGCCGACGTGAGCGGTCCGGCGGTGCGAGCGGCAGCCTCGCGATCGAGCACCTTCGCCGCCGCGTCAGCGGATACGCCGGAGGCCGCAGCGAGTGCCGCGACCGCTTCCGATCGTGTCACCGGATCGTTGGCCATCGCCAGGGACTGCGTGAGGGCCTCGGCGAATGCGGACAGCGCCGCCGCCCGACTTCGAGCGGTGGACTCGAGCGCAGCCACCGCGACGCCCGGGTAGCGAGGGAACGAGTCACTTGCTCTGGCGAGGACCGTGACGCCCCGGTCGACCGCTCCGCCGACCATCGATGCACTCAACAGGCCAGCACCGATGGAACCATCGACGAGCGCCTCGAGTCGAGCACGGCTCGACCCGACCGATGACACCGTGACGTCGTCGAGTGAAAGACCACCTGCCGCGAGAAGTTCGTACACCACGAAGGCGAATCCGGAGTCCGGGTCGTCGACGCCGACGACACCCCCTCGGAGATCGGCGACCGACGAGATCCCCGGGGCGCCGGCCAACACTTGTGGGAGACCGGAGTCGAGGACGAAGACGACCTGCGTCGCGAGTCCGTCCACGATCCGAGCCCGCATGATGTTGTCGGGTGACGTCTGGATGAGGTCGAAGGTTCCATCGGCCAACCCGGCGAGCTGCTCCCCCGATCCCTTCACCTCGGTGACGCTGACCGACAGTCCCGACCGCTCGAGCAGCCCTGATCCCCGAGCGATGTCGAGAACACTCGAGGTGGTGAACACCCCGATGTGGAGTTGTTCGACGTGACCGTCCGTGGTCGATGCTGACATGTGGTTCTTCCTTTCGCCGTCGCAGTTGGATCCGGGTTCAGCGGTACTCCGCCGAACGGATCAGTGGGGAGATCACGACCTTGCCGACCCCGTGCGATCCTTCGGCGCGTCGGTGCGCCTCGGCGACGGATTCGAGCGGCATCACCGTGTCGACGATGGCTGGCGCCAGGCCGCGCTCGGCGATGTCGATCGCCCGGCGGACGTCGTCAACCGTGTGTCCACCTCCGCCGATGAGGCGGAGTCGGGAGCGATAGAGCAGGTTGAGGTCGAGTTCGACCCGCCCGCCTCCGTGTGCCCCGGCGACGACCAGTCGTCCGGAGCGAGCCATCGACGCCGTCACCGCCGACCAAGTTGCGGGGTTACCGGTGTTGTCGAACACCACATCGACACCCCGTCCTCCGGTGAGCTCGGCCACTGCGCCGGCGACATCGCAGTCCCGACGATCGAGCAGGTGGTCGGCACCCGCACGACGGGCCGCCTCGAGACGCGCCGTCGACCCTGCGACGGCGATCACCCGCGCCCCCTCGGCGCGCGCCACCTGTACGCCAGCGACACCGAGCCCGCCGCCAGCTCCCATCACCAACACCGTCTCACCATCGACGAGTTCGGCCCGCCGCAGGAGATTGACCGCCGTCGGCACGTGGCGCACGATCACGGCCGTATCGACCGGATCCCAGGTGTTCGGCACGCAATGGGCGTTGCGAACCGGGACGGCGACGAACTCGGCGTACCCGCCGTGTCGATGCACACCGACATGGCGGACGGCCGCGCAATCGTCGACCCGTCCCCGTCGACAGTGGTCACAGGTCCCACACCAGATCGACGCCGTGACCGCCACCGTGGCGCCGATCGTCGGTGCGAGATCGGATCCGTCCGGAGGTCCGAGCGCCACGACGGTGCCGACGGGGTCGACACCGAGGACGTGAGGCAAGTTGGGTGTCCCACGACGACCCTCGCGGACGCCGATGTCGAGGGTCTGGTTCACGGTCACTGCAGCAACTCGAACCAGGAGTTCCCCCGGACCCGGTACCGGCACCGGGATCTTCTCGACACGGAGTACCTCTGGGCCTCCGAATTCGTGGAGGACGGCAGCGCGCATCTCGTCGGGGATCATGTCGCGACACCGGACAGTCGCCCGACGAGGAGGCGGTCGGCGAGCTCATCGAGTTGGCGTTGCAGCCCGACCGACACCTGGATGCCGTCCCGTTGAATCCGCTCTGCGGCCTCACGAGCCCGATCCCCGGGCGCCCTGACGCTCACTCCCGGCTCGGAGGCCGGAGCCGAACGAAGCGCTGTCAAGAGTTGTTCGGCGTGCTCGCGATATCCGTCGGCAGAGTCACCGAAGACCCGCTGATCGATGGCCACGACGCTGCCAGCCTGCATCGGGCCGTTCCTTCCGGCGAGCGCCGGAGCGAGCACGGGCGCTCCGGCGAGTACGCCACCGAGGAATTCGAACATCAGGGCCATCACCCCACCTTTGGCGCCGCCGATCGGAAGGATCGTCGTGGCTGCTTCGGGATCCGTGGTCGGCGCTCCGTTCGCGCTGGCGGCGACACCGGGCGGGAGGGGAGTGCCATCACGTCGGTGGCGCTTGATGGCCCCTCTCGTGATCGACGCCGGCGACATGTCGAACGACACGATCCCGTCGGCTGCGGGCACGGCGATGGCAATCGGATTCGTGCCGACGACCGGTCCGATCGCACCGGGATAGCCCATCGTCGGTCGACTCGAAACCAGTGCCACACCGATCAACCCGGCGGCAGCGATCTGTTCGGTGACGAAGCCGAGTGCCCCGGCGTGAGAGCAGTTTCCGACGGCCACCCAACCGACACCGAGTTCGCGAGCGAGTTCGAGTGCCTCGGCAGCGGCGACCGAGAATGCTCGCTGGCCCGGGGCCGAGCGTCCGTCGACGACAGTGATCGCGCCCGATGAACGCCGCACGACCGGGTCGGCCGCCGGATCGAGTTCCCCGTTTTCGGCTCGTTCGACGTAGTCCAGGAGTCGCTGAAGTCCATGAGTGGTCACCTCACGCGTCTCTGCCCAGATGAGGCTGTCGACGACCGCCGAAGCGTTCGCCTCGGAGAAGCCCGCTCGAGCGAGGAGACGGCGACCGAACGCCTCCGCCTCGACGGGAGGCACCCGGGTGATCGCCATATTTGCGAACGATAACAGGTCGCCAGCGCGCCCCTACGGGTGGTGAGGAGGAGCGGAGTCTCCACGGCCATTCACCCCCGTGAGATAGCGTCGGCGGCCATGGCACTGGTGTCGGCCAGCATCGTCGAGATGCCAGCAGATCCGACGGTCGGGGCGATGCCTCCCTTCCGGTTGCTCTACGGATGGATCACCGCGGAGGTCTCCGGACTCGACGACGACCACCTCGATTTCGATGACGAGCACCCCGATCGGGAATGGATGTGGTGGTCCATTCGCCGCCAGGTCTCTCACATGGCGTGGGACTCACTGATGCTGCCATGGCGTCGTTGCAGTGATCTCTTGTGGCCCGCCGGCGACGTACCCGAACCGATCGTCTGGTCCGATCACCAGATGGGTCCGACGGCGAAGTGGGATCGCGTCCTGGACGAGTCGAAGTACTGGGCGCTTCCCGATCTGCTCGCCAAACTCGAGGTGGGTATCTCGTGGCTCGAACGGATCGTGGACGAACAGTCGATCGAGACACTTCGTGCTTCGACCAAGACCGTCGCGGCAACTCACTTCTGGTCGTACGTGATCACCACACTTCCCCGTGGAGCGACCCAGCACCACGACGACGCCGGATGGATCACGTACGACCTGGAAGGCACGCTGTGGATGGGCTTCTACGAGATCCTCACCCACATACGAACCGTGCAGCGACTCAAGGCAGCCCAAGGTTTGGAGCCGTCCGTCACCCTGCCGAGAGTCGGCTACCTCCGACTACCCGAGTACTGGGGCGATACGGCAACCAACGGCCCCACGATGGAGCGGCTGCGCTGAATGGAGCCGACCTCGACGACCGCGAGGAACCCGCCGGAACTCACACCCGTCCGGTGACTGCCCGGCCGAGACACCACGATCATCGATGACGCGGGATCTCGACCGGGTCGGCGACGACGGGTCTCGCTGAGGCCTTCCCGACCACGCCACCCACCTCCCCGAGGCGCGATACCGGGATCG
>JBMUCX010000033.1:0-27718 GCA_049458915.1 Ilumatobacteraceae bacterium
CACTGCTTGCCCATCTCGCTGCGGAGTTCGGCAGCGGGTGTGGTGCGCGAACGCTGGCGGATCTCGATCTCGACCCGGTGGAGGATCCCGGTGAACCGGAACGGGCTGTCGTACGTCGTGCCGACCGGCGCTCCCGGGTCGGCGCCGACGCTCATCCCGCCGAACGAGGCGAATCCGCGGGTGATCCGAGGGATCTCGACACTGGCGACGATCTCGCCGTCGATCGACAGGTCGCCTCGACCGCCGGTCCGGTCGGTGCGGGTGAGGGTCCAGCCGATCGTGTGGTCGCCGGGGGTCAGCGGCGCCTCGGCCCGGATCTCGTGCCGCTCCATCGGGAAGTGGTAGTGACATGCCGCCCGTCGCTCCTGCACGAACAGCACGACCCCTCCCCAGCGGTCGCCGTCGCTGAAGAGCGCTCCCTCGCAGCCTCCGTCGGGCACCGTCACGTGTGCGGTGATGCTGTGATCGGTGTTGCGGAGCATCGGCGCGGCGTCGGTCGGCACCCGTTCGAGCCCGGGCCACAGCGTCCACGTCCGACGCACCGGGCGGTCCCGTCGTCGGAACCCACCGCGATCATCGATCGGGAGCACTCGGTACCTCGCCGCCTCGTCCCACCAGCGGGCGACGAGCCGCTCGACGACCTCCGGGTGCTCGGCGGCGAGGTCGACGCTCTCGGAGAAGTCGGCGTCGAGGTGGTAGAGCTCCCACCGGTCCTCGTCGATCGAGGTGCGCGGGTCGTGGATCGTCACCGCCTTCCATCCGTCGGCGACGATGCCCCGGTGGCCGAGCATCTCGAAGTGCTGGATCATCTTGCGCGTCGGGGTGTCGGGCTCGGCGAATGTGTACGCCATCGAGGTGCCGTGAAGGGGCATCTGCTCGACACCGTTCACCGCCGCCGGGAGTTCGACCCCCACGATGTCGAGCACGGTCGGCACGAGATCGGTGACGTGGTGGAACTGGTGTCGGATCGTGCCTGCCGCATCGTTCGCGAGACCGGACGGCCAGTGGACGACGAGCGGGTCGCGTACGCCGCCGCCGTGAGTGTTCTGCTTGTAGAACTTGCACGGCGTGTTCCCGGCCATCGCCCAGCCGAGCGGATAGTTGTTGAACCACTGGGTCTCGCCGATCTCGTCGATCCGGGCGAGCGACTCGTCGATCGACACCGGCGCCCGCTCGAAGTAGCGGCCCTGGTGGAGGGTGCCCTGCTGGCTGCCCTCCTGCGAGGCCCCGTTGTCGCTCATCACGACGAAGATCGTGTCGTCGAGCGATCCGGTTCGTTCGAGCAGTTCGATCAGGCGCCCGATCTCACGATCGGTGTGGGTGAGCATCGCCGCATACGCCGCCTGGAACCGGACGAACAGTCGGCGCTCGTCGTCGCCGAGATCGTCCCAGGCGCGCACGCCGGGGTTCCGGGGCGGGAGCACGGTCGAGGAGGGCACGAGCCCCATCTCCTGCTGGCGGGCGAGTCGGGTCGCGCGAACGGCGTCCCACCCCTGCTCGAACACCGGCACGTAGTCGTCGATCATCTCCTTGGGGACGTGGTGCGGGGAGTGCCCGGCCCCGAAGGCGAGGTACAGGAAGAACGGCCGGTCGGGTGCCATCGACCGCTGGTCGCTCACGAGTCGGACGGCACGATCCATCAGGTCGGTGGTGAGGTGGTAGCCGGGCGTGTCGGGGGTGGGCACGTGGTGGTTGTCCTCGGTGAGGAACGGCTCCCAGTGGTTCATCGCGCCGTCCATGAACCCGTAGAACCGGTCGAAACCCCGCTGGGTCGGCCACTGGTGGAACGGCCCGGTCGGACCGGAATGGTGCATCGGGGTGAGGTGCCACTTCCCGACGGCGAAGCTGTTCCAACCGTGGGGGCGGAGGATCTCGGGGAGCAGCGCGGCCTCCTTCGAGACGGCACCTCGGTAGCCGTCGAAGCCGTGATCGAAGTTGGCGAGCGACCCCATGCCGACCGCGTGGTGGTGCCGACCGGTGAGCAACGAGGCCCGGGTCGGCGAGCACAGCGAGGTCGTGTGGAAGTTGGCGTACCGAAGGCCACCAGCGGCGAGTCGATCGATGTTGGGCGTGGCGACCTCGGAGCCGTAGCACCCGAAGTCGGAGTACCCGACGTCGTCGAACACGCAGAACACGATGTTCGGTGTGCCGGGAGGAGGCGTCGGGTCGTCGGGCCAGTGAGGCTCCGCAGCGGACATGACGGTCGCTGACATCGGCTCATCACAGCACATTCGGCCCGCGGGTAACGTCCGGGCGATGTCGGACACGACTCCGGGCCTGGTCTGCGGGCACCACCACCTCTACTCGGCACTCGCTCGCGGTATGCCGGCCCCGCCCCGCCAGCCGACCGGATTCGGCGAGATCCTCGAGCAGGTCTGGTGGCGGCTCGACACGGCACTCGACCTCGACATGCTGCGAGCGAGTGCGCTGCTCGGTGCGACCGAGGCGTTGATGTGCGGCACGACGGCGATCGTCGACCACCACGAGAGCCCGAACGCGATCGAGGGAAGTCTCGACGTGATCGCCGAGGCGTGCGCCGAGGTCGGTGTGAAGGCGGTCTGTGCGTACGGGGTGACCGACCGTCACGGGGCCGACGGCGCACGGCGCGGACTCGCCGAGAACGAGCGGTTCCTGCGTGCCGGTGGCCGGGGCATGGTCGGTGTGCACGCAGCGTTCACCTGCACCGACGAGACGTTGGAGTCGGCGGCCGGACTCGCCGCCGATCTGGGTGTCGGGGTGCACGTCCACGTCGCGGAGGGCCCGGAGGACCGTGCCGCCGGTGCTCGTCTCGAGTCGCTCGCCCGAGAGGACTGGTTGCTCGTCCACTGTGTGTCGCTCGACCGGGACCTGCCGGGAACGATCGCCCACAACCCGCGCAGCAACATGAACAACGCCGTCGGCTACGCGGCCCCGGCCCGCCGTCACAATCCGACCGTCCTCGGCACCGACGGCATCGGCGCCGACATGCTCGAGGAATTCCGACTCGCGTATGTCGCGCATCGCGCCGACGACGTGCTGGCCTCACCCGACTCGGCGTGGTCGTGGCTCGAACACGGATACGACCTCGTCCCCGAGGCAGGGCACGACACCGTCACCTGGAACTACGACCACGTCGACTCACCGTGGCACGTGGCGTTCACGCCGGGGATCCGAGCGCTCCGGGTGGTCGCAGGCGACGGCGAGGTGCTCCTCGACGACGGCCGTCCGACACGGGTCGATCTCACCGAGGTGCGGGCCAAGGCCGCCGAGCAAGCGGCGCGCCTCCACGCCCTGCTCTGAAGCGGTCGACCGAGTTCGGAGCACCTGGAGACGATCGGACGGATCCGATCACGCGGCTCGGATGCCGAGCCGCGCCGTGTTCACTCCCGGTACGACCGATCCTCCGCATCGAGGACCACCATCAACTGGTCGAGGTGGGCCTGCCCGGTGTCGAACTGCTTCCACGACGTCGCCACCTTCGTCGCCATCTCGTCGGACAGCACCGAGAGTGGCCGACCGCACGAGTACGCCTGGACGAGCGTCTGGCAGGCGCGTTCCAGGTAGTACATCGACTCGAACGCCTCGGCGACCGTTCGCCCGATGGTCGTCACACCGTGGTTGCCCATCATGAGCACGCTCCGATCACCGAGCACGCCAGCGAGCCGACGCCCCTCTGCGGGGTCGTCGGCGATCCCGCCGAACTCGAGGTCGTAGGCGACGTCGCCGAAGAAGCGGGCGGTGTTCTGGTCGATCGGCAGGATGGTCGGATCCTGAAGGGTGGCGATCGTCGTGGCGAACGGTGGGTGCAGGTGGAGCAGCACCCGGGCGTTCGGAACGGCGGCGTGGATCGCCCCGTGGATGTTCCAGGCGGAGACGTCGGGAGCGTCGGGGCGGTCCATCACGCTGGCGTCGCCGGCATCGAGGAGGAGGAGCTCGCTCGCCGTGATCAGCGAGAAGTGGCGCCACCGTGGGTTCATGAGGAACCGCGACCCGTCGTCGGTCACGGCGGCGCTGAAGTGGTTGGCGACCGATTCGTGCCAGCCGAATCGGGCTGCCAGCCGGAACGCCGCCGCGAGTTCGATCCGTGTCGTGCGCTCATCACCGGCAACAACGCTGTGGGCCATCGGCGTGACACTAGGGCGTCGTGGCCGTCACTCCGGGTAGCCGAACACCTCGAAGTCGACTCGATGGTGCTCGACGATCAGTTGTCGAGCGGCCGGGCCGAGATCGTCCGTCGACCACGGACCGCCAGCCGAGCGGTTCTCGTGGGGCAGGCGTGCGTCGATGCCATAGCGATCGCACCATGCCTCCCAGTCGGCGCCCAGTTGTTCGAATCTCAGGACGTCGTCGACCAGGATCGACCCGCCGCCGTCGCTCGACCAGGCGAACTGTGGCATGAACCAGATGGACACGCCGTCGACGACGTTCTGCGCGAGGTAGGGCACCCCATTGCGTTCGAAGAAGGCCGTGGTGCGGAACTCGTCCCGGTCGAACGTGGCCACGACCCAGTCGTCGAGCGACAGGTCGAGATTGGCGAGGTGCGGGTTGTCCTCCCCGCTGAGGCGACGTCGACGTCGGTAGTCGTACTCCGACCGGACGCGGTCGTAGGGGTGTCGTGTGCTACTCCGGTGGGTTCGTCTGGTCCGACAACCTACGCGCACACTTGGAACTCCACGACCTGGTCGGGCCCGGCAGGTGTGTCGGCACCGTCGACGATCTCGCCGCCTACCCGGGCAACTCGTTCGTGTCCGGTTCGGGCTTTTTCTTGTCCGCCGCCGAGGCCCGACACCTCGTCGCGAACCGGGACATCCTCCGCTACGACCTGCCCGACGACGTCGCCATCGGACTGATGATGACGAGGCACCGGGTCCTCCGGGGCTTCAGCATCCGAATCCTCCCGCTGACACCGGTGGCCGATGTCCTCGGAACGATCGAGCGTACGTCTGCCGTGCACCTCCGCCTCGAACACTTCCCCGTGGAGCGAGCGAAAGCGGTCTGGCACTACCTCGACACCGAGCTGCTCTGGCGATGACCAGCCCCTCGAGTGCACGACCACTCGGAGCCGGTCCAGGGCGCCGGCCGACCCGCCGACTCCACCGACCATCGATGCCGGTGCAGCATCAGCCGTCGGGATCGACCGGATCGAGACGTCCGATGATCCACGAAGCCTGTCCGACGTTCCGAGCGAACCAATCGTGCACCCGTTCGACCTCACGACGGACGACCGCTGTGTCGCTCCCGAGCCGACGGTGCCACCATCGAACGGCGTCTTCCGCGTAGAGCACGACCGCGATCGGCCGGGAACGACGAATGTCGTCGAGTGCCTCGATGGCGTCCCGACCGGACGCCAGCATGACGGCGTACGCAAGGGATGCACTCCGGTTCACCCCGATGGCGCAGTGCACGAGCACGCACCTGGCGGGATCGTCGAGCGCCTCCAGGACCGCAGACGTACCGGCGTCGAACCAGCCGTCCGAGCGCTCCCGGCCATCGTCCTGCACCGGGAAGCGGTGATACCGGAGACCCGGTTGCAGCATCGCGACCACCGAGCGGTCGTCGGCCTCGATCCGGACGTCGACGATGTCGGTGACGCCGGACTCGACCCAGCGACGAAGTTCGGCATCGGCCTCCTCCCAGCCTCCGGGCAGCTCACCACTCACGATCAGCCGCGGTGCGATCATCGACAACTCGGCCGATGCGGGTCGTCTCGGAGCGCGCCAGCCATGCCGGCGGGACCCCGCATCGATCAGATCGCCGTCGCTGGTGTCGCCGCTGGTGTCGTCGCTGTCGCCGTCGCTGTCGTCGTCGCTGTTGTTGTCGTTCGTCATGGGTCGCCGAGAACGCGCGTCACGGCCACGACCGTGACGTGTCGCCGATGGCACACCACCATCCGCGACGGAAGTCGTGGTCTCCACCGATACTGCTGGCGTGACGTCCGGCTCCTCGTGGTCCCTCTCGACTCGGCCCTGGTCCCGGGTCGGGGCGATCGCTGCGGTGGTCGCCAGCGGTGTCCCGCGGCGTGTCCTGTCGATGGGCGGCCGCCTCGTGCTGTTCGTCGGCGGGTCGATCGCGATCGCGATCGCCGTCGGTCTGATGTTCTGGAACGACTTCGGGCCGGGTCCGTTCGACGTGCTCGTCGGTGCGATCCACCAGCGCACCGGCCTCCCGCTCGCGGGCGCCCTGTGGGTCGTGGTCGGGGTACTCGCCTCGATCGCCTGGGCGCTCGGCCGCCGACCCGGACCAGGCACCCTCATCGGCCCACTCCTCGTCGGCCCGGTGATGCAGTTCGTCGTGACGGTTCTCGAGCCCGTCGAACGCCCCGCGAGCATCGTGGCGAAGTTGCTCGTGCACGCAGCGTCGATCGTCCTGATCGGACTCGGAGCCGGCTCGCTCATCGTCTCCGGACTCGGTGCCGGCACGGGCGAACTGCTGGCCGCCGCCGCATCCGACCGGACCGGACGACCCGAGGCCCGGGTGCGTGCGGCGTTCGAGATCGCCTGGCTCACGCTCGGCATCGTCCTCGGCGGCCCGATCGGCGTCGGTACCGTCATCGTCGCCGTGGCGATCGGTCCGGCCGTGGCGACCGGCTACCGACTCGTCGACACCGCGGTCAGCAGGACGAGGCCGACGACGATCAACCCGGCACCGGCTGCTCTCACCCTTCCGTGCCCTTCACCGAGCACGCGCGAGCCGACGAGCGCTGCGATCAGCACGCTCGACTCGCGGAGCGCCGCCACGTAACCGACCGGTGCCGACCGGACCGCGATCAAGACGAGGCCGTAGGTGAGCACGCTCATGGCTGCCGCCAGCACGATCCGACCCGACGACGTCCTGACCGACTCGACGAGCAACGGGCCCTTACCGAGCACGAGCCCGGCACCGGAGATCCCGAGCGCCGCCATCAGGTACACGGCGAAGACGTAGAGCCCTCCTCCGGAGGTCCGCACCGCATGGCTGTCGATGGTCGTGTAGGTCCCGACCGTCACGGCGACGACGACGGCCACGAGCACCTGGTTGCGAGCGGCACCGACCGCGAGCATCGACATGCCGACGACGGCGACGGCGATCGCCGCGAGTTCCCAACCGGCCAGGCGGTCACCGAGGACCACCACACCACCGATCGTGGCCACGAGCGCCCCACCGCCGCGAGCCACGGGATATGCCATCGAGAAGTCGCCGGCGGTGTACGCACGACCGAGCAGCACGATGTACGGCACGTGGACCAGGCCGGTCACCGATGCCCACACCCACGCTGCAGGTGACGGCCCTGCGCCGACCGCCGTTCCGACCGCGAGGATCGGCAGGGCCAGTGCCCCGGCGGCGACGAACAAGCCCCAGAGGGCGACGAACGGATCGACCGAGCGTTTGGCGATCAGGTTCCAGCCGGCATGGAGTACCGCCGCAGCCAGAGCGAGCAACGTGGCGGACAGCACGGCGGATCACTCACCGCCGCCAGGGCAGCGGAGGGAAGCGGCCGACCCCGCCGTCCACGAGCACGAGGTCGGCGAGCAGGCGGTCGGCGTGCCGGGATCGCCACGTCAACATCTCCTGCGCCAGCGGGAGCACCACGGCCGGATCGGTCACGGTCGTCCGCCACGTCGGGTCGGCAGCGAGGTCGAAACACAACCAGTCGCCGTTTCCGAACTGTACGTAGGCATGGGTCTCGTCCCGGGCAACGACGAGATGCTGCTGTTCCAGGACCCGGTCCCAGGGCCATTCGTGCGCGACCTCGTCCACCATGAGCGACCGCCAGTCGAACTCCCAGTGCGTCACCGTGCGCCACGCGGCCCGGCGTCGAGAGGAGGACTCGTCGTCGTGCCCGAAGAACGGCGTGAGGGGGAAGCCGTCGCACTGCGCAGGGACCGGCTCACCGATCAACTCGGCGAGGGTCGGCATGATGTCGACCGCTTCGGTGAAGGCCTCGACCACCCGCCCGGTGGCGATCCCGGGCCCGCGGACGATGCACGGGATGGCGTAGGTCTGCTCCCAGTGGCCGAGCTTCTCCTTCAGGCCGTGATCACCGAGCATCTCACCGTGATCGGCGGTCACGACGACGACGGTGCCATCGGCCAGACCGAGGTGTTCGAGTGCCTCGAGGAGTCGACCGACCTGGTGGTCGATGTGTGACACCATCCCGAAGTACTGCGCCCGCAGGTGGGCGAGTTCGACAGGGTCGGTCGGTGCGGCGGGCTGCTCCATGCCGAGGACCGCTCGATGGAACCAGTGCGGCTCGGTCGGCGCCGGGATCGGAGCACCGACCTCGGTCGGATCGTAGGCCGTCGCCCACTCGCCGGCAGCCGAGTACGGCGGGTGCGGACGCAAGTGGCTGACATGGACGAACCACGGTTCGTCATCGGCGTGTTCGCCGATCCACTCGATCACCGCATCGGTGACGAAGGCCCCGACGCTGTGGGCTTCTGGCCTGGTGTGCTCGGTGGCCAGGAGATCGAGCGGTCCACCCGCCACGTCGTAGCCGAGTCCGGACAGCCACTCGATCCACGGCTCGTGGTCGTCGGGAACGTGCAGCACCGGATCGAACCCGGGGAGGACACCGGTGTACGACGACAGCCGGGGGTCGTCCGGGCCGGTTGCATCTCGCGGGTCGAGGGCCTGGTCGGTGTACCCGAACAGAACGGGCCGGTAGCCGGCGCGTCGCGCGAGCAGTGCGATGTTGTCGAAGCGTCGATCGAGCGGGGTGCCGTTCCCGACGACCCGATGGTTCATCTGGTACGTGCCCGTGTAGAGCGACGCCCGGCCGGGTGCACACGGCGCAGCCTGACCGTGGTGCCTGGCGAAACGCACTCCCGAGGCCGCCAGGGCATCGAGGCTCGGGGTCCGCACGACCGGGTGACCGGCGCACGACAGGCAGTCGGCTCGGAACTGATCGAGGGTGATCAGGAGGACGTTCGGGCGCTCGGGCCGCTCGCTCACCCGGCGATCATGCCAGGTCAGGCGGCGAGCACACCGTCCGTGATGTGGACCGTCCGATCGCAGAACCCGGTGATCCGCTCGTCGTGCGTGACGACGATCGCCGCTGTTCCACGGTGCTTCATCTCGGTGCGGATCAACTCCATCACCTGCAGACCGAGTTGGGTGTCGAGAGCCGAAGTCGGCTCGTCGAACATCACCAGTTCCGGCTGGTTCATGAGCGCCCGCCCGATCGCCACGCGTTGCTTCTGGCCACCGGACAGTTGGGACGGGAGATTCTTCGCCCGATCGGTGAGCCCGAGTTCGCCGAGCAGGCGGTCGGCGCGCTCGCGCGCGGCACGGCCCTCTCGGCGCCCCATCTCGTCGACGACGAGCAGGTTCTCGCGGGCCGTCAGGAACGGGACGAGATTGACCGACTGGAACACGAAGCCGACCTGGTTCTGCCGGAACCGGGTCAGTTGGCGGTCGGAGTACCCGGTGATGTCCTCTCCGGCGACCGCGATCGATCCGGAACTCGCCGAAAGGATGCCTCCGGCGATCGAGCACAGGGTCGTCTTGCCCGACCCGGAGGGTCCGACGAGCGCCACGATCTCTCCCGTCGAGACGGTGAGTGTGGCATGGTCGAGTGCCACGACCTCGGTATCGCCGACCCGGTAGACCTTGCGGACCTCGCGCAACTCGAGCGCAGGCGTGTCGGATGACGTTGCTGGTTCGGTCATGTCAACTCCCGAGGGCCGAGGCCGGGTCGACCCGCAGGACCCGACGAAGTGAGAACGCACAGCCGACGACGGCGGCGACGAGTAGCGAGACGAGACTGGAGACGATTCGGGCGGCCGAGATCGACAGCGGGATCGACCCGGGTGGAATGACGAGGTCGAGCACGACCACGGCCGCCCCGGCCAGCACGGAGGCCACGGCGACGACGACGACCGCCTGGACCACGAGTCCGAGGAACAGCGTCCCCGATCGGGCACCGATCGCTTTGAGCACCCCGTAGAGGCTCGTCCGCTCGACCGTCAGCAGTGCGAAGAACAAGGCGATCACGACGAGGGCGATCACGACGGTGACGCCCAGGATCTGGTTGAAGGTGGTGCGCTGCTCGGTGACGCCGGGGATGGCGTCGACGGCCTCGTCGATCGTGAGTGCCGTCACGCCGGGTGTCCGCGTCACCGCGGCGGCGGTCTGACCGGGGGTTCCGGGCCCGCTCACCACGAGGGCTTGCACGACACCGTCCGCGAGGCCGGCGCCGGGACGGTTCGCGAGGAGCACGTCGCGCCAAGTTGCGAGATCGGTCCACAGCCCGCCCTGACCGTTGAACGAGGTGTCGGACACCCAACCGACGACCGTGACCGGGGTCCTGGCCGGTCCGAGGAGCAGTTCGTCGCCGAGTTCGACCCCGTCGGAACGCAAGACGTCGTCGGCATAGACCTCACCCGGTGAGGGAGGAACGGGCACACCGAGCGGAGCGAGTTCGTAGCCCCACAGGGCGACGTCGGCGAGGTCCCGAGGGCCGTTCCCGGGGACCCTCGCACCGATCAGCACGACACCCAGGCCGCCCACCTCGTCGACACCCTCGGTCGCTTCGATCGCCGCACGGACGTCGGGTTCGATCCGACTCCGCAGGAAGCTCGACCGGGACGTGTCCGAATAGACGACGACATCGCCGGCCTGGGCCCTCACGGCGCCCGTGGACGTGGCGATCAACCCGTCGAGCAGACCCCCGAGGAACATCAGCAAGATCGCGATCAGCGTCAGGATCGCCGTCGCCGTCACGAATCGACCAGGTCGACGGACGAGTTCGCGCAGGGCGAGCTTCATCGACCACCTCCGCCGGTGGTGGCTTCGATCGGGTCGATCCGCAGGACCCGACGTGCGGCGACGAGTGAACTGCCGAGTCCGAGTACGACGAGGAGGACGGCCCAGGCGATGACCGCCGTGGTCTCGAATCGGAGCGGGATGCCGCCGAGTCGCTGACGGGACAGCGGCGTGTAGAGCGCGAGTCCGATCAGGTAGCCGAGGCCGACGATGATGACCGCCTGGACCAGCAGTGCCGCGACGAGACGACGAGCCGGTGCGCCGATGGCCCGGAGCAGCGTGAGTGCCCGCGACTTCTGGAACGTGATGATGAGGAAGAACAGCCCGGTGATACACGGGATCACGAGGCCGTAGAGCAAGAAGATCACCTGGAACGACTGGCGGACCTGGGCGACACCCGGAGTGAGGTCGGCGGCATCGGTGGCGGTGAGGGCGTCGAGATCGTCCGAGAGCGCGTTCACGGCGACGACGAGTTGCTCCGGCGACACGCCATCGGCCGGATCGAGCGCGATGACGTTGGGCAGCGGCTCGCCCGCATCGGGATTGGCGGCGCGGACGGTGTCGAGGTAGGTCGGGTAGTCGACGAAGAGGGTCGGACCGGCGTTCAGCTGCACGTCGCGGGCCAGGCCGACCACGACGACCTCGAAACCGCCCGGCTCGACCCGGACGACGTCGCCGATCCCGAATCCGATCGACGCATCGGCGTCGCTGCCGACGGCCTCGCCGGGGGCACTGGCGAGTCGTCCCGACACGAGGGTCGTCGGGCCACCGAGTTCGTCGGACTCGTGACCGAGCACCGTCGCATCGGTCAACTCGGCACCGGTGGCACCCTCGACGGTGACACTGAACGTCCCCTGCCCGATCCGGCCGGCCGCACCGACTTCGGGGAGTGTTCGGACCTGCTGCTCGAGATCCGGCGTGATCACGCTGCCCTGGATCACCCGCTGCCCGTCGACGGTGTAGACGAGCACCGGTGCGGACTGGTTCCGGATCGCCCCGACGAACGAGGTGAGCAGACCGTTCTGCAACGACTGCTGGAACAGGATGAGGAACACGAGCAGTCCGATCGCCGAGATGAGCAGGCCGAACCGGGCCTTGGCCCGGGCCATCTCCTTCAGGGCGAGGAACACGGCGGTCAGTCTGGCCGAGAGGACGACAGGTTTCCTCTCGTGGGACGGGCCCGGCGTGCGAGACTGGCCACATGGATCAGGTCGCGCTCTACCTGCAAGACGCCCACGACATCCGCGAGGGCATCGAGATCGTCCGATACGCGGAGGCGAAGGGATTCGACGCCGTCTGGCAGGCGGACAGTCGACTCGTCCGCGACGCCGTCGTGCCGATGGCAGCGTTCGGGGCGACCACCGACCGGATCAAGATCGGATCGGGTGTCGTCGACATCTGGACCCGGAACGCCGCACGGCTCGCGAGCACGTTCTCGACCCTGGACGATCTCGCTCCGGGCAGGATGATCTGCGGTCTCGGCGCATGGTGGGATCCGCTGGCAGCGAAGGTCGGGATCCAGCGCGACAAGCCGCTGCGTGTGATGCGCGAGGTCGTCGATGCAGTACGCGGTCTCCTCGCCAACGAGACGGTCTCGATCGACGGGTTCCACGTCCACCTCGACGGGGTCGAACTCGACTACGTGCACCAGGAGCGGCGTCCGAAGGACGTCCCGATCTACATCGGGGCGACGGGCATGCAGATGATGGAACTCACCGGCGAGATCGCCGACGGTGCCGTGCTCAACTACCTCGTCAGTCCCGAGTACAACGTGCGGGCGCTCGAGGCGCTCGAGCGTGGAGCGGCCAAGGCGGGGAAGACCCTCGACGACATCGACCGACCGCAGTTGGTCGTGTGTTCGGTCGACGAGGATCGACAGGCGGCCCTCGACGGGGCCCGACTGCTCGTCACCCAGTACCTCGGCCAGCAGCCGCACATCATGAAGGCGTCCGGGGTGCCCCAGGAGTTGCTCGACGAGATCGGCCAGGTGCTGACGTGGCCGGCGACCCACGACGAAGTGGTGGCGGCGAGCAAACTCGTCCCGGACGAGATCGTCCAGATGATCACCGCATCGGGCACTCCGGACGAAGTTCGGGCCAAGGTCGACGAGTACATCGCCAACGGCTGCACCTGCCCGATCCTCTACCCGCTCGGGCCCGACGTGCGATTGATGATCGACACCTTCGCCAAGTGACGGGTCGAGTGCGTCGAGGGTGACGGGTCGTGCCGGGCACGACTCGTCACGTCACCGAGCGCGGAGTTCGAGTCGGTCGCGCTGGACGATCCGATAGGTCCGTTCGTGCTGCTCGATCCAACCGAGTCGGATGAAGCTGGCGATCGCCTTGTTCACCCGCTCGCGGGACGCGCCGACCATGCCCGCCAACTCCTCCTGGGTGACCGGCAGGTGGAACTCGTCGTCGCCGTTGGCGAGTTCGATCAGTCGCTTCGCCGTGCGTCCGGTGACGTCGAGGAACACCGAGTCGGCGAGCACTTCGTCCATCACCCGGAGCCGACCGGCGAGGAGTCGGGCGACGTTCCACAAGAGTTCGGGGTACTCCTGGAGCGCATCGCGCACCGGTCCGAACGGGACGGCGAGAACCCGGGACGGCTCGAGCGCCCGTGCGAGCGCCGAACGAGCGCCGTCGTCGAGCAGACCGAGTTCACCGAACAGGTCGCCACCCTCCATGAGCGCCACCACGCTCTCCCGCCGGTCGACCGGGTTCGACATCGCGATCGCGATACGTCCTTCCAGGACCAGGTACAGCGCATCGGGAGCGTCGCCCTCCACGAACAGCACATCACCTCGCACGAGCAGCCGCTCGGTACCCGCTGCTGCGATCCGGCCGAGGACATCGAGCGGAGCATCGGCGAAGAATTGGGTCTGTGCAAGGCGCTCGGCGTGTTCGTCCATCTGATTCTTCATACGTCTCGGGTGATCGTGGATTCGGTCGGGATGCCGACCGGTGCACACCGACTTCGGAATCCCACGGTACTACCCTGCTGCGAGTGAAGGCCCCTCGAGGAGCGAGTTCCGTCGTGTGGACGGTGGTCGTCGCCGGCGGCACCGGGACCAGGTTCGGCCGCCCGAAGCAGTACGAGTCGCTCGGGGACGAGCGCGTGATCGACCGATCGCATCGCATCGCCGCGTCGGTGTCCGACGGCGTCATCATCGTGGTCCCCGAGGCGGATCGACAGCGCGAGGGTGGCGTCGCCGGTGGTGCGACCCGCAGCGACAGCGTCCGGGCGGGGTTGGCCGCCGTCCCGACCGAAGCAACGGTCATCTGCGTCCATGACGCCGCTCGGCCCCTGGCGACGCCCGAGCTGTACCGAAAGGTCGTCGCCGCCGTCGAAGCGGGTGCCGACGGGGCGGTCCCGGCATTGCCGGTGACCGACACCGTCAAGGTCGTCGCCGGTGACGGTTCGGTGGTTTCGACACCCGAGCGGGCCGGCCTCCGCACGGTGCAGACTCCCCAAGCCTTTCGCGCCGATGTCTTGCGGGCCGCCCACGCAGGCGGCGGCGAGGCGACCGACGACGCCGAACTCGTCGAACGGGCCGGTGGCCGCGTCGTCGTCGTCGATGGCGAGGCGTTGAACCGCAAGATCACGATGCCCGACGACCTCGACTGGGCGCGAACCGCCATCGCCAGGGAGTTCGCATGATCCGGGTCGGGCAGGGATTCGACGTGCACCGGCACTTCGACCTCGCGTCCGGGAGCGACGGCGATCCCGGACGGCCTCTGGTACTCGGTGGCTGTGTGTTCGACGGAGAACGGCCCCTCCTCGGGCACAGCGACGCCGACGTCGCCGCCCACGCCGCCGCCGATGCATTGCTCGGTGCCGCCGGTCTCGCCGACCTCGGGACGCTGTTCCCGGACACCGATCCGACCTGGGAGGGTGCGGACTCACTCGGAATCCTCGGAGCTGTCGCCGCACTCGTCGTCGGCGACGGCTGGACGATCGGCAACGTCGACATCAGAGTCGTGTGCGAGCGACCGAAGATCGCGCCGCGGAAGTCGGAGATGGAACGCAACCTGACCCTGGCGGTCGGTGCACCGGTCACGGTGTCGGGTCGGCGCGCCGAGGGTCTCGGGGCGATCGGCCGTCAAGAGGGGATCGCCGCCTGGGCGGTCGCCGTGATCGAACGGGAGGACCGATGAGCGGACGTCCGACGGGCCGTGGCCCCGGAGCAGGACGAGGCGGTCGAGCCGCCGCGGGCCGACGGCAAGCGGCAGCGGGACGCAACGCGCCCACCAGTCGAGGCGCCGGTCGGACCGGCAAGGTCCGGGCACCGGGTGACCCGGCGCCGCGACGACCCACGAAGGGGCTCGGCGGGGAGCAGGTCGAGGGTCGCCAGGCGGTCCGCGAACTCCTGATCGCCCAGCGCCGCAAGGTGAACGAGATCTGGATCGCCGCCGACCTCCGGCGTGACGGCACCGGCCGGGACTCCCGGCAGAGCGACGACTCGGTCGACGACATCGTGTCGCTCGCAGCGGCGAATCGTGTGCCGATCGCGTGGGTCGCCCGGAAAAAGCTCGAGGCCTCGGCCAGGAGCGAAGCGCCACAGGGCGTCCTCGCCCTCGCTGCCCCGCTCCCCGAGGTCGAGTTCACCCAACTCTTGAAGCGGCGCCGCGACCGGTCGCCGTTCTTGGTGGCCGTCGACGGTGTCACCGACCCGGGCAACCTCGGAGCGATCATCAGGAGCTGTGACGGTGCGGGCGTCCACGGTGTCGTGGTACCCCGCCATCGAGCCGTCCACGTGACCCCGACCACCGCCAAGGCGGCGGCCGGAGCGGTCGAGCACGTCCCGATCGCTCTCGTCGGCGGGTTACCGAGCGCGTTGCAGCAGATGCGCGATGCCGGCATCTGGGTGATCGGCCTCGACGATGCGGCCGATCGTTCACTGTTCGAGATCGACGACCTGGCGACCGATGCGGTGTGCATCGTGCTCGGCGCCGAAGGAGCGGGCCTGTCCCGCCTGGTGCGGGAGCGGTGCGACGTACTCGTCGGCATCCCGATGCTCGGCCGTCTGAGCTCGCTCAACGTGTCGGCCGCTGCGGCGCTCGCCACGTACGAAGTCGCTCGGCACCGGTCGAACTGATCGCCGTTCTGCAGTTCCGGCGGGAAGTGTACGATTCGGCTCGTTCTCGCCCGACGTGCGTCGTTCGGAACCACACCCGTCCCATCGCCACCTGGAAGACCGATGACCAACGATTTCGACCAGCCCGTGTCCGACGCCTCCCCGACGGGTCGCCGAGACTTCCTACGAGGAGCCGGAGCCGCTGCGGGAGCAACGCTCGTCGCCACCTCGGTCGGATCCGGCACCGCTGACGCGGCAGCGACCGCTTCGGCGTTCGTGGCGCTGCCCAAGCCCTACCGGCTGGCCGACACCCGCGAACTCCTCCGATACCGCTTCGACCCGTCCGACTCGCGAGTCATCAACGACTTCACCCGGCTCTCCCCGAACGTCATCAGGGTGAAGGTCCGCGACCGCCTCGACATCCCCGCAACAGCCAGCGCCGTCGTCCTCAACGTGACGGCGGTCGCCGGCGCGGTCACCCCTCGCTACGTCACGGTCTATCCGAGCGGCGTGGCCCGACCGGAGGCCTCGAACCTCAACATCGATCGACCCGGGATGGTCGCCGGGAACCTGGTGTTCGTGAAGGTCGGGTCGAGCAACTCGGTCGACATCTACCAACGATTCCAGTGCGACATCGTCGTCGATGTGATCGGTTACTTCGTCCCCGTCTCCGGTCCGGTACGGGCCGGTCTGTACCGGGTGCCCACGAACGGCCCGTATCGGGTCATCGACACCCGGCAGCGTGGTTTCAAGGTGCCCGGCGGCACCTCGGTGGTGGTCGATCTCGGGAACACGGTTCTGAACAACAGAGCCGCTTCCGCGCTCGTCAACATCACGGCCATCGAGAACGACGGACCGACGTTCTATTCGGCGCTGCCCTACTCGTCGACCGGGACGCCGACGACCTCGACGTTCAACACGTCGTTCGCCTTCGACCAGCGCGCCGGCGCAGCGATCGTCGCGGTCGAAGTCCACGGTGGTCGCGCGAAGATGCGGGTCTACACCCAGAAGTCGGCCCACATCATCGTCGACGTCCAGGGCTACTTCACGAGCGATGCCGGTGACGGCGGGTACGGCTCGTCGGACGGCTTGTTCGTACCGGTCGATCCGGTGCGGGTGCTCGACACCCGAGTCCCGAATCCGGCGGCTCTGCTCTGGCCGCGTTGGGTCGTCGAGAAGAAGCTGCCGACATCGGTGCCACGACAGATGGACTCGGCCGTCCTCAACCTGACGGCCACCGAAACCCGCAGCGGCGGGTTCCTGTCGATCAACGGCGCCCGGACGGCGACGTACACCCCGGCGAAGACCTCGAACGTGAACTGGCCCGTGGGCGGGTCGACGGTCCCGAACCTCACCATCACCCGGATGGCCGTCGACGGCTTCGAGGTCTACAGCAGTTCGGGCGGCCACGTCGTCGCCGACATGGCCGGCTACTTCACGGGCAACCTGGCCCCCGCGAAGTACGTCAAGTACGTCAACCCACCGCCACCCGTGGCTCGACCCGAATGGTCGCTGCACATCCCGAAGATCGGCGTCGTCTCACGAGTCATGGCGGGCATCAACGAAGGCGAGTCGGTGCGGGTCACCGACGCCGGACACTCGTGGCACTGGACCGGTACCGGATACCTCGGTGAGACGGCTCAGGTCGCGGCATTCGCCCATCGCACCGAGGCGGCGAGGAACCAGACCGGTATCGACCCGGCAGGACGGCTCGACGGCCCGTACCGCAACATCCACCTGCTCTCGATCGGCGACGAGTGGACCGTGTTCACCGGCGACCGACGAGCGTTCGTCTACCGGATGGTTCGACGGAACATCACCTCGGCGGCCACGCTCGACATCCTCGCCGAATGCCGCGCACACGGCGGCACGACCTTCTCGCTCGTCGCCTGCTCGAAGACCAATTTCGAGCCGACGAGCCTGCGGTACCGGCTCATCGTGACCGGCGAACTCGTCCGCACGTTCCAGGTCTGACCGTCGTCGAGCCGTCGTTCGGAGCCGGGTGTGGGAATCGAACCCACGACCACATGATTACAAGTCAAGTGCTCTGCCAACTGAGCTAACCCGGCGGGGATGGACCGAATCGTGGCGCACGAATCGGTGCCACGCGACGGAACTCCGGCGGTCAGGCTAACGGGAGGCGCGATGGGACGTCGTCGTCCGAGCCTCCTGGTCGCGCTGCGATCACGGCGATCCGCCGCCACGTGTCTCCACGGCGGTTCGCCGGGTCCGCCCGACGAGTTCCTGCCACTGCCGATCGGACATCGACAAACCCGTCGCAAAGCCGACCGCAGCGCCGAACACGAACCCTTTCAAGAACTTCATCGCTCTCCCTTCATCGTTCACGGACATCGATCACGTCGCGCGTTCCGCTCCGTCGGTCACCCGTCCGTTCCGGCGAGCAGCGCCAGATCGGCATCGCGTCGTTGACGAACGGCCGCGATCATCCCGACCCCCACCACTGCCGCGGCGGTACCGAACGACATGACCGGGTGGTGCCGCACCGACGACGTGATCGCCCGAACCACCAGGAGTCCGTCACGTCGACCAGCACGGCGCGGTGAGCCCGGCACCCGCTCCAACAATCGCACCGAGCAGACCGAACAGCTCACACTCGTCGAGGCCTCGGACATCTCGTGGACGGAGCTCACCGGGAGCGAGGTCGACGGAACGAGCAGCGGACACCGCCCCATCGTCCCGACCCCGGAGATCGACGCCCAGTGCCGTCCGGCCCGTGCCGACGTGCCCGACTCGTCACCCGGACCCGACGCCGCGCGCGGTGTCGCGGCCTCGTTAGCCTGGCGTCGTGCCTCGCCTCGACCGTTCCGCCCGGGTGTTCGTCGCCGGGCACCGCGGACTGGTCGGCAGTGCCCTCGTGCGCCATCTCGAGGCAGAAGGGTTCACCGACGTCATCACGGCGACCCGCCACGAGCTCGACCTCCGCGACCAGGCGGCGGTGTCGGCATGGTTCGACCGCAACCGTCCCGACCACGTGTTCCTCGTCGCCGGGACGGTCGGAGGCATCCTCGCCAACAGCACCAGGCCGGCAGAGTTCATCTACGACAACATGATGATCCACGGCACCGTCGTGCACTCGGCCCATCAGAGTGGCGTCTCACGGCTCCTCTACCTCGGTTCATCGTGCATCTATCCACGCGACGCCGACCAGCCGATCACCGAGGACCAACTGTTGACCGGGCCACTCGAACCGACCAACGAGTGGTACGCCATCGCCAAGATCGCCGGTATCAAGCTGTGTCAGGCCTACCGACGCCAGTACGGATGCGACTTCATCTCGGCGATGCCCACCAACCTGTACGGACCCGGCGACAACTTCGACCTCGACTCCTCGCACGTCATCCCGGCGCTGATCCGCAAGTTCGACGACGCCCGCCACGCCGATCCGAACCGGGTCGAGGTCTGGGGCACCGGTTCGGCGCTCCGTGAGTTCCTGCACGTCGACGACCTGGCCCGCGCCTGTCTGCACCTCATGGAGCACTACGACGGGGAGGAACACGTCAACATCGGGACGGGTACCGACCTCTCGATCCGAGAACTGGCCGAGACCATCCGCGACATCGTCAATCCCGATGCAGAGATCGTGTGGGACCGGTCGAAGCCCGACGGGACGCCGCGAAAACTGCTGGACGTCTCACGACTGAACGCGATCGGCTGGTCGCCCTCGATCGGACTCGTCGACGGGCTCCGTTCGACGTACGACTGGTATCGCGAGCACCGACCGGTCGGGTGATGACCGACGACCGAGTGGACGAGGAGGACGCGGACCGGTCGGACGTCGCCCGACGGGTCGCCTGGGCGTGGCGGGAACTCCGGCGGGGCGCCGCAGTGACCGAACTGCGCAACCACCTCGTGGGTGGATCTGCACCCACGAACAGCGGCGGATTGCTCGACGCGGCACAACTCGACGCGCTCGAGACACTGGTGTCGGCACCCGACGGCTGGAGAATGGCCGACTTCGCGGACGCACTACGGGTCGATCCGAGCACTGCGACCCGAGCCGTCGATCGTCTGGAGGCCGCCGGGCTCGCCGTCCGACGCCGGAGCGACCAGGACCGTCGGGTCGTCACCGTTGCGGCGACCGCCGGAGGTCGTCGCCGGGTCGAGGAGATCCAGACCCGGCGAGCGGCCGGGATCGAACGACTGCTCGGGACGTTCGACGACGACGAGCGCGAACGATTCGTCGACCTCATCGAACGCTTCGTCGATGCGATCGACGAACTCGTCGCCGAACTTCGACGAGAGACCTGACCGTCGACGTTCGGGTGGATCCGGTGGGCCGTGATGTATGGTCGCCTGCCGTGGCCGACCGGGACGAGTTCGCATCGCAGGCGATGGAGTACGCGCCGCAGCTGTACTCCGCGGCGCTGCGAATGACCCGGAACCAAGCCGACGCCGAGGACCTCGTGCAGGAGACGTATCTCCGCGGGTTCCGCAGCTTCCACACGTTCCAAGCGGGCACGAACCTCCGGGCATGGCTGTTCCGGATCCTCACGAACGCCTACATCAACGCCTACCGATCACGTCAACGCCGACCGATCGAGAACGATCTGGCGGAGGTCGAGGACCTGTACCTGTACCGACGCCTCGGCTCGATGGAGACCGCAGCGGCCGGGATGTCGGCCGAGGAGCAGTTCCTCGACCTGTTCACCGACGACGAGGTCAAGCAAGCACTCGAGGACCTCCCCGAGAACTACCGACTCCCCGTCCTGCTCGCCGATGTCGAGGGTTTCGCCTACAAGGAGATCGCCGAAATGCTCGACATCCCGATCGGCACGGTGATGTCCCGGCTCCATCGGGGAAGAAAAGCGATGCAGCGAGCGTTGTACGACTACGCAGTGGCCCGTGGCATCGCCCAGCCGCTCGAAAGCTCCGACTGACCCGCCGACCGAAACCGGGACCCGAACCCACCTCCGATGGCCGATTGCAACGAGACGATCAGAGAACTCGAGGCGTTCCTCGACGGAGAACTCCCCGACGAGATCCGGGCCCACATCGACGTGCACCTCGGTGGCTGCATGGATTGCCTCCAAGCGTTCGACTTCCAGGCCGAACTCCGCGCAGCGATCCGACGGAAGTGCTCGACCGACGTCATGCCCCCCACCCTGCTGGACCGGATCCGGAGCTGCCTCGACGCCGACTTCGATCCCGGCTCCTGAACCGGACCATCGACTCGCTACGCTGACTCCATGCTCGCCGCCTACATCTGGCACTGGTGGATCGGACTCGCGATGCTGCTCACCGGCGGCCTGGCCGTCGTCGGGTTGATCGCCGGCTACGTGAAGCAGGTCTCGTCACAGCGGTACCCCGGCGGCAAGCGCGCCCGTGGCGACGAGCTCTGACGAGCTCCTCCTCCGCTGCACCTTTCCCGACCCGGGAACGCGGCTCGACTGCGCATATTCCGGTGGCCCGGACTCGACGGCGCTGATCTGGTTGGCCCGGGAGGCCGGGTGTGTGGCCGTCGCCCACCACGTCGACCACGGGATCCGGCCCGAATCCGCTGCCGAATCCGAACGTGCCCGGGCGATCGCCGAGGGTATGGGCGTCGAGTTCGTCCTCCACACGGTCACCGTGGCGCCCGGACCGAACCTCGAGGCACGGGCGCGAGCCGCCCGCCGAGCCGCACTGCCGGTCGGTACCGCGACCGGACACACCGCCGACGATCAAGCCGAGACCTTCCTGCTCCGACTGCTGCGTGGGTCCGGTACGACGGGGCTGGCGGCCATGCGAGCGGGACCGTCCCACCCGATCCTGCGACTGCGCCGGGTGGACACCGTCGGGCTGTGTTCGCGACTCGGCATCGAGCCGGTCGACGACCCGAGCAACCGGTCGGCCGATCACCGTCGAAACCGTGTCCGGCACGAACTGCTCCCACTGGCCGACGACATCGCTCGACGCGACGTCGCGATGATCATCGCCCGAGCCGCTGAACTCCTCGCCGACGACGACGAGTTCCTCGAGGAACTCGCCGGAGCGATCGACCCGGCCGACGCCAGGGCCGTCGCCACCGCACCCGAAGTGCTCGCCCGGCGCGCACTCCGACGATGGCTCATGGTCGACGGCTTTCCGCCCGATCGGGCAGCGATCGACCGTGCGCTGGCCGTCGCTCGCGGCGAGGCGATCGCCTGCGAACTCCCAGGGGGCCGACGGCTGGCACGCCGGGGCCAGCGGTTCCACATCGTCGCCGAAGGCGAGTAGGATCTCCGCCCGGCATGGACAGTCGAACCACCACCACATCGGGACATCAGGTCTGATGGCCCCGAAACTCCGTGGTAAGTGGGCGCTCGGGATCACTCCTCGCAACTTCACGTGGATCCTGAAGGACAAGCTCGCGATCTGCGAGCGGCCTGGTGGATACGGCGACAGCCACCGCCGAGTCCGACGCCAGGAGGAGATCATCTGGATCCGCGAGAGCGGATTCGATCTCGCGATCTCGATCATCCAGGCGCCGCACAACCTGCACAACTACGACGAACTGAACCTCCCGTATCGCCACCGGCCATTCCGAGGAGAGGACCGCGACGGCTGGCTCACGGCGTTCTTCGAGGAACTCGACGAACTGCTGCGAAGCGGTAGCAAGGTGTTGGTCCACGGTGACGAGGTCGGTGATCGGATCGTCGGGATCATGGGCGGGTACATCCGCTGGTCGGGACTCGTCGACGACCCGACCCGAGCGATCGAAGTCACCGAACGACTGAGCGGGCGCAAGCTCGACCCGTGGGCGCGCGATGTGATCATGTCCGCACACTCGCTCCGATCGGCCTGAATCGGCACCCGTCGTAGACTCACCGGATGAGCGAGACGCATCCGGCGGACTGGTATCCCGACCCCACCGGGCGGCACGAGCTGCGGTACTGGGACGGGTCGGCCTGGTCCGATCATGTCAGCGACCGTGGCGTGACGGGGACCGATCCGGTCGCATCGGTCCTCGATCGGATCGACGGTGCCCTCACCGTCGGTGACGAGGGTCGCACGGTCGCCGAACAGATCTCCGGATCGGGCCGGAGAGGCATCGGCCTGTCGGGACCGGTGGCCGGGGGCGGCGGTGGGATCCTCACCGAACCGGTGCTCGTGGTCAACCAGAAGGCGAAGATCTTCGAGCTCAACAACGAGTACAGCGTCTTCGACCAGCACGGCAATCGAGTCGCTGCGGTTCGACAGGTCGGTCAATCCGCGGCCAAGAAGGCGCTTCGGCTCGTCGCCAGCGTGGACCAGTTCCTGACCCATCAGCTCGAGATCGTCGACACGGACGGCCGTGTCGTGTTGCGCGTCACCCGCCCGAGGAAACTCATCAAGTCGACGGTGATCGTCTCGGACGACGCCGACCGGGAAATCGGTCGGATCGTCCAACAGAATGCGATCGGCAAGATCAACTTCGCCCTCGAGTCGCACGGGCGCCACCTGGGGCTGATCAAGGCCGAGAACTGGCGCGCGTGGGACTTCCGGATCGAGGATCACCACGGCACCGAAATCGCCAGGGTGACCAAGACCTGGGAAGGTCTGGCGAAGACGCTCTTCACCACCGCCGACAACTACGTGCTGCGCATCACGAGTCGCCCCGCCGAACCATTGAACTCACTGATCGTGGCGAGCGCCCTCGGGATCGACACCGCGCTCAAACAGGACAGCCGCGGACTCGGGTGACGGCCGACGCGCTCAGCGGGTGGGGGGATGCACCGTGCACACCTCGGGCACGTCGAGGAGTGGCAGTGGGTCGACGGCCTCGGCGGTGCCGTACTGCGGCTGCGGCCCAGGTCTGACCTCGAAGTGGAGGTGGTACCCACCGGGCGTGGCATTGCCGGTGTCACCGACGGTGCCGATCACTTGTCCGCGCCGCACCGTGTCACCTGCCTCGAGCCCCTCGGCCCAGGTGTCGAGGTGGTAGTAGCGGTATCGGGTGTCGCCGCCGGACAGCAGTTCCCAGCCGCGCCCGGAGTTCGATCCATCGACCCGTCGGAGCAGGACGCCGCTCTCGACGGCGACCACCGCCTGGCCGAGTTGTGCTCCGATGTCGAGCCCCTGATGGCCACCAGCACCGAACGCCTTGCTGTAACCCCCGAAGTTGTTGAAGACCTGGCACGTCGGGAGGGGTGAGATCGGAAAGAGCAATCCTTCCGTCACCGGAACGATCCGCTCGGCAGCACTGGCCACCTCGGCAGCACCGCCCAGGTCCACGACATCGGCCCGCACCGCTCCGGCGCCGAGCACTCCGGCGACTCCGACGGCCGCCACCGAAACGAACGGGATCGGACGCGCGCGCACGACACGGATAACCTGGCGGACGATGGCCGGTGTTCGGGTGCTGGTGAGCGGCATGGGTGGTGAACTCGGGTCTCGGATCGCGAGTCTGCTCGAAAATCAGCCCTGGGTGGGGGCACTGGAGGGCATCGACGTCGATCCCCCGCGTCGACAGCTGCGACGGACCCGGTTCCACCGCATCGTACCGGGCCAGCACGATCGCACCGTCGAGACGGTGACCCGCTTCGACCCTCACGTCCTCGTACACGCTGCCGTGTGGGAGCCCGATGCCCGGGCCGGCACCCGTTCGGCTCGGACCCTGACCGATGACGCCGCGATCTCGATCCTGGGGGCGGCCGCCGAGTGCCGATCGCTCGAATCGATCGTCGTGCGCAGCGGGGTCGAGGTCTACGGACGGGCGCGCGGCACGGTGACTCGACCGACCGAGGCAGCGCCGTGTGCCCCGACGAGCGACTACGGACGAATGCTCGCCGAGATCGAGCGAACTGCATCGACCATCGGGGACCGGGTCGGGGTCTCCGTCGGAACGCTCCGCCTGGCGACGGTCCTCGGTCCGCACGTACCGAGCGCACTCGGTCGGATCCTGCGACTTCCCGTCGTTCCTTGCAGTGCCCTTGCGGATCCACCCTTCGCCGTGATCCATCAGCACGATGCCGCCGAGGCCTTCGTCCGAGCCGCCGAGTTGCGCATCGACGAACCGCTGAACATCGTCGCTCCGGGAGCGATCACGGTCCGTCAGGCGATCCGACGGGGTCACCGGATCCCGTTTCCACTCGTCGGCCCGCAGTGGACCATCGCTCGGCAGGTCGCTCACATGGCCGGCTCACCGGTGCCGTCTCACGTGCTCGAGATGTTCCACCGTGGCCGACTCGCCGACAACCGGCGAGCGCGTGAGGTCTTCGGTGGCTCGCCGGGCAACTCCACCACCGACGTCATCGACCAGTTGTACGGATGGCCATCGGTGATCCACCGGCCCGCCGCCGTCGACTGGGCCGCGCAGCCCCGATCGGTGGCGTCGTGAATCCCGTGCGCCGTCTCGCTGACGTGATCGAGTTCCCGCTCGGTACCGCCGGAGTCGTCGACGATCTCGGGCGGGATCGCGACGTCGTCGAGCGGGCGCTGGTGCTCGGTCGGCTGAGATGGCAGGTGTCCGTCGGCGGCCTCGAGCACCTCCCGAAACGGAGCGGTGCGTTGATCGTGGTGAACTCCCGCCGTTTCGCCCTGTCGCCCATTCTGTCCGCGCTCGCCATCGGGGAGGCGACGGGTCGACCGGTGCGGTTCGTCGGTCGGCCCGACGTCGCCCCACTCGGACCGCTCCTCCAACGTCTGGGCGGTCTCTTGCCGCTCGAACCGGACATCCGAGGAGCCCTCCGAGCCGGAGGACTCGTCGTCCTCGGCGCCGCTCCGTCGGCGACCAATGCAGCCTGCGGTGTCGTCGATCACCGCCTCGTCGGTGCGGCCGTCGCCACCAAGTCGTGGGTCGTCCCGGCGGCGGCCGTCTCGTTCCCGACGCGACGGGCAGCCCGCGTCGAACTCGGACAGGCCGACCGGAGCGCACGCACGAGGCGCGGGCCACTCGCCGAACTCGAACTCGCCGACCGGATCCAGGATCGCATCGGAGGACTGCTCGAAGCGTCCGGCGCACGCGGAACTCCGCTCGATTGGCTGCCGCTCGACACCGCCTGGGGTCGCTGATGGCGTACGTCCGAGCCGGGGACGGTGTCAGGTTGCACTATTCGGAGTCCGGTCGCCGGTCGGGTCCGCCCGTCCTCATGATCCAGGGCCTGGGAGCCGACAAACACCTCTGGGACCTCCAGCGGTTGGCGCTCGCTCCCCACTACCGCACGATCGCTCTCGACAACCGGGGCGCCGGTCGGAGTGATCGACCGTTCGGTGGATACTCGCTGGAACAGATGGCCGATGACGCCATCGCCGTCCTCGACCACGCCGGCGTCGAAACGGCGCACGTCGTCGGTGCCTCGATGGGTGGAGTGATCGCCCAGATCCTCGCCATCGAACGGCCCGACCGGGTTCGATCGATGACGTTGGCCTGCACCGCGTGCAGGCACCACCCGTGGCGCATGGAGTTGCTCGAGGAATGGGCCGAGATCGCTCGTACCGATGGCATGGGAGCGATGACGAAGGCCGCTGCTCGCTGGATGATCGGGCCACGTTCGTTCCGGCGGATCTCACCGGCGATCGGTTGGTTCGGGCCGCTCGCGTTCGCTCGACCCGCGCATGCGTTCATCGGACAGGTCGAGGCCATCCTCGACATCGACGACGCGATGGCCGATCGACTCGGCGAGATCACGACGCCGACCCTCGTGATGGTCGGAAACCAGGACATCCTCACCCCGCGCGGAGATTCGGAGTTGCTGGCCGATCTGATCCCGACCGCCGAGTTGGTCGTCGTGAGCGGCGCTGCTCACGGCTTCATGGTCGAGCACGCCTCCACGTTCAACTCGACACTGCTCGAGTTCCTCGGCCGGGTCGAGGCGGCCCGTCGTCCGATCGATCGAACGACGGATCGCTCGGTCGGTGCGGCGCGCGACCGCACCGGCTGATAGCGAAGAGTCGTGCGAGTCGTCGTCATCGGAGCTGGCCTCGCCGGACTGGTCGCTGCTCGTCGCCTGTCCGCCGACCACGAGGTCGTGGTCGTCGACAAGGGTCGGTCCGTCGGTGGGCGTCTCGCCACGCGGCGGATCGCCGGAGCAGTCCTCGATCACGGCGCGCAGTTCTTCACGGTCCGTGGAACCGAGTTCCGACAGCAAGTCGACGACTGGCTCGAACGAGATCTCGCTCACGTCTGGTGTCACGGATTCGGATCCGCCGGGGACGGCTTCGAGCGCTACGTGGGCTCGGCAGGGATGAACTCGCTCGCGAAGGACCTCGCAGCCGGGCTCGACTGTCGACTCGGGCAACTGGTGTTCGCGGTGCGACCCACGGGTGACGAGTGGCAGGTGGTGATCGATGACGGATCGACCATCGCAGCCGAGACCGTCGTCGTGACGGCTCCGATCGCCCAGACCTGGGCGCTGCTCTCGCAGTCCGGGATCGACGTACCGGACGAACTGTTCCGGATGGAGTATCACCGGACGATCGGATTGCTGACCGTGCTCGACGGGCCGAGCGCCGTACCCGAGCCGGGCGGCCTGCAGTTCGATCCGTCCGACGCCTCGGCGCCGTTCGGGTTCGTCGCCGACAACGTCGCCAAGGGCATCAGCGAGGTGCCGTCGGTGACCTTCCACGCCACGCAGCCCTGGAGCCTCGAGCACTGGGACGACGACGAAGCGGCACTCGAGCGAGCCTTGCTCGAACGGGCTGCACCGTTCATCGGGTCGTCATCGGTCGTCGAGGCACAGGTGAAGAAGTGGCGCTTCGCCGGCCCGCACACGCCCTGGCCCGACCCGTGTTGGGTCGACTCCGACCGTCGCATCGTGATCGCCGGCGACCTGTTCGCCGGACCGAAGGTCGAGGGGGCGTTCAACTCCGGTGTGGCAGCCGCAGCGGCCGTCCGCTCCCTGTGATCGCTGGTCCTCGCACGGGTGACGGCCTGACGACGATCCGATAGCCTCTCTCGACGGAGAGGTGCCCGAGCGGCCGAAGGGACACGCCTCGAAAGCGTGCGACGTGCAAGCGTCC
>JBMUCX010000034.1:0-27258 GCA_049458915.1 Ilumatobacteraceae bacterium
GGCCCCGGCGCCATCACGGCGAAGTTGGTCGATCTCGGGATTCCCGACGAGTGGGTCGAGTGGTTCCGGGCGGCGGTGCGTGATGGAACGACCTCGGTGGTGATCCTCGCCGAGGATCTCGACATGCGGGCGCTCGAGGCCGAAGCCCGGCGGTTCGCGGGCGCCGAACTCGTTCATGCGACCTTGCCGGCCTCGGCCATCGAGCTGTTGCGGGCCGCTCTCGACGGTCGCGGCCCGTGATGTCGCGGCCCGGGATGCGAATGGTCCTCCGGTACCCGTTCCGACGATGATCGATCGCCGACTCGTCGTCCTCGGCCCGACGGTGATCCTCACGATCGCCCTGGTGGTCGTCGCGGTCGGCGGTTCGAACGTCGACGCCCCGACGGCGTTCGTCGGCGCCACGTCGACGGCGCCGGGCGGCATCGACGATCGGCCGCTCGCGACGGACCCCGCCGTCGTGCCGTCGGAGCCCGCTGCACTCGACACGACCAGCACGCCGACCAGCGCATCGACCAGCCCATCGACCACATCGACCACCAGTACCACGAGCCTTCCGCTCGCCCCGGCCGACGGCAAGTCCTCGGACGAGCGCAGGCTCGTCGATGCCTTCACCATCAGCGACGACGACCTCCAGCCCAAGAGCGTCGTGGCGTCGGGAGACGGCCTGTTCTTCGCGCAGAACATGATGTACCGCCACAACATCGCGGTGTTCGACCGCGCCGGTGTCGAAGTCGGTGTGATCCCCGACGAGGTCGACCTGTCGGCGTTCGGGTTCGACGGGGGAGTGGTGCGAGGTTCGCCGGTGGAGGCGGCCTTCACCCCGGACGGTGAGTTCGTCTACGTCTCGAACTACAAGATGTTCGGTCCGGGTTGGAACCCGGTCGCAGACGATGGATGCGACCGAGGCGACTGGGACGACAGCTTCGTCTACAAGATCGACGTGGCGACACTGTCGATCGTCGCAGTGATCCCGACCGGCGCAGTCCCGAAGTTCCTGGCGGTCTCACCTGACGGGGCGCGGCTGGTCGTGTCCAACTGGTGTGGGTTCGACGTGTCGGTCATCGATACCGAGACCGACACCGAACTGGGTCGGGTCGATGTCGGTCGGCACCCCCGAGGGATCGCGATCCGGAGCGACTCCCGGTACGCGTACGTCACCGTGATGGGTGAGGCGCGTATCGACGTGATCGACCTGGAGTCGTTGAACGTGGTGAATGCAATTCGCGATGCCGCAGGGTCCACCCCTCGCCATCTGATCCTGTCCGCCGATGATCGGTTCCTGTTCGTGTCGAACCACCGCATGAACTCCGTCCGGAAAATCGACCTGTCGACCGGCGAGGTCGTCGGTGTCGCATCGACCGGCACCGAGACCCGCACGATGGCGATCGCCGACGACGGTGCCAGCCTCTACGTCGTCAACTACCAGGACGGCACGGTGAGCAAGGTCCGCACGAGTGACATGGCGATACTCCAGACGGTGTCGTCGGGGGTGCGACCCGTCGGCATCGCCTACGACGCCGACACCCGGCAGGTCTGGGTGGCGAACTATGCCGGAACCTTGCGGGTGTTCCGGGACGAGTGAGGTCCCGGAGTCCGCTGCGGGATCCCTCCGTCCCGACTGTCACACCCCTACGTCACCATGGTCGCATGGACGACATTCACGGCACCGGCCTCACGATCTCCTGCGACGACTGTTGCATGCGCTGCACGGCAGCATGCGACGATTGCGTCGTCAGTTTCCTCCTCGACGCCGACGAGCAGGTCGGGAGCGACACCCTCGTCCTCGATCTCGATCAGGCGCGGGCCGTCCGGTTGCTCGGGAGTGCCGGCTTGGTCCCCGGGTTGAGGTTCCGCGACGTCGGTTGAACCGTCGCCCTACGCTGATCCGGTGGCCCGAAGCACCGATCCACCGAGCTGGGAAGAACTCGTCGGTGTCGCGAACTCGCACGGGATCACCCGACTCGGCGTCGCCCCCGCCACGGTGCTCGAACGGGCCAGAGTCGAGTTGCACCGCCGGAAGTCGGCCGGTCTCCATGCCGACATGGAGTTCACCTATCGAAACCCCGACCGCTCGACCGATCCCACCCGCATCCTTCCCACCGCTCGGTCGGTCATCGTGGCGGCGCGGTCGTACCTCGTCGACGACGAGCCGCAGCGTCCCGATGGCCCCCACGCGAGAGTCGCCAGATACGCCTGGGTCGACCACTACGCCCCGTTGCGGGCGGGTCTTCGTGACATCGTCGATCTCCTGAAGCGGACGGGCCACCGGGCGGTCGCTCTGGCCGATGACAACGCCCTCGTCGACCGTGAGATCGCCCACCTCGGCGGGCTCGGCTGGTTCGGCAAGAACGCCAATCTCCTCCTGCCGGGTGCCGGCAGTTGGTTCGTGCTCGGCTCGGTCGTCACCAGTGCCGCCTACGAGGTCAGCACTCCGGTCGCCGACGGTTGCGGATCCTGCCGACGATGTCTCGACGAGTGTCCGACCCGGGCGATCGTCGCCCCGGGGGTCGTCGACGCCAACCGTTGCCTCGCCTGGCTCCTCCAGCGACCGGGCACGTTCCCGGTCGAGTTCCGCGGTGCGCTCGGCGATCGCCTCTACGGCTGCGACGACTGCCAGGAGGTGTGCCCGCCGACGGTCCGTCTGGGGGGACGTCACCGACTCTCCACCTCTGTCGACGGCACCGAACCGCAGCGGGTCGAAGCGTGGGTCGACGTGCTCGACGTGCTCGATGCCGACGACGCGACGCTGCTCGACCGCCATGGTCGGTGGTACATCGCCGATCGGGACCCGGTGTGGCTGCGTCGCAATGCGCTCGTCGTCCTCGGCAACATCGGCGACGGCGGTGACGAGCGGACCCGTCGCACCATCGACCGATATCGCTCGCACCCCGATCCGGTGTTGCGCGAGCACGCCGACTGGGCGTTCGAGCGACTCTGCGCCGCAGGGGCGCCGAGGGGTCGGGCCGAGTCCGGATCGGTCCACCCCGCATGAAGCACGTCCTCGTCACCAACGACTTCCCGCCCAAGATCGGCGGCATCCAGTCGCTGCTGTGGGAGTGGTGGCGCCGCCTGCCGTCCGATCGATTCGCCGTGCTGACCAGTCCCTACGGAGGGGCCGAGGAGTTCGACGCCGGGCAACCGTTCCGGATCGAGCGGGTCCGCGAGCCGGTGCTGCTCCCGCATCCACCCATGGTGCGTCGGGTGCACGAGTTCGCGGCGGATTTCGGCGCCGATCTCGTGGTGCTCGATCCGGCGGTGCCGCTCGGTCTCATCGGCCCCTCGCTCCGGCTGCCGTACGACGTGGTGCTGCACGGTGCCGAGGTGACGATCCCCGGTCGCTTGCCGGGGAGTCGATCGGCGCTCGCCCACGTCTTGCGCAATGCGCGTCACGTGATCGCAGCGGGTGGATACCCGGCTGCCGAGGCCGAGCGTGCTGCGGGCCGAGCGCTCCCCACGACCGTCGTACCGCCCGGTGTCGACATCGAGCGGTTCCGACCCCTGACCGAGGCCGAGCGACGCGACGCCCGGGAGCGATTGGGCCTCCCGGTCGACGCTCGACTGGTGCTCGGCCTGTCGCGCCTGGTTCCACGCAAAGGATTCGACACCGCGATTCGAGCGGTCGCCCGGCTCCACCGGACCCACCCCGATGTCGTGTTGGTGATCGCCGGCAGTGGGCGCGACGAACAACGCCTCAGGCGGCTCGCCTCCGAACTCGGCGCACCCGTGCGGTTCCTCGGCCGGGTCGCCAACGACGATCTGCCGCTGCTCCACGGTTGTGTCGACGTGTTCGCCATGCTGTGCCGAAACCGTTGGGGTGGTCTCGAGCAGGAGGGATTCGGGATCGTCTTCGTCGAGGCGGCAGCGTGCGGCGTCCCACAGCTCGCCGGTGACAGCGGTGGGGCGGCAGTGGCGGGCGCCGACGGGGAGACCGGGTGCGTCGCCCCACGGCCCGACCGGGCCGAGACCGCCGTCGCCGAGACGGTCGACCGACTCCGGGTCCTTCTCGACGATGACGTGCTCCGACGTTCGATGGCCCGTGCGTCGCGCCAGCGTGCGGAGCGGGAGTTCTCGTACGAAGTCCTGGCGACGAGGCTCGGCGCATCGCTCGGAATCGACCCGCCGTCGCCGACCGGCACGCCGTAGATTCATGACATGAGCTCGGCGACGCAGTCCGGTCGGACCTCACCGTCGGGAGATGCCATCGTGCGGGCCGATCTGGTCATGACGGCGCTCTTCGCCGTCTCGGCTTCCTGCGCCGCTGCGTGGTTCACCACGACCTGGCAGTGGGTCGGTGCGATCGTGGCGATGAGCCTGTTCGCCGTCGGCGTGTTCGTCTTCCTCTGGTCGTATTGGAGCGCGGTCCAGCGCAGCCGTACCGCCGAGATCGCCGTCACCCAGCTGTACCTCCTCATGGGTGATGCCGTGCCGGCTCCGGTACGACGCACGATGAACCTGGTCCTCGTCGGACAGTTCCTCATCGCGACGGCCACGACGTTCGTCCGCCCCGACGGACCGGACGGCAGTCCCGGGTCGTCGCTCGCTCTCGGATTCCTCGTCCCGATGCTCGGGTTCGGGCTCAACGGGCTCTGGGCGGTTCGCCACGGCAACTTCGCCGCACGGGCCGACCTCGGGGCCGATCGCAGCCTCCACGTCTCGGAGGGAGAAATCGGGCAGAATGCTGACCATGGCTGAGACCGCGACCGAGACCATCTCCATTGCGGCGTCGCCCGACCAGGTCTGGGCGATCGCGACCGATCTCGAGCGATACCCGGTCTGGACCCACGACGTGAAAGACGTCCGGGTCGTCACCCGTGATGCGGACGGTCGGCCGCACGAGGTCGAGTTCCGGACCTCCGCACTCGGTCGGAGCACCCACTACACCTTGCGCTACGACTACAGCGGAGCGCCGTCTCGACTCGAGTGGTCGATGGTGAAGGGTGACATCCAACGATCGATCGATGGTGCGTTCCGATTCGAGGCGCTCGACAACGGCGGGACCATGGTCCGCTACGACCTCGCGATCGAGTTGGTCGTGCCGCTGCCCGGATTCGTGAAGCGTCGCGCCGAGCGACGAATCCTCAACGCGATCAAGGAACTCAAGGCCTTCGCCGAGGCCTGAGCGTCGATGTGGTGACCGAACCCGGTCAGGGCCTCAACACCGTCGGTATCGATGTCGGGGGCACGAAGTGCCTCGGTGTGGCGCTCGACCACGAGGGTCGAGTCGTCGCCGAGGACCGTCGACCCACGCCGCGCGGTCCCGGCAGCTTGCCGAAACTGATCGACACGCTCGCCGAACTCGCCGAGTCGCTCGGTCCCTACGAGCATCTCGGAGTGGGGGTCCCCGGCCTCGTCACCCACGAAGGCGTGCTCCGGGCCGCTCCGAATCTCGACGGTGTCGCCGACTTCGACGTCGCCGGGCTGCTCGGTGGGCGGCTCGGCCACCGCGTCCACGTCGACAACGATGCGACGTGTGCCGCAGCGTCCGAGTGGCTCTTCGGTGCCGGCACCGGGGCCACCGACATGGTGCTCGTCACACTGGGCACCGGAATCGGTGGCGGTCTCGTCGCCGGTGGCCGCCTCCAGCGTGGCAAGCACGGCTTCGCCGGTGAGTACGGCCACATGGTCGTCGATCCCGACGGACCTCCGTGTCCGTGCGGCCGTCGGGGATGCTGGGAGCGTTATGCGTCTGGTTCGGGCCTCGCGAGGCTGGCTCGTGAAGCCGCGGTCGGGCGGCGGGTCAACCGGGTACTCGACATCGCCGGTGGTGACCCCGAGGCCGTGCGCGGTGAGATGGTCATGCAGGCAGCTCGGGAGGGCGACCCCGATGCCCTGGCGGTGATCGACGACTTCGGGCGTTGGGTGGCGCTGGGTCTCGTGAATCTGACCAACACGCTGGACCCCGAGATGTTCGTGCTGGGCGGTGGTCTCGCTGCGGGTGCCGACCTCTACCTCGACCCGATTCGGAAGTGGTTCCGAGAGTTGATCTACCAGCCCGAACTCCGTCCGATGCCAGCGGTCGCCTTCGCCGAGTGGGGTGAGCGCGCCGGCGCCGTCGGTGCCGCCCTGCTGCACCAGGTGCACTGACCCGGATCAGCGGCGACCGAAGGCGGTTCGCGAGGCATCGATCTCGCGCCACGCCTGCTCGCGTCCGCCCATGCCTGCTGCCGAGGAGTACTTGTTCGGCTCGAGCGCCTTGTAGACCTCGAAGAAGTGCTGGATCTCGGCACGCAGTTCCGGGGTGAGATCGTCGATGTCGTCGACCTTCGCCCAGCGCGGTTCGTTGCGGGGCACGCAGATCAGCTTGGCGTCCTCACCGGCTTCGTCGCGCATGTACAGCACCCCCACCGGCCGGGCCTCCACCCAGACGCCCGGGTACACCGGGTCCTCCAAGAGGACGAGCGCGTCGAGTGGATCGCCGTCCCCGGCGAGCGTGTCGGGTACGAAGCCGTAGTCGGCCGGGTAGGTCGTCGCGGTGAACAGACGTCGATCGAGGAACACGCGACCGCCGTCGTGATCGATCTCGTACTTGTTCCGACTGCCTCGCGGGATCTCGATGACGACGAAGATGCACCCCTCGGCGGGGATCCGACTCATGGCGCGCAGCCTATGCCCGGCCTGTGGGTACAGTCGGTTCGGTGGGCGGGTAGCGTCCGACGAATGGAGTTCCGCCGGATCACGAATCTTCCGCCGTACGTGTTCACCATCATCAACAACCTGAAGGTCGAAGCACGGCGCAACGGGGCGGACGTGATCGATCTCGGCTTCGGGAACCCCGACATCCCGTCTCCCGACATCGCCGTCCGCAAGCTCGCCGAGGCGGCCCAGAATCCTCGCAACCATCGCTACTCCCTGAGCCGCGGCTTGCCGAAGTTGCGGGAGGCGATCGCCGGCTACTACCGATCGACCTGGGGGGTCGAGCTCGATCCCGAACTCGAGATCACCAACACCATCGGCTCCAAAGAGGGGTTCAGCCACCTGATGTGGGTGCTGCTCGAACGCGGGGACGCCGCGATCGTGCCGACCCCCAGCTATCCGATCCACATGTACGGCCCGCTGTTCGCCGGCGCCGATCTCCGCCAGGTGCCGATGAAGGGTCTCAGCCACCCCGGTGCCCGAGAGAACTTCGCCGACGACTTCTTCGACGACCTGCACACGGCGTATGACGTCGGGTGGCCGAAGCCGAGGGTGCTCGTCATTTCGTTCCCCCACAATCCGACCGGCGCGTGTGTCGATCTCGACTTCATGCAGCGAGTGGTCGATTTCTGTCGCGAGCGCGAGATGATCGTGGTCCACGACTTCGCCTACGCGGACATCGGCTTCGACGGTGTGCAGCCGCCGTCGATCCTCCAGGCCGAGGGAGCCAAGGACGTCGCCGTCGAGCAGTACTCACTCACCAAGAGTTTTTCGATGGCCGGCTGGCGCAGCGCCTTTCTGCTCGGCAACGCCGAGGTGGTGCAGGCTCTCGTCAAACTGAAGAGCTACCTCGACTACGGGATGTTCCAGCCGGTCCAGATCGCGTCGACCGTGACGCTCAACGAAGCCGCCGACTTCCCGAAGGAGGTCTGCGCGACGTACGAGCGGCGCTGCGACGCGCTGATCGACGGCCTCGGAAGGATCGGATGGGACATTCCCAAGCCGGGCGGGACGATGTTCGTCTGGGCGCCGATCCCCGAGCCGTACGCCGAGATGGACTCCGTCGAGTTCTGCTCGATGGTCGTGAACGACTGCTCGGTCGCCCTGTCTCCGGGTGTCGGGTTCGGGCCGGGTGGCGAGGGGTACGCACGGTTCGCCCTCATCGAGAACGAGCAGCGGATCCAGCAGGCGATCCGGAACCTCCGACGAGGGCTCCCGAAGCTCGGCTGACGTCGCAAGGCCGAGACGTTTCACGAGATCGTCATCGAGGTCCGTCACCCCCGGTCCGAAGGCTGCTCGTACGCTGCGGGAGTGCACACCGTCGTCGTCCGGGTCTGGATGCCCGATCGCCCTGGAGCGCTCGGGCAGGTCGCCAGTCGGATCGGCGCCGTCCGAGGCGACCTGCTCGGCATCGAGATCCTCGAGGTCGGAGCCGGTCGGGCGGTCGACGAGCTGGTCGTGGCGCTCCCCGATGCCGACCTGGTGGACCTGATGGTGAACGAGGTCCATGCGATCGACGGGGTCTCGGTCGAGCACGTGCGAGCCATCGATGTCGAGCACGTCGACCGGAGTGTGCTGACGCTCGCACTCGCCGCCGACCTGGCCGAGTCCACGCCCGGAACCCGGGTCGAGCGCCTCGTCGAGGGGGTGGTCGCCATCACCGACGCCGACTGGGCGCTGTGCACCTCCGGTGACCGACTACTCGTCGCGACCGACGGCGCGCCATCCCCCGAATGGGTCGCGTCGCTCGTCGCCGGGAGTCGGCACCTCGATGGCGACACGATGCTGTCGAGTGATCTGTTCTGGGTCGAGCTGCCGACCGCGGGTTGCTGGGTGGCAGCAGGCCGCTCGGACCGACCGATCCACGACCGCGAACGTCGGCTGCTGGCGTACTTCGCTCGGGTGGCCGACGCCTTGCTCGAACCGATCGGGCCGTGACGACGTCGATCAGGGCGTGTCCACGGACCAGCCGCGACTCCGCTCGACGGCCCTGAGCCAGGCTGCATGCAGACCGTCGGCAGCGGTTCGGTCGGTGTTCGGTTCGAACGTGGCGTCGAGTGTCCAACGGGATTCGACGGCGGTCAGATCCGGCCAGACCCCTTCCGCCAGACCGGCGAGGAGCGCCGCGCCCAGAGCAGTCGTTTCCTGGTCGGCCGGTCGTCGAACCGTCACACCGAGTTGATCCGCCTGGAGTTGCAGCATCATGTCCATGACCGAGGCTCCGCCATCGACGCGGAGTTCGCGCAGCGTCGTGCCGCTCGCAGCCACCATCGCATCGACGGCATCGCGGGTCTGCAGGACCATCGACTCGACGACCGCTCGCGCGAGGTGCGCTCGCGTGGTCCCACGGGTGATCCCGAAGATCGACCCGCGGGCGTACGGGTCCCACCACGGCGAGCCGAGCCCGGTGAACGCCGGTACGACGTGGACCCCGCCGGTGTCGGCCACCGATGCGGCGAGAGGGCCGATCTCGTCGGCGCGCTCGATGATGCCGAGGCCGTCCCGGAGCCACTGCACCGCAGCGCCGGTCACGAAGATGGCGCCTTCCAGAGCGTATGCGACCGTCCCGTCGGACAGTTCCCAGGCGATCGTCGTCAGCATTCCGTCGGTCGGGGGTGGGCAGGTGTCGCCGACGTTGAGGAGGACGAAACTGCCGGTGCCGTAGGTGTTCTTGGCCTGACCGGGCTCGAGACACGCCTGGCCGAAGAGCGCGGCCTGCTGATCGCCGGCGACCCCGCTCACCGGAATGCCCGCTGGGATGCCGTCCCGCTCGACCGTGGTGCCGAAGCGTCCGCTCGATGGTCGCACCTCGGGCAGGAGGTCGATCGGGACGTGGAGCATGTCGCAGAGGTCGGGACTCCAGGCCCGGTCGACGATGTCGTAGAGCATCGTCCGGCTCGCATTGGTGACGTCGGTGGCGTGAACCGCCCCGCCCGTCAGGTTCCAGATGATCCATGTATCGATCGTCCCGAGCGCGAGATCGGGCCCGATCGGGAGTTGCCGCTCTCGGAGGAGCCACTCGAACTTCGTCCCGGAGAAGTACGGGTCGAGGACGAGTCCGGTGCGGCTGCGGACGAGTTCGGTCCGGCCATCGGAGCGGAGTTCGTCACAGCGTGCGGCGGTGCGGCGGTCCTGCCAGACGATCGCCGTCCCGTACGGACGGCCGGTGGATCGACTCCACGCCACCACGGTTTCGCGTTGGTTCGTGATCCCGATCGCTGCGACCTCGTCCACACCGACCTGCCCGATCACGTCGGCGAGCGTGGCGGCGACCGCATTCCAGATCTCGATGGCGTCGTGTTCGACCTGGCCGGGGCTCGGATACTGCTGGGTGAACTCGCGGTACGAGGACACCGACGGCCGGTCGTCGGTGAAGACGGCGCGTGATCGGATGCCGGTCGTGCCGGCGTCGATGGCGACGACACACCCGCGATTGCTGGACGAAGTCACGTGGATCACCGTACCGCGAGGCGATCAGCGGCGCTTCGTCCGACCGGGCCGACCGCCTCCGGTCCGCTTGGTCGGCGGCGGCTTGGGCTTCGGACCGGCCGGGGTCTCGTTTCGAGATGGGCGACGGGCCGATTCGCTCCGGAGTTCTCGCCACGTCTTGCGCTGGTAGCCGAACTTGGCGAGCACCGAGCCGAACGCCAGGTAGAGCGGTCCACTCGCGAGCAGGCCGGCGAACACTCCGATGAGGTCGTCGGGTTCGAAGAAGATCACGAACACGACGGCCATCGCGCCGACGTAGACGAGCCACTCCCTGATGAGGCGGCGCCACGGCACCGGTCTCGACGCGTCCCAAGCCACGGGGCATGGATATCAGGTGCGGGTTCGGCGCTGCCACCCGGACCGGGACGCCCAGCATGCCGATGATCGCCATTAGCCTGCACCCGATGCGCGTGGGAGTGCTGACCGGAGGAGGGGACTGCCCCGGGCTCAACGCCGTTCTCCGAGCCATCGTCCGCAAGGGGGAGCGTCAGTTCGGCGACGAGGTGGTCGGATTCCGCGACGCCTGGGACGGTGTGATGGAGCGCCGTACGATGCCGCTGACGGTGGAGTCGATGCGCGGCATGCTGCCTCGTGGTGGGACCGTCCTCGGGACCCGTCGCGGTGGGCCGTTCGACCGGCCCGATGGTGTCGACCTCGTCCGCTCGACGATCGCCGACATGGGCGTCGATGCGCTCGTCGTGGTCGGTGGGAACGGGTCGCTCAGCGTTGCGAGCAAACTTCACGATGAGATCGGGCTCCCGGTCGTCGGTGTGCCGAAGACGATCGACAACGACATCGAGGGCACCGACGTGACCTTCGGCTTCAACACCGCGGTGCAGATCGCGACCGATGCGATCGACCGCCTGCACACCACCGCGGAGAGTCACGACCGCGTGCTCGTCGTGGAGGTGATGGGGCGGCACAGCGGCTGGATCGCGACGCATGCAGGAATCGCCGGTGGTGCGGCGGTCGTCCTGATCCCGGAGCGACCGTTCGACATCGACGAGGTGTGCGAGCGGATCGTCCGGCGCCATCAGCGCGGGCGCTATGCGTCGATCGTCGTGGTGGCCGAGGGGGCCTCCCCGAAGCCCGGCACGCTGCACCTCGACGACCCGGGTGTCGATCGGTTCGGACACGTTCGTCTCGGAGGGATCGGCCACGTCGTGGCGCGCGAGATCGGTGACCGGACCGGTTTCGAGACACGCCCCGTGTTGCTCGGGCACGTCCAACGCGGCGGTACGCCCACGGCACTCGATCGGGTGTTGTCGACCAGGTTCGGCGTGGCGGCGATCGAGGCGGTGCACGACTCGGCGTGGGGTTCGATGGTCGCCCTCCGCGGCGAGCGGATCGTTCGCGTCCCGCTCACCGAGGTCGTCGGCCGCACCCGTCCGGTCGACATCTCGCTGTTCGACGATGTCGCTCAGGTGTTCTTCGCCTGACGGGGCGCCTCAGGAGAGTGCCGGCACCGCTGGGAACTCGGGCTGTGCAGTGACGACGAAGTTCGGGTAGTCGTAGGTCCGGAGCGGATCGGCGGTGGTCTCGCCGTTCGCCTTCGGCCAGGCGAGGTCCTCGTCCTGCACTCTGATCTTCACCGCCTCGACACCTTCGAGTTCGGACACCGTGTAGACGATCTGGGCGATGGCGCGGGCGAGATTGGCTCCCGAGAGTTCGGTGATCCCACCGGCGAGGTCGATCGTGAGGATCTGTCCTTGGCTGCGTTCGCTCAACAACTCGGTGCCGACCGGGATGAACGAGCTGTACTGGGCTTCGAGTTCGTCGTCGTTCGGCCCTCGGAGGAGGATCTCGACGAGTTCCTTCCGGGTCGATGCCTCTCTGGGAACCGATCGGAGGAGACGGTCTTCACCGGGAGCGACGAGGAAAATCCGATCCGCGCCGGTGGCATCGGACCCGGAACCGGAACCCGACAGCGAGATCGCCTGTTCATCGCCGGGCAGGTCTCGCGGTGCGGCGTCGGGTTGCAGTCCGCAGGCCGACGCGGCGACCACGAGACCGATCACCGGGGCGATCAGCACCGGTCTCCGACGGCGGGTCATGTGTCGATCTCCTCGGCATCGAGTTCGATGACGAACCGTGCGCCGGATCGACCGTCGGGTCGATCCTCGACCCACACCTTCCCGCCGTGCATGCGCACGTGTTCCTCGACGAGCGCGAGCCCGAGTCCGGCACCGTCGTTTCCGGCGCGGCGTCCGGCGGTGCCGCCACGGGCGAACCGTTCGAAGATCAGGAGTCGCTCGCCTTCGGGCACCCCGTTGCCGTGATCGGTGACGGCGAGGCGGACACGGGTGACCGTGCCGTTCCCTCGGGTCACCTCGTCGATGGCGACCTCCGCCTCGCCTCCGCCGTGCAACCGTGCGTTGTCGATCAGGTTCGCGATCACCCGGGCGAGGCGCCGTCGGTCACCGGTGATCAAGATCTGTTCCGTTCGGGGAGACGACACGATCGGGGTCTGCGGTGCGCTGCTGATGGCCACCGCATGGCGGACGAACTCGGCGACGAGCAGCTCCTCACGATGCAGACGGACGGCTCCTGCGTCGAACCGGCTGATCTCGAGAAGGTCCTCGACGAGACCCTGGAATCGGGCCACGTCGCTCTTGAGGAGGTCGAGGGCGGCTTGGGCCCTCTCGGGCATCTCGCCGCGTCTCGCTTCCATCACGTCCACTGACGCCGACAACGTCATCAGCGGGGATCGCAGTTCATGACTCACGTCGGAGGCGAAGCGGGCGTCGCGTTCGATGCGGGTCTGGAGCGCCATCGCCATGTCGTTGAAGGAGGCGGCCAGGACGCTGAGGTCGGGATCATCGGTCGGTTCGAGGCGGGTGTCGAGGCGGCCACCAGCGATCGCTTTCGCTGCCTGTGCGGCGACACCGACGGGCCGCACGGCGCGGCGTGCGGCGAACGATCCCGCCATGACGCCGAGCACCGTCGTGATCACGGTGCCGATCAGGAGTGCGAGCCGGACCGAATCGAGCGTGTCGGTCACGTCCACGAGACTGAAGAATTCGAAGAAGGCGGCGTCGTCGTCGAGCGGGAAGCCGACCACGAGATGGAGATCGGAGCCGACGTCGACGAACATCCGCGAGGCCACGCGTTCGTCGAGCACTCGGGCCACCAGTTGCTCGGGCAACTGCGACTCGTTGAACAACGGGACGGGGGCGGTCCACTGTTCGCGGTACCAGTAGACGGTCCGCTCGATCCCGATCTGCTCGAGTTGCTCCTGTGCGGGCTGGACGGTCGGTGGGCTGGCGCGGAGGGCGTCGGCGACGAGGGTCGCGTGAGTGCGAGCCGACTCTCGCGCCGTCCGGTCACGCTGCTGGACGACGCCCGACCGCGCGAAGCCGTAGGTGATGACCGCGAGGACGACCGAGAGCAAGAGGGCACCGAGCGTGAACGTGAGCATGATCCGCCGACGGAGTCCCCAGCGTCGTCGTACACGAAGCGGGGCCGCACCGGAGTCGGATGATCCCGGAACGGTCAGATCGGCGGCGAGGGTGCTCACGGAAGGTGTGCGACGGTCAGGTCTGCAGGCGGTAGCCGAGTCCCCGAACGGTCACGACGTGTCGGGGGTTCGCCGGGTCCTGTTCGACCTTGGTTCTCAGGCGGCGGACGTGGACGTCGACGAGTCGACCGTCCCCGAAGTAGTCGTAGCCCCAGACCTTGTCGAGAAGTGCCTCCCGGCTGAAGACCTTGCCGGGATTGTCGGCCAACTCGCAGAGCAGTCGGAACTCCGTCTTCGTCAGGTGGACCTCGGCACCGTTGCGGATGACCTTGCCCTCGTCGGGGATCAGTTCGAGCTCGCCGAACACGAGCCGAGCATGCCCGGACGGCATCGGTCGGATCCGTCGGAGCAGCGCTCTGATCCTGGCCGACAGTTCCTTGGCGGCGAATGGCTTGGTCAGGTAGTCGTCCGCACCCGCTTCGAGTCCGGCGACGATGTCATGGGTGTCGTTGCGGGCCGTCACCATGACGACGGGGACGTCGCTCGTCCGTCGGATCGTCCGGCAGAGTTCGAAGCCGTCGATGCCGGGCAGCATGATGTCGATCAGGACGACGTCGGGAGTCGTCCTGTGGAAGATCTCGATCGCGCGTTCTCCGCTCTCGGCTTCGTCGACGGTCCAACCCTCGTCCTCGAGCGCGAGCTTCACGGCCGAGCGGATCCGCTCGTCGTCCTCGACCGTCAGAATCCTGGTTCCCACTCCACCATGATGCCCTACCCGGAGACTGTTCCGGGCGCATCGGGCGTCGACGCGATGGCCGAGAGGGTCTCGGACGCTCGTTGATGGAGTGCCGGGCCGGCGACGAGCAGTTCGGCGGGAGCGGCGACACCGCCCGAGTAGTCCGAAGCGACGGCGCCCGCCTCGCGGGCGATGAGGAGCCCCGCGGCGATGTCCCATGCGTTGAGGTGTCGTTCGAAGTAGAGATCGAGGCGACCGCAGGCCACCATGCACAGATCGACGGCTGCGGAGCCGAGACGCCGGATGTCCCGGACGTCTCCGATCAGGGCGGCGATGATCGCGGCCTGGTGCCGACGTCGTTCTCGATCGTACGAGAATCCGGTGCCGGCCAGTGCGAGCCCGAGATCGGTGCACTGCGATGCCCGTATCGGCTCGCCGTTGCGTGTGGCACCGGCACCGAGTGCGGCCGAATACAGCTCGTCGAGCGGGGGCACGGCGACCGCGCCGGCCAGGGTCACCCCGTCGTGGTCGACTGCCACCGAACAGGACCATGCCGGCTGGTCGTAGACGAAATTCGTGGTGCCGTCGATCGGATCGATGATCCACGTCAGACCGGTCGATCCACTGTCGGCCGTTCCCTCCTCGCCGAGGATCCCGTCGTCGGGGCGGATCAGCCGGAGTTGATCGACGATGTGGGCCTCGGCAGCACGGTCGTACTCCGTCACCAGGTCGGTGACCGTGGACTTCGTCGACCGGTCGAATCGGCCCGTCGCCGACATCCGCTCCCGGCCCTCCCGCGCGATCCGACCACCACCGAGGGCGAGGCGTTCGCAGATCGCTCGGAGGTCGTGGTTCGACGGGACGGGTTCGTTCATCGGGGGGCGTGACCGGCCCGTGACCGGTCCTCGATCTCGTGCCATTCTCCCATCGCTCGCAACGCCAGCACCGCCACGATCGCCAGTCCTCCTGCTCCGACGACCGCACCGACGAGGAGGCCGATGCCGGCGGCGAGGCCGCAGTCACCGTCGCACTGGATGTCGACGAGTGCGTACCCGATCAGCCCGCCGGCGAGGCCCCCGAGCAGGATCGCCACGAAGGCGATCGCTCGTGCGGCGACGGGAGGGATCGCGGAGAGGGGGCGTGCTCCGGTCATGGCTGCAGGCTAGACGCAGCGCTCGTCGAACGCTGCCGAGCGGGCGTCACGTCGCGTGTCCGAGCCGGATGTCGAGGTGTTGGACCCGGAGGGGACGGACCGGTGCGACGGTGAACTCGGCCTCGACTGCGGTCCCGTCAGCGGTCACGGACCGGAGCGTGGCTCCGGCTCGCCCGGGATGGTCGGGAACCCCGAATCCCAGTGGGCCGATCTGCCGGAGGGTCTCGGACCGGTCGACGAACGATTCGTCCGGCTCGACGTTGTCGGCGAAGACCCGGGCGAGTTCCGAGTGGTCGACCTCGACGCCGCACGACCAGTCCGTCAGGACCGCCGCCAGGCGATCGACGAGGTCGCTGAACTCGTCCGAGGGATCGACGGTGGAGCCGTGGTCGCCGATCTCGAATGCGTCGGCGAGGTGGTCGTGGAGGCGGGCGTTCAACTCGGCCATCGGGGCGTAGGTCCGGTTGGACAGGGCGACGAGCGCGACGCCGCCTCCCGGCGTCCATCGCATGTTCGAGCCGTACCCCGGAAGACCACCCGAGTGGCCGATGACGCACCCGTGGATCGGATCGTCGAGCACGTGCAGCCCGAACCCGTACGAGGCCGCTACGCCGATCCCGCGAAGCGTTCGTCTGCCGCTGTACCGCAGCGCCTGTTGCATCTCACGACGTGAGGAGCGTCGGAGCGGACCGTCCTCGGGGCCGTTCCGGGCGGGAAATGCGTCGGCGAGCCAGCGGATCCACACGAGCAGATCCTTCACCGAACTCCACAGCCCACCCATCGGGGCGATGGCGCCGTCACCGAGGGTCGGGAGTTCGGGCGTCGAGCCGTCGCTGCGGACGGGCGGTGCGTGCAAACGCCCGTCCGGAAGCGTCCAACTCGTCTCGTGGAGTTCGAGCGGTTCCAGGATCCGCGACCGGACGAGGTCCTGCAGCGACGTACCGGTGACCTCGCGGATCACCCGTCCGAGCACGGCGAATCCGAAGTTGGAGTACTCGAAGCCGTCGCCCGTCGACCTCGCGAACACGGGTCCGAGCCGGATGCTCCGGTCGAACTCGTCGTCGGTGAGATCGAGATGACGATCCGCCCAGGCGTCGTCGGTCACGAGCCCACTCGACATGCCGAGCAGATCGCGAACCGTGATGTCGGCTGCGTCGTCGGTCGGTGCTCGGAGGCATGCGAGCGAGGGGACGAGGTCGCCGATGCGGTCGTCGAGCGCGAGGGATCCGTCGTCGCGGAGGCTCAGCGTCGCCGCCGCCGAGAACGATTTGGTCATCGAGGCGATGCGGTAGGCGGTCGACCCGTCGGGTGACGTCCCCGACATCTCGCCGAACGATCCTCGGGCCAGCACCCGGTGCCCGGACGCGGCGGCCCAGACGATCGTCGGACACCGGTGCTCGGCAGCGAACTCGGAGACGATCTCGTCCAGGCGACTGTGGTCGAGCGTCTCCGGCGCGACCTCAGACGTAGGAGCGGAAGATGATCTCGGCGACACAGTTCGGCTTGGTCGCACCTTCGCATTCGAAGGTGAACTCCATGACCATCTGCACCCCGCCGGCGATGTCGTCGACCTCGAGCAACTTGACGCCGAGTCGCAACTTCGAGCCGACCATCACCGGAGCGGGGAACCGGATCTTGTTGGCGCCGTAGTTCACCCCCATCGAGAAGCCCCGGATCTCGACGACCTGGGGATACAGGAACGGGCCGAGCGACAGAGTCAGATACCCGTGGGCGATGGGACCGCCGAAGGGTCCGGCGGTCGCACGTTCGACATCGATGTGGATCCACTGGTGATCACCGGTGGCATCGGCGAACAGGTTCACCCGGTCCTGGTCGATGTCGACGTACGGGCTGTATCCGAGGTGCTCACCGACGAGTTGCTTGAGTTCGTCGGGTCCGTTGATGATGCGTGCGGCCATCCGATCAGCATGCCACCCTGCTGCGCCCGTTCACGAACGAGAGTGGTAGGAAGACGGGGTGATCGATCTGCTGACGGCGCATGCCGCGCACCAGCCCGACAAGGTGGCGGTGGTCGACGACCGTGGGCCGGCGAACGTCCGGATCCTGACGTACGGCGAGTTGGAGGATCGGGCGAATCGCCTCGCCCACGTCCTGCTCGACCAGGGGGTGTCGGTCGGCTCGAAGGTCGTCTGGTGCGGACCGAACTCGGCGGGTGTCGTCGAGTTCGTCAACGCGGCACGCAAGATCGGGGCGACGGCGGTTCCGCTCAACTATCGCCTGTCGGACGACGAGGCAGCGTTCGTGATCGATCACTCCGACGCGACCCTGGTCTACGCCGATGCGGCCCATGCCCCGATGTTCGACCGGATCGCCGACCGTCTGAGCGAGGTTCGCCGGGTCCTCGTGTTCGATGGTGACGGATCGGATGCGGCGGTCCCGGTCGATTCGTTGCTCGCCCGGGCACCGTCGACTCCACCCGAACCTCCTCCGGAGGAGGCCGCGAACGGCGCGACGATGATCTACACGTCGGGCACCACCGGCCGTCCGAAGGGCGCGTTCCGGCGGAGGTCGGCGAGCCCGGAGCAGATGGGTGCGCTGCTGGCGTCGATCGGCTTTCGAGCCGATGACGTCCACCTGACCACCGGTCCGCTCTACCACTCGGGACCGGGTGGATTCATGGGCATCGCGCTCGCGATGGGCCAGACGATCGTGGTCCAGCACAAGTTCGAACCGGTCGAGTGGTTGAGGCTCCTGGAGACCTACCGATGCTCGTCGACGTTCGCTGCGCCGACACCGATCCGAATGGTGTGCGCGCTCGATCGACAGGTGCTGGACCGCTACGACCGCTCGTCGCTGAGGATCATGATCGCGAACGCCGCACCGTGGAGCTTCGCACTCAAGCAGCGCTATCTCGAGTTGTTCCCGGCGGAGTCGCTGTTCGAGGTCTACGGCTCCACCGAACTCGGCGTGAACACGATCCTCCGCCCGGAGGACCAGCTGAGCAAGCCGGGATCATGTGGTCGCGAGGCGCCGATGGTGGAGATCCGTCTCTATGCCGACGACGGCACCGTCGTCACGGGGACGGGCCCGGAGTCGACCGGTGAGCTGTACGTGCGGTCGCCCTCGGTGTTCGCCGACTACTACAAGCAGCACGACAAATTCCTCGAGGATCATCGGGACGGTTTCCAGACCGTCGGTGACATCGCTTACCGGGATGACGAGGGGTACCTCTACATCTGCGATCGCAAGAAGGACATGATCATCTCGGGTGGGATGAACATCTATCCGGCCGAGGTCGAGGCGGCGCTCGAGCAGCACCCCGAGATCTACGAGGCGGCGGTCATCGGCGTTCCGGACGAGGACTGGGGTGAGTCGGTGCACGCCGTCGTGGTGCGACGATCCGGGAGCGAACTGGACGAGGAGGCGGTGATGGGCCACGTCAGGGGTCTCGTTGCCGGCTACAAAGTGCCTCGCTCGATCTCGTGGTCCGACGAGCTCCCCAAGACCGGCTCCGGCAAGGTCCTGAAGCGTGAACTCCGACAGTCGATCCGGGCCGAGGGGGGTAGCGATGCTCGACCATCCGGCCGCTGAGGACGCAGTGCCGGCGGGACACCGATCCGGGTTCATCACCCTCGTCGGACGCCCGAACGTCGGGAAGTCTTCGCTGGTCAACGCCGTCTGCGGGCGCAAGGTGAGCATCGTCTCGGACAAGCCGCAGACGACGCGCCACCGTGTCATGGGTGTGCTGACTCGCGATGACGCCCAGTTGGTCTTCGTCGACACGCCGGGCTTGCACAAGCCGGTCTCGGCGCTCGGTGAGCGCGTCAACGCCACGGCGCTCGACAGCGTGGTCGACGTCGACGTCCAGTGTCTGGTGCTCGACGCCACCGCTCCGTTCGGACGCGGGGATCGATGGGTGGCGGAGCGTCTGGCGATCGAGGACGCTGTCGTCGTCGTCAACAAGATCGATCGGGCGACTCCGGCGAGTGTCATGGGCATGCTGGCAGCGGCCGCGAGTCTGGGAGCGGCCGAATACTTCCCCGTCTCGGCCCGAACGGGCGAAGGGCTCGAGGCCCTGGTCGGATCGCTCGTCGGCCGGTTACCGGTCGGACCTCGGTACTTCCCTCTCGGCGAGTCGAGTGACGTTCCCGAGGAGCAGTACGTCGCCGAACTGGTGCGCGAACAGCTCCTCGCCGTCACCAGGGACGAACTGCCGTACTCGATCGCGACACGGGTGGTCGAGTGGGAGTGGCCACGCATTCGTGTCGACATCGTCGTCGAACGCAACAGCCAGAAGGGGATGGTGATCGGTGCCGGCGGCAGCGTCCTCAAAGAGGTCGGCCGACGCACTCGGGAGCAGTTGGCGCCGGGGGTCTATCTCGAACTACGGGTGAAGGTCGACAAGGACTGGCAACGGCGTCCCGAGCGCGTGGAGCGTCTCGGGTACTGATCCTCCTGGAGCGCGAGCGGCTCGGCTCAGCCGGACTCGTCGATCGGTTCCTCGGTCGAACCATCGGGCGGGTCGCTCGAGGGCGGCTCGCTCGGCACCGTGGTGGTGGTCGGGAGTGAGGTCGTGGTGGTGACCGCCGGTGTCGGTGTCGTGGCGATCAACGACTGGAAGTCGGTGAACGAAAGTTCTTCGCCCGGATCGCTCGTACCGCCGAACGCAGGAACGAACACCGGGAACCCGGTTCGATCGACTTCGAAACGAATCCGGCCGATCCCACCGGCATCGACGGTGCGGAACGACGTCACGGTGAGCACGATCTGGGCGATCGCTCGTTGCTGGTTGGTGTTCGACATGCGGTCGAGCACGGTGCGGTCGAGCACGACGGTCGCCGTACCTCGGTCGACGACGATGTCATCGATCAGCCCGGGGAGGACGGTCGTCCTGAGCCCCGCCTCGGTGATGCCGGACGGTCGCTCGAGGAGCTCGATGAGTTCGAGCACCGGAGTGCCGATGGGCCGGACGATCTCGACCGCCTGCATCACGTCGGTGAGACCACGAGCGAAGTACACCGTCACGGGCTCGACCGGGATCGGAGCCAGGGTGGTCGTCGTCGACTCGGTCGGCACCGATGCCTCCGGTGCAGGTGCGCTCGTCGACGTCGTGGTGGGTGTCGTGGTCGTGGTGGTCGTCGCGGTCAGTTCGTCGGGAAACGCTCCCTGTTCGAGTGCCGTGGTTCGTTGGTCGACCGGGATGCTGCAGCCGCTACAGGTGATCGCGATGGCGGCGACGGCCGTCCGGATGCGATTCATGCCGTCTCCTTCGGTGATCCGGTGGGCAGGCGGACGACGAATCGCGCTCCGCCTCCCGATCGGTCCTCGACCCATGCCTCCCCGCCGAGCGCAGCGGCGTGTTCGGCGACCAGCGCGAGGCCGAGCCCGGTGCCGATTCGATTCCGCGCTGCACTTCCTCGGGCGAACCTCTCGAAGATCCGGGTTCGTTCGCTGACCGCCACTCCCGGACCGGCGTCCTCGACCACGACCTGAACCGACCTCCGGGCGTTCGATGGTTCGATCGACACGCGGATCGGCCCGCCGGCGTGGTGCGAGGCATTCTCCAGGAGGTTGCCGAGAATCCGCTCGAATCGGACCCGGTCGACCACGACTCGCGGGTTCGCTCGGCGGTGCACGTCGATCTGGAGGCCGTCGTATCCGAACCGACTCGCGATGCGATCGCACAGTTCCGGCAGGTCGACCTGTTCACGATGCAGGTCGTGGGCACCCGCCTCGAGTCGCGACAGTTCGAGGAGATCGATCACCATGTCGTCGAATCGGCGCACCTGACTGACGACGACGTCGAGCGCCTGCTGCGTCCGCTCGGGGAGGTCGGCTCGTCGGGCGTCCAGCACCTCGACCGCAGCGGTCAGCGCCGTGATCGGGGATCGCAGTTCGTGTGAGACGTCGGAGGCGAATCGCTGCTCTCGCTCGATCCGTTCCTGAACGGCGTCGGCCATGTGGTTGAACGAACCAGCGAGCCGATTGAGGTCGGGGTCCTGTTCGTCGTCCAGCCGGGCGCCGAGTCGACCACTTGCGATCTTCTCGGCGGCATCGGCGACTCGTGAGATCGGACGCAGCAGCTGTCTGCTCGTCGACCAACCGAAGAACGTGGCGAACACGGTGGCCAGTCCGGCTCCGACGATGAGGGCGGTGGCGAGCGCTCGGAGCGTGTTCTCGGTGGTGCCGAGGGGAAACACTTCGACGAAACCGACGTCGAACGCCCGGATGTGGACGGCGATGCCCAGCATCGGTGCACCATCGACGTTTTCGTAGATCTGCTGGACGTATTCGTCGTTGGCTGCGGCTGCGAGGAGCGCCTCGGGGAGGTCGGCCGTGCTGTAGCCGGTCCGCGAGACGATCGCCCGCTCGCCACTCGTGAAGCGGGGAGGCAGAGCGATCGCGAAGCCCTGCGCTTCGGTGTCGAGATCCTGCACGGCCCTGACGAGTGAGTTGGGGTCGGCGTCGAGCGCCGAGCGGAGGTCGAGGGCGTGGTCGACGGCACTGCGCTGCGCCGACACGATGCGCTGGTCGAGCAGTGAGCTGCGGGCGAAGAAGAACGTCGCCACCGCCAGGCCGATGCCGCCGATGAGGGCCATGGTTCCGAAGAACAACGTGACCCGGGTGCTCAGGCGGGTGACCCGGCGACGCGACATGTTCCCCAGTGTGGCACTGCTGCGCCCGAAGGATCCGGCCACCGGTCCGTCCTCGCTCGTGATCCGGTCATCTCGTCGACGCATGGTCCGTCGGCTCGTGCGAGCACCACATCCGGTCGACGGTGAGCGCTGTGAGCGGTGAGTCACCGCTGCCGGTGAGGTGCCAGGGGGAGGAAGGCACCCCACCGGGGCAGCGTGAACGTCATGATGATGCGAGTGCGATGTGACGGCGCTGCGGTCGATCTGTGCGATTTTCGTAACAATCGTCATCTCTCGGCGTCGTCCGCGCCGTGACTCGGTGGTTCCGCCGATTCCTGCCAGACTGACCGAACCGTGAACACACTGCTCTTCATCGAGGACGACGACGGCATCCGATTGGCGCTCCGGCTCGCTCTGGAGGACGAGGGGTACACCGTCCACGAGGCCGTCAATGGTGCTTCGGGGCTGGCGACGTTCCGTCAGCACGACGTCGACCTGATCCTGCTCGACCTCCGCCTCCCGGACGTGTCGGGATTCGACGTCTGTCGAGCGATCCGATCGGAGAGCATCGTCCCGATCATCATCATCACTGCTCAAACGGATACCTACGACATGGTGGCCGGCCTCGAAGCGGGAGCCGACGACTACGTGACGAAGCCCGTCGTTCCCAAGGAGCTCGCTGCTCGGATCCGTGCGTTGCTCCGCCGCGTTCACCTCCACGAATCGTCGCCGACGTCTCGGAGTCAGGTGTTCGGCGACCTGGAGGTCCGCCAGGACCTCGGGATCGTGCTCAAGGCGGGTGTCGAACTGAATCTCACGAAGACCGAGTACCGACTCCTGTGCGAGTTCGCTGATCACGCCGGCGCCGTGCTGTCACGCGACCAGCTGCTCGAACGGGTGTGGGGGTACGAGTACCTGGGCGATTCGAGACTCGTGGACGCCCACGTCCGACGGCTCCGCCTGAAGGTCGAGGACAGCCCGGACGATCCCAGGCTCATCGTGACGGCCCGCGGTATCGGCTATCGGTTGATGTCGTCCTGATCGGGGGCCCGTTCGGCTTCGTCGCGAATGGCGGACAGCAACGCCTCGGCCTCCGATCGGTGTCGGGTCCGACGCATCGGTGGAAGGGCGTGGACGATGTCCCACCGGTACCGGGCGGTACCCAATCGGGGGTCGAGGACGGCCACCACCCCCCGATCGGCCGTCGTCCTGATGAGCCGGCCGGTCGCCTGGGCCAGGAGCGTCGCTGCTCGCGGAACGTCGATCTCCGCGAACGCCGTGGCCCCGGCACGCTCCCGTCGGGCGGACAGCAGTGGGTCGTCGGGCCGGGGGAACGGCAGTTTGTCGATCACGACCAGCGACAGCGTGCGGCCCGGGACGTCGACGCCCTGGAACATGCCGGTGGTGGCGAAGAGGCACGTGTGCTCGGACTCGGCGAAAGCGGTGACGAGTGCCGGCTTCGGGAGGTCGCGTTGCGTGAGGATGGGGACGTCGACCCGGTCGCGGACCCGCTCGTGTGCGTGATCCATCGCCGCCCAACTGGTGAACAGCGCCAGCGTGCGCCCACCGGCAGCGGTGATGAGCGCGACCAGTTCGTCGGCCACGAGATCACGGAACGACGCCGAACGAGGAGGCGGCAGGTGCAACGCACAGTAGAGGAGGCCTTGCGAGGTGTAGTCGAACGGACTGTCGACACGGCGGACATCGGTCGAGTCGACCGGGAGGCCGACCCTGCTGATCAGCGATGACGGGATCGTCGCGCTCGTGAGGACGGCGGTTCGCCGTGACCACACGTTGGCCGAGAGGATCGGCCCGACGTCGAGCGGCGCCACCTCGAGACGCAGCTGCGCGGGTGCGCCGCTCACGAACGGGACCGAATCGTCGGTGGCCGTGAGGGCGGTGTCGATGGCTTCCCCGGTGCGTCCGATGAGCTGTAGTGCTCGGAGCCGGCGCTGGGCTGCTTCGTCGACATCGGTCGTGATGTTCTGGATCGTCTCGCCGACGCGGGCCAGAACGGCGGACGCTTCGCCGAGAGCGTCGCCGATCGGATCGGGGAGCGGGAGCGCGAGCCGCTGCCCGGCGAACGGTGCGAGGGCGCGCTCGAGTTCGCCGGAGAGCCCGGCGATCGAACCGACGAGGTCGGCGTCGTCGAGGAAGCGACGAACCGCTTGTGCGACCGTCGAGAAGCGGGATGGGGCGATCTGCACGCCGACCGTGTCGCTCATCACGTCTTCGAGGACGTGTGCCTCGTCGAACACGACCACGTCGTGTTCGGGAAGGATCGACCCTCCGCTGGCCACGTCGAGTCCGTACAGATGGGTGTTCACGACCACGATGTCGGCGGTCGACGCCCGGGCCCGTGCGAGTTCGGCGAAGCATTCGTCGCCCGCCGGACACCGATTGGCGCCGGGACACTCGTCCGGCCCGACGCTCACCGATCTCCAGGTCTGGTCGCTCGGATTCCAGTCGAGTTCGGCCCGGTCTCCCGTGTTCGTGGCCCGTGCCCACTCGGCCAGACGCTGGATCGCAGCGCGATCGGAGTTCGTGAGGCCCTCGAGGTCGAGTTGGGCGCCCGTCGATGCCGTCGTCTCCTGGAGCCGTTGGAGGCAGAGGTAGTTGCTCCGGCCCTTGAGCACGGCCCAATCGGCATCGTGACCCATCGCCGCGAGGTGCTCGTGCACGAAGGGGAGATCCTTCACGGCCAGTTGGTCCTGGAGTGCTTTGGTGGCGGTCACCACCATGGTCGTGCGCCCGGCGACGATCGCAGGCACGAGGTAGGCGAGCGTCTTGCCGGTCCCCGTGCCCGCCTCGACGACCAGATGGCGACCCGATGCGATGGCGTCGGCGACGAGCCCGGCCATCTCTCGCTGGCCGGGTCTCGTCTCGGCGCCGACCAGCGATCGGGTGGTGTCGTCGAGGGCGTCGAGCGTCGGGTTCGCACCGCCGTCCGTCGTCATCGCACGAGTGCGATCGCCCGATCGAGATCGGCGGCTCCGAACTCGGGCCATGCGACGTCGGTGAAGTCGATCGTTGCTCCGGCCGCCTGCCAGAGCAAGAAGTTCGACACCCGCCGCTCGCCGCTGGTGCGCACCATCACGTCGACCGGGGGGAGTGATGGCAGATACAGGTGTTCGTCGATCGTGACGGGCGTGACGGGTCGACCCGCTGCTCTGGCCGCTCGGACGGCCGCCATCAGTTCGGCCCGACCGCCGTAGTCGAAGGCCACGGTCAGAACCATGCCGGTGTTCCGGGCGGTGTCGGCGATCGCTTTTCGGATGGCACGTTGGACGTACTTCGGGGTGCGCGCGGACGGACTGTCGAACGGTCGGCCGATCCACTGGATGCGGACATCGAGTTCGTTGAGTTCCTGCACTCGCCCGAACAGTCGCTCGTGCAGTCCGAGGATGTGGCGGACCTCCGTCGGTGGCCGGACCCAGTTCTCGGTGGAGAACCCGAACACGGTCAACCAACCGATCTCGCGGGTCACGGCGATCCTCACGAGCCTCGCGAGGTTCTCCTCACCTTCGGTGTGGCCGTCGACGCGGGGCAAGCCGCGAGCGGCCGCCCAGCGCCCGTTGCCGTCCATGATGCACGCGACATGGAGTTTCCGGGTCGAGTCGGTGGACGGACCTGAGACGGGCTGCTCGGCACTCACGGTGCGTCCACGTTAGCCATCGCTGGCATGGGAGACTGGAGAGGTGAGCCGACTCGACGCCCCGACCCACGGCGCCCGCCATCCCCTCACCGACGCCGGTGGTGCCGGCGGTGTGAACACGTCGTTACGTCATGTCATGGTCGTGGCCGGCACGCTCGCCGAGTGGTCCGGCCTGTCGGCCGAGCGGTGGGACGATCGGGTCGAGGGCCTGGGCGGTGTCTGCGCATCGATCGGTGTGCCGTGGCTGACGATCCGCGCCTACGAGCGGGGTGCCGAGCCGACCTCGGTCGACGACCTGGTGCAGTGGCGGCGGCAGGTCGGTTCCTGTGAGGTCATCGTCGATCCGTGCGGCGATGGTCGTGAGCGTTTCGCCGATGCCATGGGACGGCTGGCACCGGAGGACGAGGTGAACGAAGCCACCGTTTCGGCGGCGCTGTACGAACCGGCCGACTCCGAACCCGATCTGGTGATGATCCTCGGACCGTCGACCCGGTTGCCGCCCTCGCTGGTGTGGGAGTTGGCGTACGCCGAACTGGTCTACGTCGACGCCTCGTGGGATGACCTCGCAGTTGACCATCTCTCGGCCGCGATCAGCGATTTCTCGCATCGTCGGCGTCGTTTCGGCGGTCTCGACGACGCGTTCGATGATTCGGACGTGTGACCGTGTCGCGGGGTGAGCTGTACCGCGATACCGGCGTCGTGTTGCGCACCTACAAGCTCGGTGAGTCCGATCGGATCGTGGTGCTCATGACCGAACGCAACGGAAAGGTGCGGGCGGTTGCGAAGGGAGTTCGCAAAACCCGATCGAAGTTCGGAGCCCGGCTCGAGCCGATGAGTCATGTGAATCTGCTGCTGTACCGGGGCCGCGAGCTCGACATCGTGAGTCAGGCCGAATCGGTCGAGCCGTTGGCGCCGTTGCTGTCGTCGCTCGACCGAGCTTCTCAGGGAATGGCGGCGATCGAAGCCGTCGACCAGTTGGCGCTCGATCGTGAGCCGAATCCTCGGCTCTTCCGGATGACGGTCGGTGTGCTGCGGACGATCGCCGAGCGACCCGCGGCGCTGAACGTCGCTGCGTTCTACTGGAAGCTCCTCGCCGCCGAGGGGCTCGAACCGCAACTCGATGCGTGCGTGCGATGCGGCGACGCCGAACCCGACGTGGTGCTCGTCGCCATCGACCTCGTGGAGGGCGGGGTCCTGTGCCGGTCGTGTCGTTCCGGCTCGTCGGTGTCTCCGGGAGCGCTCCGGATCATGCGCGAGATCCTCGGAGGTCGGCTCAACGAGGCGCTCGCTCGAGCCGAGTCGCCCGAGACACACGAGGTCGGTGCGCTGGCGACCAAGGCGATCGAACACCACCTCGAACGACGGCTTCGTGCGATCGCGATGTTCGAACGTCACTGAATCGAGACGAGCGATCTCGGCCGGGTACTGGTCGTCGGTCGGTGTGTTCGAACCGATCTAAGGTGACGCCATGTCCGACACGCCACCACCACCACCACCACCACCGCGTTGCGTTCCGCCACCCCCCCCGCCCCTGTCGCC
>JBMUCX010000035.1:0-26087 GCA_049458915.1 Ilumatobacteraceae bacterium
CCCCCCCCCCCCCCCCTCCGATCAGCGTCGGATTTCTCGATCGATCAGGCGAACGAGAAGTCCACCACGTTGGTGAGCGGACCGGCGCCCTGGGCGTCCGGAGCCACACCGGCGGTGGCGAGCTGCGACGTGTAGCCGTAGAACGACGGCTTCTGCGTCAGCGGGAGGACGACCAGACCATTGGGGTCGATCTCCAGCGTGGTGACGTACTTGTCGAGCTCGTTGTAGCACGCCGCACGGGTCGCGTCGTCGACGATCGTGTCGCACTCGTCGGCCTTGGCGTCGAAGTCGGCGTTCTGGTAGCCGTACGGGTTGTTCTCGCTGCCACCGCGGAAGGCGGCGCTGTTGCCACCCGGCCACGGGCCACCGACCCATGCGAACTGGGTGAGGTCCCAGATCTCGCAGTTGCCCTCGGCGCCACCGCTCACCGCACAGGCGATGGCGTCGGCGCTGAACGGCCGCTCACCGAAGTAGGCGCCACCCTCGACGTTGTCGATGGTGATCTCGATGCCCGCTTCGCCGAACTTGGCCTGGAGGAGTTCCTGCTGGATCTCACGAAGTCGGTTGCCACCGGTGGTGCCGATGCGCAGCGACAGACGGCCACGCTCGGGGTGCTCGTAGACACCGTCACCGCCGAGGGTGTAGCCAGCGGCCTCGAGGTTCGCCTTGGCGCCCTCGATGTCGCCCTTGCCGTAGCCGGCGTCGCCGGCATGGTCCTCGTACGCCGACTGGTTCGACAACCAGTAGGTGTTGCCGAGGCCCGAAGCCGGGAGCGAATCGCCGAACAGCGGGGTGTACAGACCAGCCATCACCTGCGACTTGTCCATCGCCAAGGCGAGCGCCTCACGAACCAGCGGGTCGGAGAGGTGCACGTTGTTGAGGTTCATGCCCCAGTGCTCGTAGACCGGGCCGGCCGACGAGTTCACCGTGAAGTCCTCGCTCGAGGCGAGCTGCTCGAAGGCGAGCTGCGGCTGGGTCATGACGATCTGCGCCTCGCCGGCGAGCAGGGCGTTGATCTGCGCGTCGGTGTCGGTCACGAAGTTGATCTGGACACCGTCGACGTAGGCGACGCCCTTGTTCATGGCGTCGGGGCTGTTCGAGCCGTGGTAGCCGTCGTTGCGCACCAGGTTCATCTGGACGCCGCGCTCCCACGAGTCGAAGATCATCGGGCCCGACGACGGGAACACCGTGCCGCCGACGTTCCACTCGCGCAGGGCGTCGTTGAGCTCAGCAGCGGCTGCGGCCGGGTCGGCCGAGAAGACGTGGCTCGGGTAGACCTCGCTCATGAGGGCCTTCCAGCCGGCGAAGAACGCCGACCAGGTGACGCTGAACTCGGTGGGCGAGGTGACCTCGAACGACGTGATCGTGTCCAGGCCGGTGCGATCGCCGGCGAGGTAGATGTAGTTCGGGTTGCCGTCCTCGTCCTCGCCATCGGCCGCCATGACGGCGTCGAAGGTGAACTTGACGTCATCGGCGGTGAGGTCGTCACCGTCGCTCCAGACGAGTCCGTCGCGCAGGACGTAGTTCACGGTGACACTGCCGTCGGCGTTCTCCACCGGTGCGGCGTCCTCGGCGAGCAACTCGGGGTAGTACTCCGTCGCGCCCGAGATGCCGTACAGGCCCTCGATCAGCGCGGAGCGGATCCACGACGTGATCGACAGGTTGTTGTTCGGATCGTCGAGGTGGAGGTCGGGCGGCTCCTGCTCGTGGGCCCAGATCAGGGTCCCGCCATCGGCGCCGGGCTCCTCCATCGGCTCCTCGGCCGGCTCGTCACCGGGCTCTGCCGCGGGCTCGTCACCCGGCTCCTCGGCCGGCTCGTCGCCCGGCTCTTCCGATGGTTCCTCGGTCGGCTCCTCGGCGGCATCGTCGTCGCCACCACAGGCGACGGCGATCATCGAGAGACCGACTGCGAGAGCGACAACGCGTCGCGTACTCCTCGTCTTGATCACGTGGATCCTCCTCTTGTTCGGTGGAGGGAGGTCTTCGCCACAACAGGTGACACTCGACGCGTGTTCACGCTGCGAGGTGATCGGTTGTCGCGCCCGTCGGTTCCTCCCGTAGACCTCGGGCAGTGGGGAACGCTAGCAGGGATTTTCCACTGCACGCCGCGCACGCCCGCGCGGCGGTCACCGTCAGCCGGCCGCGAACTGAACGATCCGGGAGAACTCCTCCGGGTCGAGGCTCGCTCCACCGACGAGGGCGCCGTCCACATCCGGTTGGGACATCAGTTCCTCGGTCGTGCCGGCCTTCACCGATCCTCCGTACTGAATACGGACCGACCGCGCCGCCTCGGCCCCGAACTGTGCTGCGATGGCCTGACGGATCGCACGGCACATGACTTGAGCATCGTCAGCGGTCGCGTTGCGGCCCGTCCCGATCGCCCAGATCGGTTCGTAGGCGATCACGAGCGAGCCCACCTGCTCGGCGGTCGACCCGGCGAGCGCCGCTGCCACCTGGCCGAGCACCCTGGCCTCGGTCTCCCCGGCCTCGCGTTCGACGAGCGTCTCGCCGCAGCACAGGATCGGCGTCATACCGGCGGAGAGGATCGCCTTGACCTTGCGGTTCACCATCTCGTCGGTCTCACCGAACAGTTCACGGCGCTCGCTGTGGCCGCAGATGACGAGGTCGACGTCGAGCTTCGCGAGGAACGTCGGCGAGATCTCACCGGTGTAGGCCCCACGGTCTTCCCAATGGCAGTGCTGCGCCCCGAGGAGGAGATCGAGGTCATCGGCTTCGATGACCGTCTGGACACTCCGGATGTCGGTGAAGGGCGGATGGATGCTCACGTCGACCCGTTCGAAGACGTCCTTCGGCAAGGAGTAGTGCAACTTCTGAACGGTCTGGATCGCCTCGAAATGGTTGAGGTTCATCTTCCAGTTTCCGGAGATGAGCGGGGTTCGGTCGCGTGTGGTGGTCATGGCGGTCACTCCGGCTGTGATGGGTGGGCGTTGGGTGCACGACGGAGGGCGGCGAGCCCGGGAAGGTCGCCGTTCTCGAGGAGTTCGAGGCTGGCACCACCGCCGGTCGAGACGTGGTCGACCTCGTCGTCGAAACCGAACCGGGCGAGCGCCGCCGCCGAGTCGCCACCTCCGACGACCGTGAACGCCTTGGTGTCGGCCATGGCCTGAGCGACCGTTCGGGTTCCCGCAGCGAACCGATCGTCCTCGAACATCCCCATCGGGCCGTTCCAGAACACGGTCCGGGCATCCATCACGACGTCGGTGAACGCAGCGGCCGAGCCCGGTCCGATGTCGAAGCCCTTCGCTCCGTCCGGCAGTCGTGTCCCCCAGGTCGCGAACGTGCCGGCGGCGTCGAGTCCGACGATGTCGTCGGGCAGGTGGATCTTGGCTCCGTGCGCCGCGAGGATCCGAGCACACGTCTCGACCTGGTCGGGTTCGAAGAGCGAGTCACCGATCGACTTGCCCTGGGCCGCGAAGAACGTGAAGCACATCGCTCCGCCGATGACGAGCGAGTCGACGACGTCGAGGAGGGCCTCGACCACGCCGAGCTTGTCCGAGATCTTCGCCCCACCGAGCACCGCCACGAATGGGTGGCGGGGTCGGTTCCGGAGGCCGAGGAGCACGTCGACCTCGCGTTCGAGAAGTCGCCCCATCGCCGACGGGAGCGTGCGCGGCGGCCCGACGATCGACGCGTGGGCCCGATGCGATGCGCCGAACGCATCGTTCACGAAGGCATCGACACCCTCGACGAGGCGCGCCGTGAACTCGTCTGCGTCGGAGGTTTCGCCCGGGTCGAACCGGAGGTTGTCGACGAGATCGACACCCGGCGCCAACTCGGCGAGACGAACCCGAATCGGATCCATCGACCACCGGGCATCGGGAGCGCCCTTCGGCCGACCGAGATGGCTGGCGCACACGACGGACGCACCCCGCTCGACGAGCCACTCGATGGTCGGCAACGCTGCTCGGATGCGGAAGTCGTCGACGATCCGGCGGTGGTCGCCGGACTCGTCGACGGAGCCGTCGAGGGGAACGTTGAAGTCGGTCCGGACGAGGACCCTGCGCCCACGGACGTCGCCGAGGTCGTCGAGGGTCGGAATGCCGTCGATCATGGTCGGGATCAGCGAGAACGCTTGGCGACCTTGGCGCCGGCGTACAGCGTCGTGTCGACCAGCCGGTTGCTGTAGCCCCACTCGTTGTCGTACCAGGCGAGCACCTTGACCATCTTGCCCATGCTGGCGGTGAGGCCGGCATCGAAGATCGACGAATGCGGGTCTCCCTGGATGTCGCTCGACACGATCGGATCCTCGGTGTACCGGAGGATGCCCTTCAACGGACCGCTCCGAGCGGCCTTCGCGAAGGCTGCGTTGATCTCTGCGACCGTGGCCGCCTTCCTCAGGTTGGCGGTGAAGTCGACGATCGAACCGGTCGGCACCGGAACACGCAACGACGTGCCGTCCAGGCGACCCTTCATCGATTCGAGCACGAGGCTGGTGGCCCGTGCCGCACCGGTGGACGTCGGCACGATGTTGACGGCAGCGGCACGTGCCCGACGGAGATCCTTGTGCGGGCCGTCGACGAGGGCCTGATCGCCGGTGTACGCGTGCACGGTCTGCATGAGGCCCTGCTCCACGCCGAACGCATCGTCGAGCACCTTGACGAGCGGAACGAAACAGTTCGTGGTGCAACTCGCATTCGAGATCACCTGCTGCTTCTTCGGATCGAAGTCCTTGTGGTTCACCCCGTAGACGAAGGTCGCATCGGCGGCATCACACGGCGCCGACACGATGACGAGCGGCGCCCCGGCCTCGAGGTGGTAGGCGGCGGTGTCCCGCTTGGTGAAGAACCCGGTCGACTCGATCACGACGTCGACCCCGAGATCGGCCCACGGCAGGTTCTTCGGGTCCCGCTCGGACAGGACCTGCAGCACGTCGCCGTCCACGCTGATGCCCTGCTTCGTCGCCCTGATCGCGTTCGGCAGTGTGCCGAGCACCGAGTCGTACTTCAAGAGATGGGCCATCGTGTCGACCGAACCGAGGTCGTTGACCGCGACGAAGTCGATGTCGGCACCGCGCTGCCTGGCGGCTCGGAAGAAGTTGCGGCCGATCCGACCGAAGCCGTTGATACCGACGCGAATCGTCATGGGGTTTCCTTTCGAGGGGAAGCGGGTCCGTTTCGTGCTGCGGCGATCGGCCCGTCGAATGTCGACGTCGACACTAGTTCCGGGTTTCCCGATTCCTGCGCCGACCGAACACGAAGCCGATCGACCGCTCACCCGCTCGAGCCGACGTCGCGGTGCGACGTGCGAGCGGGAATGCCGTGGGTCGCGAGTCGCCTGGCGAGTTCTTCGGCGATCGCGACGGAGCGGTGACGTCCACCCGTGCACCCGATCGCGATCGTCAAGTAGCTCCGGCCTTCCTCCACATAGCTCGGCAGCATGTCGACGAGCAGATCCTCGAACCGTTCCAAGAACGAGGCGGTGACGGCTCGCTCGAGCACGAAATCGCGAACCCGCGGATCATGGCCGGTGAGCGGTCGCAGTTCGTCGTCCCAATGAGGGTTCGGCAGGAACCGGACGTCCATCACGATGTCGGCATCGATCGGAAGACCGTGCTTGAACCCGAAGCTCTCCACGGCGATCCGGAGGCGGCGCTGGTCGACCGCTTCGAATGCGGCGACGAGACGCTCTTTCAACTGGTGGACGTTGAGGTCCGACGTGTCGATCACGAGGTCGGCCTCGGCCCGGACGGGTTCGAGGAGTCGCCGCTCGTGTTCGATCGCATCGAGCACGCCACCGCTGTCCGACGCGAACGGGTGCTTGCGGCGAGTGGCGTCGTACCGCTGCACGAGGACGGGCGTCAGCGAATCGAGGAACAGGATCGTGACCCGGTGTCCGTCCGACCGCATCCGGGCGATCTCCGGGAGCACGTCTCCGTGGTTCCGGCCCGAGACCAGTGCGAGTCGGGCGATCCCCGCCCCGGGCTGCGACGCCAGGTCGACGATGGTCGGCATCAAGGACGTGGGCAGATTGTCGACCACGTAGAAGCCGAGGTCTTCGAGCACGGCCGCAGCACCGGACCGGCCTGCGCCGGACAACCCGGTGATCACGACGATCTCGGCCACGTTGCCAACCCTACGCGTCGTGCACGTCGCCCGAACAGCATCGACGTGGCGACCGGCGCGGCTCAGCCGGTGCGCCGGAGCCGCAGATACAGAAGTCGCGGGATCGTGGCGGCATCGGGGTACTCCGGAGCCCTGGCCAGGAAGCCGGGCGGTGGTGCCGGTTCGAGCATCCGCTCGAGCACGAATCCATGGTCGGACAACGTGTTGAGGTAGCGCGACAGCGGGCGATGGATGAACCGGATGTACACCCCGAGTTCCACCTGCTCGATCGACTCGGTCTCCTCGAGGTACGGGCCGATCCGCCAGTACTGCTCCGGCGGATCGAGGATCTGATCATCGATCCAGCCCGAACCCGGCGTCTGCAACAACGGATGGTTCAGGAAGAAACAGAAGCGCCCACCGGGGGCCACGACACGTGCGACTTCGGCGATCGCCTCGTCGACGGCGTCGATGTGCTCGAAGACGAGACATGCAAGGGCGGCATCGAAGGCGGCATCGGGGAACGGCAGTCGATCGGCTGCAGCACGGACGAAGCCAGCCGCTCCGCCACGCTCGTGTGCCACGCGGATCTGGTTCCACGTCGGATCGGCGCCGACGACCGCAGCGCCGGTCGAGGCGATCGACCGGGAGATCTGGCCGTCGCCACACCCGATGTCGAGGACCTTGGTCGCACCCGCGAGTTCCTCGATCGCGATCGGGATGATCTGCTCTTCGTACTCCGGATCCGCGCCGTCGGTGAACCCGTCGATCCACCAGGCCGCGTGCTCCTCCCACAACTCGCGCGACGGGTCGTCGTGGGCGGGGCGCTGGGGCGTCACGCCGGCAGGTTACGGTCGTCGTCATGAAGATCTCCGTCTGGCCGAACGCATCCCACTCCCCCGCCGAGGTGCTCGACACGGCCAGGTGGGCCGAAGCGCACGACTTCCACGGGGTCTGGTACGCCGATCACTACATGCCGAACACCGGGACGGAGGACATCCGCAGCGGCGACGTCCACGAGTGCTGGGGGATCCTGCCGGCCATCGCCGCCGTCACGGAACGGGTACGGGTCGGCTCACTCGTCGCACCGACCTCGGTCCACCATCCGGCGCTCCTCGCCAACCGAGCGGCGACGATCGACCACCTGTCGAACGGACGGATGGTGCTCGGACTCGGTGCCGGTTGGCAGATCAACGAGCACCGGGCATACGGCATCGCACTCGAACCACCGAAACAGCGGGTCGACCGGTTCGACGAGGCGATCCAGATCGTCCGGTCACTGCTCGGCCGGGACCGGACCGACTTCAGCGGAACGTACTACTCGATCACCGATGCCCCCTCCGACCCGAAACCGCTCCAGGACCCGCTCCCGATCCTGGTCGGCACGGGCGGCCCCCGAATGCTCGGCATCACCGCACGCTTCGCCGATGAGTGGAACACGTGGGGCACCGTCGCCTCGGCGAGCGAACGTCACGCTGCCTTCGTCGAAGCCTGCGAGCGCAACGAGATCGACCCCACCACGAAGTGGACCTCGGTCCAGGCACTCGTGTTCCTCACCGACGACGAGGCATCGGCGGACGAGGTGCTCGCTGGCGAGTGGGGCGTGCGTTCGATCGCCGGCACGGCCGATCGCCTGGTGCAGGAGTTCGGCGCCTATGCCGAGATCGGCTTCGACGAGTTCATCATTCCCGACTTCAACCTCGGTCGAACCCCCGACGAACGTCGGGATCGCCTCGACCGGATCCGCACCGAGGTCCTCGCACGACTGTGAGGCTCAGTGGAACTTGGCGTAGATCGCCTCGGCGACCTGGTCGGGGAGAAAGCTGAGCGCCTTCAGGTCGTCCAGTTCGGCCCGCTGAACGGCGCGCACCCCACCCATGGCCTTCACGAGTTGCGCTCGGCGTCGCTCGCCGAGTCCGGGGATGTCGTCGAGGACGCTCCGCGTCATCCGCTTCGACCGGCGCTCACGATGGAACGAGTTGGCGAATCGATGGGCTTCGTCGCGAACCCGCTGCAGCATGAACAACGCCTCGCTCCCCCGTGGGATCTCGACCGGCTCGGACCGGCCCGGGACGTAGACCTCCTCGAACCGTTTCGCGAGTCCGATCACCGGGATCTCGTCACCGAGCCCGAACGAGTCGACGACTCGTTTGGCGACATTGAGCTGTCCCTTCCCGCCGTCGACCACGAGGAGTTGGGGCGGGTACGAGAACCGCCCACGTCGCGTCGACGACGCCGGACCCTGATCCGGAGCGGCGGCATCGGACTCCCCGTCGAACGTTCCGTCCCGCTCCTCGACGTATGCGCGGAGTCGACGGGTCAATACCTCCTCCATGGCGCCGTAGTCGTCGTTTCCCGGCACGTTCACCTTGAACCGTCGGTACTCCCGTTTGGCCGGCAGCCCGTCCTCGACCACGACCATCGACCCCACGTAGTCGGTTCCCTGGAGGTGCGCCATGTCGTAGCACTCGATCCGCAAAGGCGCTTCCGGGAGGTCGAGCAGGTCCTGCAGCTCGGTGAGTGCTCTGGAACGCGTGTTGTGATCGGACGCGCGGCGCATCCGATGGCGGACGAACTCCTCCGATGCATTCCGGGTGACCGTCTCGAGCAGTGTCCGGCGATCGCCACGCTGCGGGACCCGGATCTCGACGCTCGACCCCCGCAAGTACTGGAGCCACTCCTCGTAGGTTCTCCGATCGTCCGGTTCGGTGGGCACGAGCACCAGCTTCGGATAGCCCATCGGCGGCTCGTCGCCGTACAGCGCTTCGAGGATCCGATCGATCAGCCCTCCCGCCGTCAACGCCTCGACCTTGTCGAGCACGAAACCCTTCCGACCGACGACGCGGCCATGACGGACGAAGAACACTTGGACCGATGCCTCGAGCTCGTCGTCGGCGACTCCGATCACGTCGACATCCGCACCCTCGTCGGCAACCATCTGCTGCTTGGCGAGTGCCTTCTCCACGGCCTGGAGTCGGTCGCGGAGGAGCGCCGCTCGCTCGAATTCGAGCGCAGCGGACGCCGCCCGCATCTCGCCTTCGAGTCGGGCCACGACCTCGCCGGTGTCGCCGGAGACGAAGTCGCAGAACTCGCGAACGAGTTCGCGGTACGGCATCTCCTCGATCGCTCCGACACACGGCCCGGCGCACTTCTCGATGTGATGGAGCAGACACGGGCGGCCGAGGCGTTCGTGCTCGCGGAACTTGGCCGGCGAACACGTCCGCACCGGAAAGCTGCGCAGGACCAGGTCGACGGTCTCCCTGATGGCGTACGCGTGCGCGTACGGGCCGAAGTACCTCGTCCCTTTCCGTTTTCGACCCCGAACGACCATCACCCTCGGCCACTGCTCGTCGACGGTCACGGCGAGGAACGGATACGACTTGTCGTCACGGAGCCGGACGTTGAATCGCGGGCGGTGCTCCTTGATGAGCGAGTACTCGAGCATCAGTGCCTCGACCTCGTTCCGCACGATGGTCCACTCGACGCTCGTGGCCGTCTCCACCATCTGACGAGTCCGCGGGTGCAGTTGGTGTGGGGCCTGGAAGTAGTTCGACAGGCGCTGACGAAGGTTCGACGCCTTGCCGACGTAGATCACTCGCCCGCCAGCATCCTTGAACTGGTACGAACCGGGCTCCTCCGGGATCGTGCCGGTGGGCGGACGTTCGACCATCGACCCGATGATACGGAACGGACCGGGTACCGTGGCCGTCGATGGCCGGCAGATTCTCCTACTCCCGCCCCGAACGACGTCGAGCGAACGACCCCTGGTTCCGCATCGGAGAGGTCGACATCGGTTCAGCGGCGTTCCTCGCCCTCCTCTGCGCGTTCTCGATCCTGATCTACGGCTTCGGGGACGCCGGCAAGCGCTTGCTGCTCCGCCTCGCACTCCTCCCCGACGACGTCTGGGGAGGCCAGATCTGGCGGCTGTTCACCTGGCCGCTCGCCAACGGCTTCGACCAGCGTCTCCTGTGGACGGCGGTCGCGGTGGCGCTGCTCTGGTACTTCGGAAGTCGACTCGAAGAACAGATCGGCCGCGTGCGCATGACGGTCCTCCTGGCGGCGCTGGTGGTGCTGCCCGGCATCGTCGGAACGGTGCTCGACCTGCCACAGGCCGGCGTTCGGAGCATCGAACTGGCCGTCCTCCTGCTCTTCATCGCCGAGTACCCGAACATCCGCTTCTTCTTCGGCATCCCGGCGTGGATCCTCGGATTGGTCTACGTGGCGACCGACCTGCTCCAGATCAGTGCCGACGGCAGCGGCGAGCAGTTCCTGTTCTACCTGGCGTCACTCGTCATCGCCGGACTCGCTGGTCGAGCAGTCGGCATGCTCGCTGCGTACCCGTGGATCCCGAAGGTCCCGCTCCCCGACACCATGACCGGCGTGAGGTCGTCGGGCCCCAGGCGCTCGCACCGGGGTCGTGTGTCCGGAGGTCGGTCGGGAAGATCACGCCGTCGCAACCAGGTGGTCGACGGACCGTGGAAGGCGCCCGATCCGTCGCCGTCGTCGGCCGATACGGCGGCAGCCCAGGCAGAACTCGACGTCCTCCTCGACAAGATCTCGGCGAGCGGCCTCGAGTCGCTCTCCACCGACGAAAAGCGCCGACTCAACGAACTCTCCAAACGACTGCGCTGACTCGCCTAGGCTCGCCAGGAGGATCGGCCCACGACGCCGCGAGGCCCGGCCGTTCCCTCCTCATCCGCCCACCGACCCGGAAGCGCGACCATGTCTTTCGACCCCGACCCGACCCGATCTCCCGACCATCTCCTGGCGGGTGCCGCTGAAGCTGCTCGACGCTTGGCCCAGTCGCCCGCCAACGGTGTCCTGGTGGTCCTGGTGGTCCGGCCCGACGAGCCTCCCAAGGTCGTCGACGGAGGCGGCATCGGCATTCTCCGAGCCGCGGTCTCGGTGGCGGCTGCAGCCGGAACCCACGAGGCCTGGAGTTCGGCGCCGAGCACCGAGACCGTCGAGGTCCGAGTACAGGATCTTCCCGAGGTCGTGGCGACGACAGCCCACGCTGCCGGGGTCCGGCTCGCTCACGTGGGTCGCATCGTGGCGGCCGACGAGGCCGAGATCATCGCCATGTGGTTCGAGGATCTCAACGGCGTGGCGTCGGTCGCCGAACGACGTTCGGTGCTCGCCGCGCTGGCGACCGCCGCCGAACGCGAGCGGCAGCGCCGGGCGGACCACCCGTTGTACGCCCGACGTCGCCCGGCCCCGGTCGAAACGACAGCGGCACCGGCGGAGGAGACCACGGAGGACGCCGAGGACGTCGACCCGTTGGTCGACCTCCTCGACGCTGCCGCGTTCGGAGACACCTGCGAGGCCTTCGACGGCGACGAGGCGGCGATCATGGTGATCGACATCGACGAGTTCGCCGAACTGTCGTCGATCTGGGGCGAGGCGATTTCAGAACTCGTGGTCAGGGAGGTGGCGATCAGACTGCTCGCCAGTCGCCGACAGCGCGACGTCCTCGCTCGACTCTCGCGAGACCGTTTCGCCCTGCTCTTCGGGGGCGTCGACCGATCCACCGTGCTCCAGGTGGCGAAGCGCTTCAGCACCACGATCGGCGCACCGCTCCCGGTCGAGATCGGTCCGGGTTCGGTGACGGCCACGATCGGTGTGTCGCACCAGTCCGGCCTCGTCGACATCGATGAACTGATCGAATCAGCAGGCGACGCCGTCGACTCCGGTAAAGCCGGAGGTGGCGGCCGCGTGGTCATCGCCGACTGAGCGCCACGGCCGCCGCTCCCGTCCTCGCCGACCTCACGCAGGGCTCGGCACCCGGGAGAGACGCGACTGCGTGACCCATGCGGCGACGAGCACGAGCGCAGCCACACCGGTGGCAGCGTCGGCGAGGATGTGGAAACCGGCCGACTCCTTGATGAATCCGGAGCCGAACGCAGCGACGGCCCCGCAGAAGCTCAAGGTCAGGTCGGCGGTCCCCTGGGCCTCCACCCGGGCATGCGGTGGGACGGAGGCGGTCAACAGGGTGGTTCCCCCGATGAGTCCGATGTTCCAGCCCAGACCGAGCAGAAAGAGTCCGATGAAGATCATCGCCGGGACGTACCCGGCGACCACTGCCGCGACGGTGCCGGTGCCGAGCACCACTGCTCCGTACTGGATCGCTCGGACCGATCCGACCCGGTCGACGAACCGGCCGACGAGTGGAGCGAGGCCGAACATGCCGACCACGTGCACGGCGATCACGAAGGCCGAGAGATCCCCGTGGTCGTGGTCCTTCATGTGCGGCGGGGTCATGGTCATGACGCCGACCATTGCGGCCTGAGAGCCCGCCATCGCGACGATTCCGAGCACCGCTCCCGGGGACGACCGGATCACGCCGAGCGATCGACGCACCTGCCGAACCGGCCGAGTGCGCTCGGCCGACGGATCGGTCCCACCGGCGAGGACGAGCGGATCGGGCCGCAACATCGACCAGTAGACCAGCGCACCGGCGGCCAGCAGCAGCGCAGCGAAGAGGAACGGCCCGACGAACTCGTCGAGTCCCAGCCATTGGCCGAATCGGTTCTCGACCGGCGCGAACACCGGACCGAACACCGCCCCGAGCGTTCCGATCCAGACGATGGCCCCGATCGCTCGGGCCCGATCGTCCTCACGAGCGAGATCCGCGGCGACGTACCGGGCTTGCAGGGTCGCCGACTGTCCGGCGCCGAAGACGAACATGCCGAGCACGAACAGCCAGAACCACCTCACCTGACCCCCGGTGGCTGCGATCAACGCACCGAGCGCCCCGGCGACGAGCGCCAGCACGAGACCCGGCCGTCGGCCGCGTCGACGCATGTATGCAGCCAGCGGGACGGCCACCGTCGCTGCGCCGAGCGTGAACGCAGCGCTGCCCAGTCCGGCGAGGCGGTCACTCCCCCCGAGCAGGTCCTTGGCGAGCAAGCTCACCACGGCGACGGTGCCAGCGATCGCCGCCTGGCCCGGGACCACGGCCAAACGAAGCACGTTCAGCGTCCGCCGCTGCTGCTCCTGATGGTCGTCGGAGACATCTGCGTGGTCGGAGGTCGCGGTCACCCGTTCACTGTGTCAGATTCAGGCTCCGCCCGGCCGGATCGGAGGAGTTCACCGCAACAACGGACGCAGGAACCGACCGGTGTGGCTCGCCTCCACCGCTGCCACCTGCTCGGGCGTCCCCTCGGCGACGACCGACCCTCCGCCGCTACCTCCTTCGGGCCCGAGATCGATCAACCAGTCCGCCGTCTTGATGACGTCGAGGTTGTGCTCGATCACGAGCACCGTGTTGCCCTGGTCGACCAGGCGCGACAGCACGGTGAGGAGGCGCCGGACGTCGTCGAAGTGCAGCCCGGTGGTCGGCTCGTCGAGGAGGTAGATGGTGTGACCGGTCGATCGTTTCGCCAACTCGGTCGCCAGCTTCACTCGCTGTGCCTCACCGCCCGACAGCGTGGGAGCGGACTGACCGAGTCGGACGTATCCGAGACCGACGTCCATCAGTGTCGCCATGTACCGGGCGATGTTCGGCTGGTTGGCGAAGAAGTCGACCGCCTCGGCAACGGGCATGTCGAGCACGTCGGCGATGTTGCGCCCCTTGAACTCGATGTCGAGCGTGTCGCGGTTGTACCGAGCCCCCTTGCAGACCTCGCACGGCACGTAGACGTCCGGGAGGAAGTGCATCTCGATCTTGATCGTGCCGTCGCCGGCGCAGGCCTCGCACCGGCCACCCTTGACGTTGAACGAGAAGCGGCCCGGCTGGTAGCCACGGACCTTCGCTTCGCTGGTCGCGGCGAACAGCTTTCGGACGTTGTCGAAGACACCGGTGTACGTCGCCGGATTGGAGCGCGGGGTGCGACCGATCGGCGACTGGTCCATGTCGATGACCTTGTCCAGGAACTCGATGCCGTCGATCCGCTTGTGTTTGCCGGCCGGCACCTTCGACTTGTAGATCCGCTGCATGAGCACCGGGAGCAGGATGTCCCGGATCAGGGTCGACTTGCCGGAACCCGACACGCCGGTGACCGCCACGAAACATCCGAGCGGGATGTCGACGGAGAGGTCGCGGAGATTGTGTTCCCGAGCCCCCCGCACGGTGAGCTTGTCCGGCCCGGGAGTGCGGCGGGTCGCGGGGACGGGGATCGACGTCCGCCCCGAGAGGTACTGGCCCGTCACCGACTCCTTGACCTTCTCGATGCCCTTGACCGGCCCGCTGTAGACGACGGCGCCGCCGTGCTCACCGGCACCCGGGCCGATGTCGACGATCCAGTCACTCTCTCGGATCGTGTCCTCGTCGTGCTCGACCACGATCACGGTGTTGCCGAGGTCACGGAGGCGGGTGAGGGTGTCGATGAGACGACGGTTGTCTCGCTGATGGAGGCCGATCGACGGTTCGTCGAGCACGTAGAGGGTCCCGACCAGACCGGACCCGATCTGGCTGGCGAGCCGGATCCGCTGGGCCTCACCGCCGGCGAGCGTGCCGGCGGAACGCGACAGCGTGAGGTAGTCGAGACCGACGTCGAGCAGGAACCCGAGCCGGGCGTTGACCTCTTTGGTGACCCGCTCGGCGATCAGTCGGTCGCGTTCGGACAACTCGAGACCCGCCAAGAACTTCGCCGACTCACCGATCGACATGTCACAGACTTCGGCGATGTTCTTCCCACCGATCGTGACGGCCAGGGTGAACGGTTTGAGGCGGGCGCCGCTGCAGACGCGACACGGCACTTCACGCATGTACCCCTCGAACTGCTCGCGCGACCAGTCGCTCTCGGCGCTCTCGTGCCGTCGTTGGATCCAGGGAATGACGCCCTCGTACTCGGTCGAATACGCACGACTCCGGCCGTAGCGGTTCTTGTAGTTCACCGTCAGCTTGCCGGACACTCCGTGGAGGAGCACCTTGTGCTGCTTCGCGTTCAGTGCGGACCACGGGACGTCGAGGTCGATGTCGTGGACGTTCGCCACGGTCTCGAGCAGGCGCACGAAGTATTGGGTGTGGGCGCCTCGCCACGGGGCGATCGCACCGTCGTTGATCGACAGGTCGTGGTCGGGCACGACGAGTTCCGGATCGACCTCGAACGTGGTTCCGAGGCCGTCGCACGTCTCGCAGGCACCGTATGGCGAGTTGAACGAGAAGTTCCGAGGAGCGGGTTCGTCGTAGCTCGTTCCACACGTCGGGCAGGCGAAGTGCTGGCTGAAGGTCAACGTCTCCCCTGCAGTCGCCCCCTCCCGGTCGACGAGTTCGACCTCGGCGACGCCATCGGCCAGTCGGAGGGCGGTCTCCAACGAGTCGGTGAGCCGCCGTTCGATGCCGTCGCGAAGCACGAGGCGGTCGACGACGATCTCGATCTTGTGCTGCTCGTACCTCGCGAGGCGCTCGTCGCGAGCGAGGAACTCGTCGATGACCACCGTTTCCCCGTCGATACGCGCCCTGACGAAACCCTGCCCCGACAGATCGGCGAGCAGCGTGTCGTACTCGCCCTTGCGTCCGCGGACCACTGGAGCCAGTACCTGGAAACGCGTGCCCTCCTCGAGCTCGAGGATCCGGTCGACGATCTGCTGAGGCGTCTGACGCTGGAGACGCGTTCCGTCGTCGGGGCAGTGCTGTTGGCCGACCCTGGCGTACAGGAGGCGGAGATAGTCGTACACCTCGGTGATCGTCCCGACGGTCGAGCGCGGATTCCGACTCGCCGACTTCTGGTCGATCGAGATCGCCGGCGACAGCCCCTCGATCACGTCGACGTCGGGCTTGTCCATCTGCCCGAGGAACTGCCGCGCATATGCGCTCAGCGACTCGACGTACCGCCGCTGCCCCTCGGCGTAGATCGTGTCGAAGGCGAGGCTCGACTTCCCCGAACCCGACAGGCCGGTGAACACGACGAGTTTGTCGCGAGGGAGTTGGACGTTGACGTTCTTGAGGTTGTGCTCGCGTGCCCCCCTGACGTCGATCGTCGGGCCGGACGGGACTGCGGGGGTGCGAGGAGCCATCGCCGGGTGAGGCTACCGAAGGCCCGGGAGCCAGCCGCTCAGCGGCCCAGGAGACCGCACAGCATCGACCGGGTCGCTGCCGCCTCGTCCGGATCCGACGAGAACTCGACGGCTGCGAAGTCCGTCACCCCGATCTCGGCGAGCGCCGCGATCCGGTCGGTGCACTCGGCGGCAGATCCGGCGATGACGATGTCGGCCGGACCCGCTGCTCCCTCCCGGTCGAGCATCGCCCGATAGCTGGGCAGCTGGCCATAGATCGCGAACACGACCGAGGCCCGCTCCTGAGCCGACGCCACGTCGTCGGTCACGCACACCGGGAGCGCGGCGATCACGCGGGTCGCATCGCGACCCGCCGCATCCGCCGCTGATCGAAGCGTCGGCACGGTGTGCGATGCAAGGGTCTTCGGCCCGGTGCACCAGGTGAGCGTTCCATCGGCGAGTGCCGCCGTGACGCGGAGCATCTGTTCACCCAGCGCAGCGACGACGACGCCGGGGCATCGACGATCCCGAATCGACAGATCACCACGAGCAGTGATCGTTTTGCCGGCGAATCGGCCCGAACCTTCGTCGAGGAGTGGCATCATCGCCGAGAGGTATTCGCGCATGTGCCGAACCGGCTTGTCGAACGGCATTCCCCACATCCCCTCGACGACGGGTTGATGGCTCAGGCCGATCCCCAGCGTGAGACGACCCTCGGCGATCGAGTTGACCGTGAGCGCCTGTTGGGCGAGCGCCATCGGATGTCGCGGGTACGTCGGCACGACGCTCGTTCCGAGTTCGATCCGCGGGACCTCACGGGCGACGACCGCCAACGCCGTCAGTGCATCGAGCCCGAAGATCTGCGAAACCCAGAAGCTGTCGAACCCGTCCGCCTCGGCTCTCCGGGCGCCGTCGACCACTTGGTCGACCGTGCCGTCGTTGATCGCTCCGTCGAAGACTCCGATTCGCATGAGCGGACCGTACCCCCCGTTGTTCCGTCGACCACCGCTCAGCCGTCGAACCGGAGTCTCACTCAGCGTCCCGCAGTTCCCGTCGGAGTTCGGCGATCTCGTCACGGAGTCGAGCGGCGTACTCGAACTTGAGGTCGGCGGCCGCCTCGTGCATCTCGGCCTCCAACGTCTGTACGAGCCGGGCGAGTTCCTGTTGCGGCAGCGACTTGAGTTCGCGTTGGACCTTGTCGCGTTCACGCTGCCGTCGACGATCCTTGCCGGGGACGGGCGCCGAGCCGTCGGGGCGGAGCATCGACAGGATGTCGCCGACCGCCTTGCGGATGGTCTGCGGATCGATCCCGTGCTCGGCGTTGTACGCCATCTGGAGTTGACGGCGGCGGTGCGTTTCCCCGATCGCTCGCTGCATCGAGGCCGTGACCGAATCGGCGTACATGACCACCTCGCCGGCGACGTTGCGAGCCGCTCGGCCGATCATCTGGATCAGCGAGGTCTCCGAACGAAGGAACCCTTCCTTGTCGGCGTCGAGAATGCACACCAACGACACCTCGGGCAGGTCGAGACCTTCGCGCAGGAGGTTGATGCCGACCAGGACGTCGAACTCGCCGAGGCGGAGAGCCCGGAGGATCTCGATGCGTTGGATCGTGTCGATGTTCGAGTGGAGATAACGCACCCGTAGGCCCTGCTCGAGCAGGTATTCGGTGAGGTCCTCGGCCATCTTCTTGGTGAGGGTCGTGATCAGGACCCGTTCATCACGCAGGACCCGATCGTTGACGAGCTCGATCAGGTCGTCGATCTGTCCCTTCGTCGGCTTCACCACGACTTCGGGATCGACGAGGCCGGTCGGCCGGACGATCTGCTCGACGACGCGCGACGAGACCCGGAGTTCGTACTCGCCCGGCGTCGCCGACAGGAACACGCACTGGTTGATCCGCTCGAGCACCTCCTCGAACGTGAGTGGGCGGTTGTCACGCGCCGACGGCAACCGGAATCCGTGCTCGATCAACACGTCCTTCCGGCTGCGATCACCGGCGAACTGGCCGTGGAGTTGGGGCACGGCGACGTGGCTCTCGTCGATGACCATCAGGAAGTCGTCGGGGAAGTAGTCGAGCAGTGTGAACGGCGGCTCGCCGTACTCGCGCCCGTCGATGTGCATCGAGTAGTTCTCGATGCCGTTGCAGTAACCGACCTCGCTGATCATCTCGAGGTCGTACTGCGTCCGCATTCGCAACCGCTGGGCCTCGAGCAGTTTCCCCTGGGCCTCGAACTCGGAGAGTCGCACCTGGAGTTCGTGCTCGATCTGCTGCATCGCCCGCGCCAGGCGTTCGTTGCCGGCGACGTAGTGCGTGGCCGGGAACACGACGACCCGCTTCATCTCCTCGAGGGTCTCTCCCGTGAGCGGGTCGATTCGGGTGAGTCGGTCGATCGTGTCACCGAACATTTCGATCCGCAGTACCGCCTCCTCGTACGCCGGGTGCACCTCGATCGTGTCCCCGCGGACCCTGAACTTGCCGCGTCCGAGCGTGGCGTCGTTCCGGTCGTATTGCATGTCGACCAGTCGTCGCAGGATGCTGCGCATGTCGTAGTCGACGCCGACGCTGAGGTCGACGAGTTGTCCCTTGTACTCGTCGGGGTTGCCCATGCCGTAGATGCACGACACCGAAGCGACGACGATGACGTCCCGCCTGGTGAGCAGCGCTGCTGTCGCAGAATGTCGGAGGCGGTCGATCTCGTCGTTGATCGACGAGTCCTTTTCGATGAACGTGTCGCTCGACGGGATGTACGCCTCGGGCTGGTAGTAGTCGTAGTACGAGACGAAGTATTCGACCCGGTTGTCAGGGAAGAACTCCCGCATCTCCTGCGCCAACTGCGCTGCGAGGCTCTTGTTCGGGGCGAGGATCAGCGTCGGCTTCTGCACCTGTTCGATGGTCCAGGCGATCGTCGCCGACTTCCCCGATCCGGTGATGCCGAGCAAGGTCTGGAAGCGCTCACCGGCCGTGATCCCTGCGGCGAGATCGGCGATCGCCGTCGGCTGGTCGCCGGCCGGAGCGAAGTCGGACACCACTCGGAGCGGCTGTTCCACCCCGGACACCGCCGACACGGACGTCGTCGCCGAACCCGACAGGTCGAGGTCGCGGTCGAGAGCGTCGGTCATGGCTCCACGCTACCGGCGGTCGAACACCTGTTCCAGCAGTTCACCGGCCGGTTGCGCGTCGTGTGACGTCGACGACCGGTATCCCCTCGTCGGGCGTGGTCGCTCGATAGCGCTCGAGGTGCTCGGGGCCGAGATCGGCGAACGCCCCGAGCACGAGGTCGCTGTAGCGGAGCTCGATCGCTGCGCGCCGCTCCGAATGCGCCGACGCTGCACGGGCGACCGCAGCGGGACGCGGCACGTACGTCACGACCCGGTCGCCGTCCCGCACGTCGACGCCTCCGATCGAGGCCGTCACGTCCACCCGGTCGTATTCACGTTCTCGACGGTCGAGGGCGGCCAGCTCGTCGGTCGACACCGGTGCCACGACGCCGTTGACCGTCTCGGACGGCGACACCGTCACGCCGAGCGCGACCAGTGTCCACGTCCGTTCGGCGCCGTCCGAGCCGGCACTCACACCTTCGAAGCCCCGTATGCCGTAGTTCCAGCGTCGGCCGAAGCCGTCGAGACGGGCGACGACGAACTCCGGGCCGACGCGCAGCCGACGGCCGATCGTCGCACCGAACGATCCGGGGCTGACCAGTGACCCGTAGCCGAACACCCAGGTCCGCGTTCCGGTCATGCCCGGGCGAGCCCGATCACGAGGAGCGCCTGCCCGACGTGGTACGGCACCATCACTGCGAGCCGACCACCGGGGAACGGGCCGATGAACCGATGGTGCCCGAGGACCCAGTCGCTGCCGGCGAACGCCACGGCGCCGACACCGGCGAGCAGGGATCCGGTACCCCACGCCGTCGTGGTCATCGCACCGATCACGACGGCATACCCCACCACCGCCACGGCGAGCACCGATCCGCCCGTCGCCGCCGCCCCGCGAACGGCGCGGGGAACGAACCGGTACGAGACGAGCGCGATCGATGCGACCAGCCCGACGGTGGCGCTCCCGACGGCGAAGTCGATCCGCAGTGCTGCGACGACGTACGCGAGATGTCCGAGTGCGAACGCGACGAGGCCCGACATGAACGCCCGATCGCCCTCCCGCAACAGTGCGACATCACCGACGACGCCGAGCCCGGCACCGGCGACCAACCATCCGCGAGCACCGGCATCGAGGTCACCCCACGTGACGGCCACGCCGACGAGCAACAACATCGTGAGCGGCTTCGCCACTCGTTCGACGTCGCGGCGCTCTCGACGGACCGACCACCAGTCGACCGCTGCGACCACCAGTGCGGCCACGAGCAGGACGACGGGAAGCACGTCGGCACGCTACGGCATCGCTCCGACCCGGTCGTGGACCCGAACGACGACTCGAGCGGTTTCGACGGTTGACTGTCGCCATGGCCCGGACCGCTGAGTTCCGCCTGCGCTCGGAACGTCTCGTGCTCCGGCCACTGGTCCGATCCGACATCACCGAGTTCACCCGGTACCGGAACCTTCCGGACGTGGCTCGGTACCAGGACTGGCCGCTCCCGTACACGAGGGACCACGCCCACCAGCTCATCGACGACTGCGACCGCCTGGGTCGGCCCACGCCCGACGAGTGGATGCAACTGGCCATCGACGTCGGAGGCACCATCGTCGGCGACATCGCCGTCTGGATCGACCGTGCGGGGCACCTCGCGATGCTCGGTTACACGATCGCGCCCGGCCACCGAGGCCGCGGGTTCGCCACCGAAGCGGTGCGGTCGCTCGTGCCCTGGCTGTTCGAGATCGCAGGCGTCCACCGCATCGCCGCCGAGCTCGACCCCCGGAACACGGCATCGGCCAGGGTGCTGGAACGGTGCGGCTTCGACTTCGTCGGGATCGCCCGAGGCGCCGCCCGATCACGTGGATCGTGGACCGATGACGCCAGGTACTCACTGCTCCCCGAGACCTGGGCGGCGTGGATGGCTCGTCCGACGTCGCCTCCTGCCAGCATCGCGCTCACCGAGGTGACCTCTGCCGACGTTCGACGGGTCGGCCGGCTCGAAGTCGGCTTCAGCCAGCGCGCCTTCGTGTCGACGGTGCTGGAGTCGATCGCCGATGCCGCTCACCCGCCGACCCTCGACGGTGTGGTCGAGAACCCGTGGTACCGGGCCGTCATCGCCGACGGCGAGCACGCTGCGTTCGTGATGGTGGCACTGCCGACATCGTCCCGCCATGTTCCGGTCCTGTGGCGACTGATCGTCGACCGAAGACATCAGGGCCGGGGTGTCGGCGCGCACGCCGTCCGCCTCGTCGCTCGGGCGCTCGTCGACGTCGGGCAACGGGAGCTGGAAGTCAGCTACGTGGACGTACCCGGTGGGCCAGCGGGTTTCTACCGTCGCCTCGGATTCGTCCCGACCGGCGTGGTCGTCGACGGCGAGACCTGGGCGAGAGCCAGTCTCGATCAACTCCTCGACGGCGGCCGCGCAGGCGGCTGAGCTGGCGCCACACCTCGGCCACCTGCTGGCGCAGTGCTACCTCGTCGCCGCTGTTGTCGATCACGTGCGTCGCCCGCTGGCGTCGCTCCTCCCGCGAGATCTGGCTCGCGATCCGATTCCTCGCGTCGACCTCGGCCATCCCCCGATGGGTGACGAGACGATCCACGGCGATCTCGGTCGGGACGTCGACGACGATCAACGCCGAGAGGTCATCGCGTGGGTGCTCACCCAACAGCGGATGGTCGAGCACGACGATCCGGTCGGAACCGACGACAGCCGCGATCCGTGCAGCGATCTCGCGTTGGATCGCCGGGTGTGTGATCGCGTTGAGGTCGGCCCGAGCCCGTCGAGCACTGTCCGACTCACCGAACACGATCGAGGCGACGACAGCTCGATCGAGCGACCCGTCGGCTCGCAAGATGTGCTGGCCGAAGCGCTCGGCCATCTCGGCGAGCAGCGGGCTGTCCGGCGCCTGGAGGTCACGAGCCACCTGATCGGCGTCGACGACGACCGCACCGAGTTCGCGGAGCAGCCCAGCGACGGTCGACTTCCCGGAGCCGATACCCCCGGTCAAGCCGACCAGGAGCACCGTGATCAGCCCTCTTCGACAGCAGGAGCGCCGGCGTCGGCGTTCTCGAACTCGGCCCAGGCCGCTTCGACTTCGTCCGAGCTCGTGGCCCAGTTGCCCTGCTCGTCGATCTCGAAGTGTTCACGGTACTCGGCAGCGAGTTCGCCGCCCTCTGCTGCCTGCTTGATCGAGAGGCTGATCCGACGGCGCTGGAGGTCGAGATCGATGATCTTGACCCACAGTTCCTCGCCCGGCGTCACGACTTGCTCGGGCGAGTCGACGTGGTGGGCGGACATCTCGGAGATGTGGACGAGGCCTTCGATGCCATCGCCGACCTGCACGAACGCACCGAACTGGACGAGCTTCGTCACTCGGCCGTAGACCAGCTGACCGACCTCGTGGGACTCGGCGAACTCCTGCCATGGATCGGCTTGCGTGGCCTTCAGCGACAGGCTGATCCGCTCTCGGCTGTAGTCGACGTCGAGCACTTGGACCTTGACCGGGTCACCGACGGCCACGACGCTGCCCGGGTGATCGACGTGCTTCCACGAAAGTTCGCTGACGTGGATGAGACCGTCCATGCCGCCCAGATCGACGAAGGCGCCGAAGCTGACCACCGACGACACGGTGCCCTCACGGACTTCGCCGATCTTGAGATTGTTGAGGAAGCTGTCCCGGGTCTCTTTCTGCGTCTCCTCGAGGAACGCGCGTCGAGACAGCACCACGTTGTTGCGGTTCTTGTCGAGCTCGATGATCTTCGCCTGCACCGTCTGGCCGATGTACGGCGCCAGATCGCGGACACGACGGAGTTCGACCAGGGACGCGGGGAGGAATCCGCGCAGACCGATGTCGACGATCAGGCCGCCCTTGACGACCTCGATGACCGGACCTTCGACGATCTCGTCGGCTTCCTTCTTCGCCTCGATCGTGCCCCACGCCCGCTCGTACTGCGCACGCTTCTTGGACAGGACGAGCCGACCCTCCTTGTCCTCCTTCGTGAGGACGAGCGCTTCGACCTGCTCGCCGAGCGAGACGATCTCGGCCGGATCGACGTCGTTGCGAATGCTCAGCTCACGACCAGGAATGACGCCTTCGCTCTTGTAACCGATGTCGAGGAGAACTTCGTCCTTGTCGATCTTCACGACGGTCCCATGGACCATCTGCCCGTCCTCCACTTCGACGATCGTGCCGGCGATGGCATCGGCGAAGCTCATGCCGAGATCGTCGGCGACGATCTGGCGCGGGGTGTAGTTGCCCTCCTCGTCGAAGGTGCCGAACTGGTGCTCGGCGCTCGAGGGCGTTGGGACGGTGGTGTCGGACAAGGGACGAACTGCTTTCGGAACGATCGATGAATGGGATGACGGCGCCGTGGTCACGACGCGATCCGCCATGGTATCAGGAGCGATCGGCGAACGACATCGGCCGTCCGGTCGGATCAGAGGTCCAGCGACCGCTGGGACGAATCGGCCTCGCAGAGCGCCAACCAGTCGAGGATCGGTCGACCTTGCCAGGCGACGACCCAGGCGACGAACTCGTCCAGCGGTATCGGCCGACTGACGAGGAATCCCTGGATCTCGGTGACGCCGAGGCTGCGGACGAGTCGGAGCATCTCGACGTCCTCGACGCCTTCGGCGACCGTCGTCATGTTCATCGCTTCGGCGAGCGAGACAGCGGCCCGGACCACCGCTGCTGCACGAGGGTCGACGGGGAGTCGCTCGACGAACGACCGATCCACCTTCAGTTCCTGAACGGGAAGCTGATGGAGGTGCCCGAGCGATGCGTACCCGGTTCCGAAGTCGTCGAGCGATGCCGACACGCCGAACTCACTGAGTCGCTCGAGCGTTCGGACCGTGGTCGTGAAGTCGACGACCGCCGAGTCCTCGGTCAACTCGACCTTCAGCATCTCCGGCTTGGCACCGAAGCGTCGCAGGCTCTCGAACACGACGCTCGGGAGCGTCGGATCGAGCAAGTCGCGTGCCGTGACGTTGACCGAGATGGTCATCGGATTACCGGAGTCGGCGAGACGGGTGATCGCCTCGGCCGCACGCTCGATCATCAGGCGGGTGAGACGCGACGTCGTACCGGTTTGCAGGATGAGTGGGATGAACTCTGACGGTGAGATCGGACCGAGTGTCGGATGGGTCCAGCGAGCGAGCACCTCGGCTCCCGTGACCCGACCATCGACCGTCGACACCTTGGGCTGCAGCGCGATGGTGAACTCTCCGCGATCGAAGGCTCGCGGTACCGACAGGTAGAGCTCGGCGCGACGTCCCTGGTCACCATCGCGGTCCTCGACGAACTCCAGGAACCCGCTGCTCGAGCGCTTGGCGCCCTGCATGGCGACGGCCGCTCGACGCATGACCTCTTCGGGTCGGAGCGAGTTCGAGCCGAGCGGGACCAGCCCTCCGCACACCCGGAGTTCGAACGACAGTCCTTCCACATCGATCTTCCGGTTGAGCGACCCGTGGATCCACTTCGCTCGACCCACACCACTCGACCCCTCACAGTCGAGGACGACGGCGAATTCGTCTCCACCGACCCGGGCGACGAAATCGGTGGGACGTGCGACGGCTTCGATACGACGAGCCACGGCGCCGAGGATCTCGTCACCGGTCTCCGGCCCCAGCATCTCGTTGATCTCGCCGAAACCGCGGATGTCGATCCACATGACCGCCCGTTCCGCCGCCGGCAGTACGCCGATCTCGTCGAGATGCTGCTCGAAGCTCGCCCGGTTGGCGAGTCCGGTGAGGGCGTCACGGCTGACCGTGATCCGCATCTCCTCGCTGAGCACGGTGTTGGCGAGACGAGAATCCAACGTGCGAGCGAGTGACACGAACAACTGGATCTCGTCGTGACTGTAATCCGAGCGCATCCCGAGGCGGTCGCCGACCAGGACCACACCGCCGATCGCCCCGTCCCCGACGAGTACCGGCGCAGCGAGGGCCCGCCGCACTCCGAGACGCGTGGCGGTCCGACGGATCTCGATCCGAGGATCGTCCGCACTGATGATCGACACGGTCCGATCGACGAGCGCGTCCATGACCGGCGCGATCAACTCCGAGGCATCGACTTCGTAGGAGTCGCTCTCGGTCACGACACGCATCGTCGCCGTCGCCCCTCGACGACCCCCCAGCAGCAGCAAACTCCGCTCCGACCGCATGATCTGAACGATTTCACGCAGCGCAGATTCGGCGAGCAGCGTTCCACCACCCATCTGCTCGGAGACGGTGAACGTCTGCAGTTTGGTGAGGTCCTGCTCTCGTTGACGCGTTCGCTCGCTCGCCTTGAGGAACACGAAGAATCCGACGAGCGGAATCACACCGAACACGACCATCCCGGCATCGGTCGATGCCTCAGCTGCAGCGATCGCTGCGAAGCAACCCGCAATGAGCGAGATTCCCATCTGGGGCACGATCGGCGCCAAGGCTTCAGCCGACGCCTGACGGTCGGCGATCCAGATGACGAGTGCAACAGCCACGGAGCTGAACGCCTCCGCGGCGAGCACGGCGACGACGACCCAGGCCCAATCCAGCGTCGATCCCGGAGCACTTCGACCGATACCAACGAGCAGCACTCCAGCAGCGACCCCCGTCTGCGCGGAGAACATCGACAGATTCCAGGTCGTCTTCAGCCAGTTCGAACGCCTGACCAAGCGCAGCGCCACGGCAGCCCCGAGAACGAATGCAACAACGACCGTTCCGATCTCGAAGTAGAGAAGGCAGATGGTCAGAGGTATCGAGGACAGAGAGAGCGAATGGGTCTGACGCCGAAACTCGATGTGGAGGGCATTCGCCTCGGAGAGGGCGAACACAGCGACCAGGCCCAGCGTCCACCAGAAGTCTTCGATGGCCGATCGATTGCCTACGGACGGAAAGAGCAGCGCCGCGGCCGTAGCGGCCCCCACGAGGGCGGCCGCGTACGTGAGCACGAGGGTTTGCACGGGGATGCGTGCCAACGCGACAACGAGCCGCCCCTTCCGCTGGGAGGAAGGGGGCA
>JBMUCX010000036.1:0-24988 GCA_049458915.1 Ilumatobacteraceae bacterium
ACGGCGCGGACATCAGAACGGAATGACATGCCCGAATCGAACTACTCACTCAAGATCAACGGCGAGACCCGTCGCATCCGCACGGAGAGCACGATGCCGCTCCTGTGGGCGCTCCGCGACGTGGTCGGACTCACCGGTACCAAGTACGGCTGCGGGATCATCCAGTGCGGCGCCTGCCAGGTGATGGTGAACGGCGCGGTCACCAAGTCGTGCAACCTCACCGTCGCTTCGGCCGCACGCAAGAACATCACCACGATCGAAGGCCTCGACACACCCATCGGCCGAGCGGTCAAGCAGGCCTGGATCGACGAGCAGGTGCCACAGTGCGGCTACTGCCAGTCCGGGGCGATCATGTCGGCAGTGGCGCTGCTCGAGCGTCGGCCGCAGCCGACCGACGCCGAGATCGACCAGGCGATGGCGAACATCTGCGCCTGCGGTACGTACGCACGGATGCGGGCAGCGATCAAGCGTGCGGCAGGTATGTCGTGAGCGGGGACCGGAGCAACGCACCGGCGGGGTCGATGAACCGCCGCCAGTTCATCACGAGAACCGCCGTCGGCGTCGGCGGTGCTCTCGTCGTCGGCATCGAACTGTCCCCGGGTGTCGCCTGGGCCGACCCGGCCGTGACGGCGATCACCGGCGGCGGCAGCCTCGGCGTCTACGTCACCATCGGCGCCGACGACGTCGTGACACTGGTGTGCCCCGGATCGGAAATGGGTCAGGGCATCACCACGAGCCTGCCGATGATCATCGCCGAAGAGTTGATGGTCGACTGGAGCCAGGTCAGGATGCAATTGTCGTTCGCCGACACCGGACTGAACCGCGGCTCGTCGCAGACGACCGCAGGATCGAACTCGGTCCGCGGCTACCACGACATCCTCCGCGACGTCGGAGCCACGGCTCGCGAGCAACTCATCAGCGCAGCGGCACAGCAGCACGGCGTCGATCGGAATGCGCTCCGTGCCGAGGCCGGCCACGTGGTGCACACCGACGGTCGCAGTTGGTCGTATGCGTCGTTGACCGCGACGGCGGCGACGATCTCCGTCGACCCGACCACCGTCGAGTGGGTCCAGCCGCCGTATCGCATCATCGGCCAGCCGATCAAGCGTCTGGACATCCCGTCGAAGGTCGACGGTTCGGCCGTGTTCGGGACCGACGTACGGATCGACGGCATGGTGTTCGCCTCGGTCAAGTTGGCCCCCAAGGTCGGCCAGACCGTGGGCAACGTCGGTTCCGCTCCCGCTGGAACGACGGTCGTCCGACTCCACGACGGCAACGGCAACGGGATCGGCATCGCTGCCGTGCACCCCCGCTCGACCTGGGATGCGATCAATGCTGCCCGGAGCGTGCAGGTCGACTGGGTGGATGCCGACTACACCGCCTCGATCGACTCGACCCTGATGCAGGCGCGAGCCGAGAACCTGATGTCGTCGGCCGCCGTCGACCCGACGGTCGACGAAGGGTCTCCCGACTCGGTGCTCGCCTCCGCTCCCGACGGTCGGCGATTCCGCCGCACGTACTCGGCGCCGTACCTGGCCCACGCCACGATGGAGCCACAGAACGCCACCGCGGTCGTCCACCGCGACGCTGGTGGCGCCGTCGAAGCCGTCGAGGTGTGGGCTCCGACCCAGACACCGACGAGTGCCCGTCGGGATGCAGCAACAGCTGCCGGCCTGGACCGGAGCAATCCCGACGACCTGGCCAAGGTGTCGATCAACACGACGTTCCTCGGCGGTGGCTTCGGTCGACGACTGGCGAACGACTACGTCAGCCAGGCGGTCCAGGTGGCCGCAGCGGTGCCGGGCGGCACACCGGTCAAGCTGATCTGGAGCCGCGAGGAGGACTTCACCCACGACCTCTATCGCCCGGCATCGCTGGCGGCGCTCGACGCCTCGGTCGACGACCAGGGTCGGCTGGAGGCGATGACGGCCCGGATCGTCTGTGGTCATCCGACCATGTTCTCCGTCGAAGGCTTCGCCGTCCGCGACCAGCTCTACGAGTTCCCGGCGAACTACCGGGTCGAGCACGTGCGTGACGAGATCGAGGTACCACTCGGCTTCTGGCGCTCCGTCGGCCACTCCCAGAACACGTTCTTCCTCGAGTCGTTCCTCGACGAGATCGCCGTCGGCACGAGCCAGGACCCGATCGCCTTCAGGAGGACACTGCTCTCGTCGGGCTCCGAGTTGCACGTCCGCGCCAATGCAGTCCTCGACGAACTCGTCGCGAGGAGCGGGTGGGACACACCAGCACCGTCGGGCCGTGCCCGCGGTGTCGCGCTCGTCACCGGATTCGGCGGCACGATCGTCGGTCAGGTGGCCGAGGTCTCGGGCACGTCGGCGTCGAACCTCCAGGTCCACCGCGTGACCGTCGTCGTCGACCTCGGTTCGGCGGTCAATCCCGACACGGTCCGCGCCCAGATGGAAGGGTCGGTCGTCGAGGGTCTCGGTGTCGCGATGTTCAACTCGATGACGTTCTCGGGCGGTACACCGGCGCACGACAACTTCAACACGTACCGGATGATCAAGATGGCCGAGACCCCGGTCATCGAGACGGTCATCATCGAGAGCGGCGCGCCGCTGAGTGGCGCCGGCGAACCCGGCGTGCCACCGATCGCCCCGGCCGTCGCCAATGCGCTGGCACAGCTCGGGACCCGCCTGTCGTCGATGCCCTTCGCTACCGCCGGTGGCGGTGGCGGCGGCGGTGGTGGTGGTGGTGGTGGCGGCGGTGGCGGCGATCCCGTGACCCCGGCACCGACGATCACCTCGTTCACGCCGACCTCGGGTCGGGTCGGCACGACGGTCACCATCACCGGAACGAACCTCGAAGGAGCGACCAAGGTGGCCTTCGGACGCACCAACGCTCGCGGATTCACGGTGGTCTCGGCGAACGAGATCAGGGTCGAGGTGCCACGACGAGCTCGGACCGGACCGCTCGCCGTCACGACACCCGCCGGCACCGCGACGTCGGACTCTGATTTCGTGGTCAGCTGACACAGCCCTAGTGTGAGGCGATGAGGACGACCGCGTCCGTCATCACTGCGATCGTCACGCTCGTGGCGTGCGCCGACGCGCCGTCGACAGGTGCCGACGACCGTGTGCAACCGTCGACGTCCAACACGACGAGCACCAGTACGACCAGCACCAGTACGACCAGCACCAGTACGACCAGCAGCAGTACGACCAGCAGCACCAGCAGTACCACGACGTCGCCGCCGCGACCGATCAGCTTGCTGTTCACCGGCGACGTGCTGATGCATTCGCCGCTGTGGTCACAAGCCCGCCGCAACGCCGAAGCATCGGGCCTCGCCGCCGCGGTCCGCACCGATCCGAGCCTGGACACCGACGGGGTACCCGAGACCCCACCGCTCGACTTCACGCCGATGTTCGAGCACATCGAACCCCTGGTCTCCTCGGTCGACCTCGCCATCTGCCACATGGAAACGCCGATCGCACCGCCCGGTGAGCGGTATTCGACCCACCCTCGCTACGGGGTGCCAGCAGAGGTGATCGATGCCCTCGCGGCATCCGGCTTCGACCACTGCTCCACGGCGAGCAACCACACGTTCGACCGAGGGATGCCCGCATTCGACGCGACCATCGCCCGGTTCGCCCAGGTCGGCATCACCCAGGAAGGGATGGCCGCCACGCCCGAAGAAGCCGCTGCATCGCTCCTCGACGTCGACGGGACCGTGATCGGTCACCTGTCGTACTCGTACGGGTGGGACGCCGGCTCGCGACCGGCCGACGAGCCGTGGCGCGCGGCGCTCATCGACCCGGACCGGATCATCGCCGACGCCACGGCGGCCCGTGACGCCGGCGCCGAGTTCGTGGTGGCTTCACTCCACTGGGGCAACTCCGGGTCGCCGGTCGCCTCGACCTCCCAACGCGAGATCGCGAACCGACTCGCCGAGTCGGGGGTGGTCGACCTGGTCGTCGGTCACCATGCGCACGTCGTGCAACCGGTCGAGCGGATCGGCGACATGTGGGTCGCCTACGGACTCGGCAACCTGATCTCGAACCTGCCCGTCCCCGACTCGTTCTGGGGTCCGGAAACCCAGGACGGAGCGCTCCTCACCGTCGAGATCGACCGAACGGGGTCCACGCCGACGATCACCGCCGTCGAGGTCTTCCCGACGTGGGTCGACAAGAGCGCCGGCTGGATCATCCGGGACGTCCTCCGATCGATCTCCGACGGCGAGGCCACCTCGTCGATCGACACGTCGCTCCGACGCACGAGTCGGGTCCTCGGCGACTGGATCACACCACCGACGAACTGATCGCGTCGACGAGTCGAGCCACTCGGCCCACCGGCGCGCTCAGCCGGACACGGCGACGACGACACCGAAGCCGATCATCACGGCACCCACCACGACGTAGAACGTGTGCACCCGGTCACCCTCACCCCAGAGGATCCGGGAGCGAGCGACGAGGACCCGGTAGACGGCGAAGTCCGATCGAGCCCGACCCCATGCGACGAAGAGTGCGCCGACCGCGGCCACGACGAGTCCCCAGACGATTCCCATGAACGTACCTCCCGACGGTGAACGTCCAGTCTGGCAGGTCTCGTGCCGCCAACGTCAGCCGTCGTTGTCGACGACGGGCCGCCTCGACCACGACCCACCGTCGCCGACACCTCCAGCTTCCCCGGATGCACCGCCCCCACCCGCTGGACCCGAGTCGACCACGACACCGAACACCACCAACACGGCCCCACCGACCAACAACGCCTGCGACCACCACATCCGCCTCGAACACCGACAACACTGGCGAACCGCCAACAACCGCCACGGCCGCAACTACCCCAGCCGACCCGACGACACCAGCCGACCCGACGACACCAGCATCCTCCCCGTCGGTGAACGACCACCCGACCTCACAACCCACCAACACACCCGACGACGAGCCCGACAGCTCACTCGACAATCGGTCGGAACAGCAGTCACCGAACCGGTCCGAGTCACCTCGTGGACGGATCGCCGCCCGTCACCGGGCGACCGACCGGGCGACGTCCTCCACCAGTGCCCACTGCGACGACGAACCCGGGCCGGCATGGAGTCGATGCTCCGCGACAGCCCGTAGTGCTTCGCCGAGCGGCACACCGAGCACCAGCAGGATGCACACCGCCATCGTTCCGGCCCGACCCTGGCCGTAGGCGCAGTGCACGAGCACCGACCCGCCGGCCCGCAGACGGTCGATGATCGGCTCGAGTACCGGGAGTGTCGAACCCGTCGACTCGGCCTCGAAGTTCGCCACCGGGAACCACACCACCCGATCACCTGCCGATTCGACCCACTCCAGATAGGCCGGGGCGCGCTGCTCGAGTTCACGGCGCTGGTTCAAACACACCACCACCTCGGCGCCGACCGTCGACATCGCAGCATCCGGATCCGGAGCCACATCGCGCAGGGCGCACAGCCACAACGACCCGGCAGGGGTCGGGATCCGATCGAGACTCACGGCGCCGGCCGGTGGAGGACGGCCCAGGTGGGCAGGACGTCGACGACCCCTCCGTCCACCGTCGCCTCGCCGTCCACGACGAGACTGAATCCGTCCGAGTGCGCAGCGGGTGGGAACACCAGCGTCACCTCGGGTCGTGCCTGCGGGTTCCGACCGGCCCGCCCGGTTCCGGCCTCGAACCGGAGCCGCCGATCATGACCATCACCGGCAACGGTCGGGTGCAGCGCGACCAGATGAGGACGGCCATCGTCCGACACCGAGACGAGGTAACACCAACCCCAACGATCCACCTCGGCGAACAACTCCGGGATCGGTACGGCGATGCTCATCGGGCCACCGATGTGGCTTCGAAGTTCGCGAGGCGTGCGGCGATGTCGCTCCAACCCCCGATCGCGACCGGCCGGAGTGGAACGTCGACCGAACGGCCGGATCGACGCAACGACTCGGCCGCATAGTTCACCACCACCACATCCTGTCCGGCGCGAACGATGCCACGCAGCATCTCGACCCTGCGTACCGCCTCGTCACCCGACGCAACGGCCGCGCCGGCGATCGCGGCGATCGAGCCGTCCCAATAGCTCACCTCGCGTCCAGCCGCCGCCATCGCCTCGACGGCACGGACGTCCGAAAGCGCGCCGGCACCATCACCGATCATCGCCCTGGCCGTCGCCCGCGCCGCCAGCGCGAACGGACTCGACTCCACGTCGACGTCGAGGAGCGCCGTGAGCGCCTCGTCCACGGCACCCGACAGCAGATGACCGAACGCGAGCAACACCCGACCCTCGTCGAGGCTCGCCCCGCTCGTGTCGAGACGATCGATCGCCCGCAGCGCGTGCTCGACCGCACGACTCGCCCGGCCCAGATGGACGTTCGCGCCGGCCGACGACAGCGCCGGATGGGCCAACGCGCCGAACGAGTCGGAGAGTGCTTCGAGTTCCTCGACCGTGCGATCGACCTCGGAGAACCGCCCCGACGCCGCAGCGATCCGCCCGGTCGTGCCGAGCACCTGGATCGCACCGAAACGGTCATCGATACGACGGAAGCCGGCCAGCGCACGGTCGGCGAGCGACCGGGCACGGTCGATCTCGCCCCGCCAGAGCCACACCGTGGCCTGGAGGCTCAGCATCATCGCCCCGCCCCACTCGTCACCCCACCGGCGGGCCTCCGACAGCACTTCGTCCGCGAGCGCGAGGGCATCGTCGCCGCGACCCTCGAAGTGGTTCACGAAGGCGAGGAGTCCGAGCGACCACGACCGACCCTGCCGATCGCCGAGTTGGTCGAAGGTCGCCAGCGCGGTTCGAAGTCGCGCCTCGGCCCGAGCATGGTCGCCCGCCATGAACGACACCCAGGCCTGATGCTGCTGCACCCACGCCATCGTTCGGCGGTGTCCCGAACCGACCAACAGCCCCTCCGCCTCGCCGAAGAACCACTCGGCATCGCCGAGCGACCCCCCGAACACCTCGGCGAAGCCCCTGGCCCTCAGCGACTCGGCCAATCGGCCGACATCACCCAGTTCCCGGAAGATGCCGACCGCCGCACCGAGCGACACGCGGGCGCCGACGAGATCCCCCTCGGTCTGATCGATGGTGCCCAGCACCCGCAGCGCCTCACCCTGGATCGTGCGATCACCGGTCTCGATCGAATCGTCGAGCAACTCCCGAGCGAGGACCCGGGCCCGGCGGATCGACCGGAGCGCAGCAAGCGTCTCGACGTGCTCGAGCCGCAACCGCCGATCGACGGGGTCGCCTTCGCCGTGCAGCGCCAACGCCCGCTCGAACGACTTGAGCGCCCGGCGATGGGCGCCCTGATGGTTCCACCGACGACCCGCCTCGGCGAGCAGATCGACCGCCTCGCTCGCGACATCGTCAGGAACGTCCGGGAGTGGTCCGAGTTCGGCGATGAGCTCCGCGGCCGACGCCGTGTGGTGCGCCCGCCGATCGACGGCTGTCGGCTCGTACGACGAGAGATACCTCGCCACCCCGGCATGACGGGTGGCTCGGGCCTGCTTCGTGAGCGTCTGATACGCGACCTCACGAACCACGTCGCTGCGGAACCGCCAGTTGGCCCGTTCACGGACGAGGAATCCTTCCTCGACCAGCACGTCGAGATCACCGAGATCGAAACTCTGACCGAGCTCGACGGCGAACCGCCGGAGCGCCGACGCTCGCCCCTGGTTACCGATGATTGCTGCGTTGTCGAGAATCGCTCGCTGGGACGGCGACAACCCGTCGAGACGGGCGGCGATCAATGCCCGGAGCGACCCGGGCAGTTCGTCGCCGCCTTCTGCGAGCCGCGCGAGTTCGATCAGGAACAGCGGGTTCCCGCCGCTCCGCTGGATGATCCGCTGGACGGCGTGCGGGCGCGGGTCGCCGACCGCCGCACTGATCGCGAGCTGCTCGGAGTCCGCCTCACCGAGGGGGTCGAGTCGCAAGTGGAGCGTGAGCGACGGATCGACCGCCGGCGGCCAACCGGACTCCAGCTCGTCGAACGGACGGGCGGTCACCAGGGTCAACACCGGCGATCCGGCGAGCTGACGGGTGAGGGTCTCCAGGAGATCGAGCAGGATCGGAGCCGCCCATTGGAGATCGTCGAGCCGGACGATCACCGGGGTGCTCCGAGCGCGGCGGCCCAACACCTGGACGAATCTCGACACCACGGCCTCACGGACCGCGCTCGGCCCGAGTTCGTCGAACGTCGACGGCTGACCGAGCAGATGCATGACCAACTCGACCCGGTCGTCCGCGCTCACCGCATCGTCGAGAATCGGCAACTCGGGAAGCCGTCGGAGCACCCGCTGGCGCACTTCGTCGGCGCTCCCCGACCGGTCGAGGCCGATCCGCCGCAACATGCCACCCGCGAGCGGCCACCACACGTTCGGCTCACCGTACGGTGAGCACGAGCCCTCGAGCACGAGGGTGTCGGGGTGATCGGCGAGGAACGGTCGGAGTGCCTCGGCGACGAGTCGCGACTTACCGATCCCCGGCTCGCCCGACACCGCCACGATCGCACTGCGGCCTTCGAGCACGGTGGACATGACGGCGTCCAACATCGCGAGCTCGCTACGTCGCCCGACGAACGGCACATCGGACGACCACCGTCGGGTCGGCATCACGTCATCGGCCGCCACGACGCGCCAGACCAGCGAGGTCTGGTCTCGCCCGCGCAGTCGAACGGCGTCCAACTCTTCCAGCCGGATCGATGCCGAGCACAGCAGTCGGGTCTCGTCGCCGACGAGGACCTCACCGGCAGGAGCCAGTTCCTGGAGGCGTGACGCCGTGTTCACCACGTCTCCCATCACGGTGTAGTCGGTTCCCGCCACCATGCCGACGAGCACTTCGCCGGTGTTGATGCCGATCCGCATCTCGATCGCCTCGGACGGATGAGCGGCACCCACCTCGGCGAGCACCGCCTGCATCGCCAAACCGGCCCGCACCGCCCGGTCGGGATCGTCCTCGTGAGCGACGGGTGCGCCGAACACCGCCACGATCGCATCGCCCAGCACCTTGTCGACGACCCCTCCGTACGCCTCGACGACGCCCAGGAGTCGTTCGAACGCTGCGTCGATCAGGCGCTTCACCCGCTCCGGATCCCGACCCTCGGCCAGACTCGTGAACCCCACGACGTCCGCGAACAGCACGGTGACGACCCGGCGCTCGTCCTCCGGCGAGGGTTCGGATTGCGGCACGCCGCAGGACGGACAGAATCGGGCACCGACCGGAACCGGATCGGAACACACCGGGCAGCTCATCGTGACCGCATCGTACTTGCCACTCGACGGGTGCGATTCGGGTCGCCCGCCGCGAGACTGGCCGCATGAAGACGGACGACACGCTCGACACCGCCACGCCCCACGGCGCCGCAGCCGGGGCGATCGACGCTCGCAAGACCTACGGCGACGGCGACGCAGCCGTGCACGCCCTCGACGGGGTGTCGATCACGTTCGAGCCCGGCCGGTTCACGGCCATCATGGGCCCCTCCGGGTCGGGGAAGTCGACGCTGCTCCACTGCCTCGCCGGCCTCGACAGCCTGACCGCCGGCGCAGTGTTCATCGGGGACACCTACCTCGACCGCCTCGACGACAAGCAGTTGACCGAGCTGCGACGGACCCGGGTCGGGTTCGTGTTCCAGGCGTACAACCTGATCCCGACGCTCACCGCTCGAGAGAACATCCTGCTCCCGCTGATGCTCGGTGGCGACGACGGCGACCAGCCCTGGATCGACCGGGTGATCGACACGGTCGGGCTCCGGGAACGGCTCACGCACCGTCCGAGCGAACTGTCCGGCGGCCAGCAGCAGCGAGTCGCCGTCGCCCGAGCACTGGCCAGCCGGCCGACGATCATCTTCGCCGACGAGCCGACCGGCAACCTCGACTCCAACTCGGGCGCCGAAGTGCTGCGGTTCATGCGTGAAGCGGTCGACGAGTTCGGCCAGACGATCGTCATGGTCACCCACGACCCCTACGCAGCGGCTCATGCCGACCGCGCCGTGTTCCTCGCCGACGGCCGGATCGTCGACGACGTGTCCGGCCCGACGGCCGACACGATCATCGACCGGATGAAGACGATCGGGCACGCCTGATGATCATCACCTTGGCGCGTCGATCGCTGCGTGCCCGAGCCGGCCGGAGCATCTTCACCGGCCTGGCGATCGTCGCCGGCGTCGCATTCGTCGCCGGCTCGTTCGTGCTCGCCGACAGCTTGCAGCGGACCTTCGACGAACTGATCGACGGGTTGACCGGTGAGATCGATCTCCAGGTCCGCTCGACACTGACCGTCGACGAGTTCGACGCCGAGCGCGATCCGCTTCCGGTCGACATCGTCGACCAGGTCGCCGCCGTTCCCGACGTCGCGGTCGCCGAGGGCAGCTACGCCCGGTTCGCTCAGATGATCGCACCGGACGGGGCGCTCGTCACGACGCAGGGTGCACCGACGCTCGGGGTGTCGTGGGACCCGGAGAGCGGCCTGTCCGGCGTCGTCCTCAAGGAGGGACGCGGTCCGCGCGGACTCGACGAAGTCGCCATCGACAAAGCCACCGCCGATCGCGTCGGATTCTCCGTCGGTGACCCGATCACCGTCGTCCTGAACGACGGGCAGGCCGAGTTCACGATCGTCGGTCTGATCGGTCTCGGCTCCTCGGACGGATTCGTCGGCGCCACCACCGTCGCGTGGGAGCCATCCGCTGCCGCCACCTGGCTCGACGACGGCACGACCGTCGACACCGTCGACCTCAAGATCGCCGGCGGCGCCGACCTCGAATCGGTCCGCCGGGCGGTCGAGGAGGTCCTGCCGGACCGGACCGAGGTCGTGACCGGTCAGCAACTCGCCGACGAGACGAAGGACCAGGTCGGCGAGATCGTCTCGATCTTCGGAACCGGACTGCTCGTGTTCGCGCTCGTCACGGCCCTCGTCGCCGCCTTCGTCATCAACAACATCTACAACATCTCGATCAGCCAACGCCTCCGGGAACTCGCCCTGCTCCGGGCGATCGGCGCAGGCGGGTCACAGGTCCGGCGGGTCGTGCTCCTCGAGGCCGTCTTCGTCTCGATGATCGCCACGCTGATCGGCATGGTCGGCGGCCTCGGTGTCGCACGAGGGCTCATCACGGCGTTCAACGCCGCCGGCGGCGGGTTCCCGTCGACACCGTTGGTGTTCGAGATCCGGACGGCGGTCGTCGCCGCCGTCGTCGGAGTCGGCGTGTCAGCGGTGTCGGTCCTGCTCCCGGCCCTGCGGGCATCACGGATCCCACCGGTGGCGGCGATGCGTCCCGAGGTGGGCTTCGGAGCGCTCAGTCTGAGTCGACGCCTCGTTCGTGGATTCGTGCTCGCCGGAGGCGGCCTCGGCCTGTTCATGTTCGGACTGTTCGTCCGACCGGGCACCGGCGCACAGTGGGGTGCGTTGACCGGGGCGGGGGCGATCCTCGTGATCTTCGGGGTGACGAGCCTCTCGTCGGCGAGCGCCCGACCGGTGAGTCTGGCGATCGGCGCCCCGGTCGCCCGAGTGCTCGGCACCGCAGGACGGTTCGCCCGGGACAACTCGGCTCGAGTGCCTCGGCGAACGGCCCGCACGGCATCGGCGTTGATGATCGGCGTCACGCTCATCACCGGCGCCGCCGTGTTCACGTCTTCGCTGCGCGACACGTTCGGACGGATCCTGGAACGAAGCACCTCGTTCGACTACATCGTCCTCGACTCGGAGTCGTTCCAACCGCTGACCCCCGAGATCGCGACCCGGTTGGCCGACCTGCCGGAACTCGCCGCAGTGTCCCCGTTCAGGAACATCCGCGGGACGATCACGGCGAGCGACGTCGACGCCACGTTCACCGCCGTCGACCCCCGAGCCATCACGTCACTCGCCAACCTCGAGGTGACCGACGGGAGCTTCGACGGCCTGACCGCCACCGATGGAGTCATGGTCTTCCGGGGTGAGGCGACCGACGCCGGCCTCAGCCGCGGTGACCAGGTCGACATCGTCTGGCAGAACGGGAACACCTCGACTCTCGCCGTCGCCGGCATCTTCGACGACGACTCGCTCGGCGCCGAATGGTTCATTTCGATCGACCTGCTCGAGACGGTGTCCACCCAGACGCCGCGCGACCAGTTCGTCGTCGCGAGCCGGGCCGACGGGGTCGAACCAGCCGACGCCCGGGCTGCCATCACGACAGCGCTCGCCGACTTCCCGCAGGCCACCATCCAATCGAGCAACGAGTTCGTCGAGGAGCAAAAGGCCCAGATCGACACCCTCCTCCTGCTGGTGACCATGTTGCTCACCATGGCGATCGCGTTCTCGTTCTTCGGGATCGCCATCACACTCGCACTGTCGGTGTTCGAACGGACGCGGGAGATCGGGCTGCTGCGAGCGGTCGGGATGGGACGCAGGATGCTCCGCCGGAGCGTCCGCGGCGAAGCCGTCATCGTCACGCTGTTCGGCGTGTCGGTCGGCATCGCCCTCGGACTCGTCTTCGGTCTCGCGTTCTCCTACGCCGTTCCGAACAACGTCATCGATGGCATCACGATCCCGTTCGCCACGCTCGCGTTCGTCGTGGTGTTCGCCGTGGTCGCAGCCGTCGCCGCCGCCACCTACCCGGCGTTCAAGGCATCGCGGATGAACGTGCTCGCTGCCATCGCCACGGAGTGACCGCACGATGGCACTCGACCTCGATCGACTCGACGACGCCGTCATCGAGTTCCTGCGCGAGCGGCACCTGGCGACGCTCACGACCTCGCGTGTCGACGGCTCACCTCACGTCGTCCCCGTCGGATTCGGCTATGCACCGACCGAGCGGCTCGTGCGGATCATCACCGTCGAGGGCAGCCAGAAAGTGCGCAACGCCGACCGGGGCGGCCGTGCCGCCGTGAGCCAGGTCGACGGCGGTCGTTGGCTGACGCTCGAAGGGCCCGTCCGGGTCCGACGCGACCCGACATCGGTGGAGCGGGCCGTCGAGGCCTACGCCGCCCGCTACCGCGACCCGTCACCACGCGACGACCGGGTCGCGATCGAAATCCTCGTCGACCGGATACTCGGCCGGGTCTGAGACGGCCGGGTCCGAGTCGTCCGGGTCAGCCGGCGTCGCGAGCGCGCCACGGCAGGTCGCTCGAGAACTTCACGGCCGCCGGATGCCGGTCGCCGTCCCAGACCTCGACGGGATGACGCCGGTCGAGTCGGACCTGGCACCCCGGACACCAGTACAGCATCCGTCCGGAGCGACCGAGCGGCTCGGACCGGATCGTGTCGCCGCAGCGCGAACAGCCCTGACCGGACCTGCCGTAGACAGCGAGGTCGGAACGACCGATCGACCGCACGGACCGCCGCAATCGTTCGTGATGGGCAGCGATCATCTGGCCGAGGGTCCGGGCGACCAACTGGGCATCGACGTGGTCCATGTCACCGACATGGGTCCACGGACTCAGTTCGGTCGCCCACAGCACCTCGCACCGGAAGACGTTGCCGACCCCCTGCACCACGTGCTGGTCGACGAGGACGTCACGGAGACGAGCATCGGGATCGGACGCCGACAGGATCCGCGCCGCCACCTCGCCGAGGTCGACGTCGGATCGTGCCAGGTCGGGACCGAGTCGTCCGGAGCCCGGGTGCCGGCGACGGTCGGGTAACCGATAGGTCTCGACCGTCGGCGCGTCGAAGCACACCGCGACGAACTCCTCGGTCTGGATCGATGCCCGGACCTGTTCCCACGAGCGCCGCCACGGAGCGCCACGTCGATAGACGTGCCACTCACCGCGATTCTTCAGGAAGGTGTCGAGCACGAGACCGTCGTCCCACACGACCTCGACATGGCGGCCCTTGGCCTCCACGACCTCGACGGTCATCCCTGCCCGAGGCGTCGGCCCGACCAACTCGGGTGCGCCGAAGCTCACCATCGGCCTCCCGACCAGCGCCGTCCGCATGACGCTGGCCGACCGTGCGATGTCCCCGACCGGCATGATCGCCAAATCGTAGAGCCCCTCGGTTCACGGGTGGTGGACCACCGCCGAACCGCACCGCGGCCGATCAGGGCAACTGGGCGACGTGAGCGAGTGCCAGACGGAGCAACCGGTCCTGTCCACCCGTCATCTGGCCGACGACCGTCGGCGACATGACCTCGGCCGGACTGAACCACGCGAGGTCGAGCGCCTCCTGGGTCGGCTCGCACTCACCGTCCACGGGAACGATGTAGACGAGACTGACGGCGTGCTGGCGCGGATCATGGAATCCGGACACCTCGGCGTCGGGGAAGTACTCGGCGACGGTGAACGGCGCCGGTGAGGCCGGGATGCGGGGCATCGCGAGTGGACCGAGGTCCTTCTCGCAATGTCGCAGCAACGCATCGCGAACCCGTTCGCCGTGCAGGACCCGTCCGCTGACGATCAACCGGCTGATGGTTCCGTCGGCGGCCTGCCGGAGCAGGAGACCGATCGAGGTGACCTGACCCCGCCCGTCCACCCGGACCGGGATCGCCTCGACGTACACGATCGGGAGATGCGCGCGAGCCGATCTGAGGTCGTCGGTGGACAACCAGGTGGTGTCCGTCACGGTGTCGATGTCACTCACGGGCGTCGATTCTCCCAGATCGACACCCGGCGTACACAGAACAACGTCGGGAACACGACCCGAGGGACCGGTGTTGCACCCCGAGGACGACCCGAACACGGAACGAGGACCTGCCATGAGCACACACACCGCCGTCGAACTCCCCATCGACATCGGCATCGACGAGGTGGATCGCAAAGAGATCGCAGCCGGACTCTCGAAGGTCCTCGCCGACTCGTACACGCTCTACCTCAAGACGCACAACTACCACTGGAACGTCGTCGGTCCGATGTTCAACACGCTCCACCTGATGTTCGAGACCCAGTACAACGAACTGGCGCTCGCCGTCGACCTGATCGCCGAGCGGATCCGCGCCCTCGGCGAGCCGGCACCCGGCTCCTACCGCGAGTTCGCCGCACTCTCCGCCATCCAGGAGGACGACGACCGACCCGATGCCGAAGAAATGATCCGACGCCTCGTCATCGGTCAGGAGACCGTGGCCCGCACGGCCCGATCCATGTTCGACGTCGTCGAACGGGCGAACGACCAGCCGACCGCCGACCTGCTCACACAGCGGCTCCAGATCCACGAAAAGACGGCGTGGATGCTGCGGAGCATGCTGGCGTGACACCGGACGGGCGACTCGGTCGACGAACCTGGCCCGACGTCGGTCGACCGATCGTCGTCGTCCCCGTCGGCTCGTGCGAGCAGCACGGCCCACACCTGCCGCTCGACACCGACACCGTCATCGCCACGGCCCTCGCCGATGGTCTGGCCGAGCGCCGGACCGACTGCCTGGTCGCCCCGGCGCTGTCGATCACGGCGAGTGGCGAGCACGCCGGCTTTCCCGGCACCTTGTCGATCGGCAGTGAGATCACCGCTGGCGCAGTCATCGAACTCGCCCGCTCGGCCGACTGGGCCGCCGGTGTGGTGTTCGTCAACGGACACGGTGGCAACACCACGCCGATGCACCGGGCCGCCGATGTGTTCGAACACGAACGTCGCCACGTGCTGATCTGGTGGCCTCCTCGTGATCGGACCGCTCCTCCCACCGATCTCCACGCCGGTCACGTCGAGACGTCCCTGATGCTGGCCATCGCTCCCGAGACCGTCCGACTCGAACGCGCCGTCGCCGGAACGACACCGCCGCTCGTCGACCTGGTCAACGATGGCGTCCGGGCGCACAGTTCGAGCGGTGTGCTCGGCGATCCCGGCCACGCCTCGGCTGCGGCGGGTGCCCGGATACTCGAGCGCCTGATCGATCGTCTCGTCGCCGATGTCGCGCGCTGGTCGGCCGGGGTCGACGTCGGCGCATGACCCGATTCGTGCCCGACACGACCCTGCGTCGATTCGGCACCTCCACGATCGGTGGCACACCGCTGCGGATGTTCCGACTGACCCCAGCGGGCGGTCGGACGCTCGATCGACTCGTCGCCGGTGACGACCTGCCTCCGTCACGACTCACCCGCGCCCTGCTCGACGCCGGAGCCATCCACCCCGACATCCGCGAGTCGGCGGGTCGGTTCACGGCGGGCGATGTCACGGTCGTCATGCCGGTGCTCGGCGCGCCGCGGACGGTCCCGGACGGCGCGGTCGTCGTCGACGACGGCTCCGACCCGCCAGTGCCCGGCGCCGCGGTCCGACTCCCCGTCAATCGGGGCCCGGGCGCCGCCCGCAACGCCGGACTGGCGACCGTCACCACTCCGCTGGTCGCCTTCGTCGACGACGACGTCACCTTGCCGTCGGACTGGATCGATCGCCTCCTCCCCCACTTCGACGACGACCGGGTCGCCCTCGTCGCTCCGAGGATCCGGAGCCGGATCGTGGGCGGCGGTGTTCGGAATCGCTACGAGCGACGCCACGGTCCACTCGACCTCGGCGACCGACCTGCGCCGGTCCGTGTCGGCTCCCGAATCTCGTACGTGCCAGCAGCAGCGATCATCTGTCGGACCGACGCACTCCGCTCGATCGGCGGATTCGACGAGTCGCTCCGGTTCGGTGAAGACGTCGATCTCACCTGGCGGCTCGGCGCCGCCGGTCACCACCTCCGCTACGAACCGTCGGTCGAGGTCGAGCACGAGCCCCGATCGACCTGGCGCGCCTGGTGCCTCCAACGCGTCGGCTACGGATCGAGCGCCGCTCCGCTCCATGACCGCCACCCGGGATCGGTGGCACCCGCCAGGGTCGGCCGCTGGAGTGCGGCCGTCTGGATCCTGCTCCTGAGCGGGCACCCCGTTGCGGCGAGCGCAGCGGTCGGCACCTCCGTGGCGCTGCTGGTCCGCAAGCTCCGATCCCTGCCACCGAGCGTCACGGCTCGTCTGGTCGTGAAGGGGCACCTGGATGCCGGTGTCCAGATCGCCACGGCGACGCGACGGGTGTGGTGGCCGGTCCTCGCCATCGCCTCGATCGGCTCGCCTCGAGCTCGTCGAGTGCTCGCCGTCGCCTTCGTGGCGGCGCTTCACCCGATTCGTGCCGCCGACGACGTGTCGTACTCCGTCGGCGTCTGGCGCGGTGTCGTCGAACGGCGTTCGCTCGGCGCCGTGCTGCCACTACCGTCGCGTCGGTGACCGTCCGACTGACCATCGACCGGGCCCGCTGGTGGGGGCACGTGACCGATGTCGCCGACGCCGTCGACGGCCTGATCCCCGTCGTCAAAGGCAACGGTTACGGGATCGGCCGCCTCGCGCTGGCGGATCTCGCCGCCGAGCTCAGCCCGATCATCGCCGTCGGGACGGTCCACGAGCTCGACGGGCTCCCCGACCGGGTCGTCCCGGTGGTCCTCACCCCGACGCTCGCCGCTCCGAGCAACGAGGTCCCGGTCCTCACGGTGGCCAGCCAGGCCCACATCGACGCCCTGGAGGGTTGGCACGGCCGGGTGATCGTGAAGCTCGAGTCGAACATGCGCCGCTACGGCGGCACGGTCGACCTCGTCCGCCGGGCCCACGATGCCGGCCTGCGGACCGTCGGGGTCGCCATCCACCCACCGACCGCCGGCTCCGACGAGGACCACCGCGATCAGGTCGTGCGACTGCTCCCGCAGATCGACCCGTCGCTCGACGTCTGGGTCAGTCACCTGGCACCGACGACCTACGCATCGCTTCCCACGACCCACCGGTACCGGCTGCGGGTCGGCACCTACCTGTGGCACGGTGACCGCGAAGCACTCCGTCTGCAAGCCGACGTGCTCGACACGCGGCGGGTCGACGCTCGGACCCCGGCCGGCTACCACCAGGTCGAAGTACCCGGGAACGGCACCCTCGTGATGGTCGGAGCGGGCACGGCGAACGGGGTCACGACACTTCCCGACGGACGGAGTCCGTTCCACCACATCCGGCGTCGCATCGACCTCGTCGAACCTCCCCACATGCACACCTCGATGCTGTACATCCCGTTCGGCCAGAAGGTGCCGGACATCGGCGAATGGATCGACGTCCAGCGGCCGTTGACGATGACCGAGCCCGACGTCGTCGTCTGGACGTGACCTCCGCACCCACATCCCGCCTGCCCGGCCCCGACGTCGTGCGAGCCGTCGCGATGCTCGGCGTCGTCGTGATGAACTATCACGGGTATCTCATCCTCCGGGGTGGGGAACGGCCGACGAGCGGATGGGCCCACCTGCTCGACCCGTGGACCGGTCCCTTCGCGACGAGGTTCGCTGCGACGTTCGTCCTGACGGCAGGTGTCGGGGCGACGTTGCTCACCCGGTCGACTCGACGTGACCACGCCGACGCGGTGAGTTGGTTGCTGGTCCGGCGCGGCGTCCTCCTCGTCGCCGGCGGGCGCATGTTCGACTGGATCTGGCCCGGGACGATCCTGCCGTTCTACGGCGCGATGTTCATCACCGCCGCCGTCCTCGTCCGACTCCGCTCCCGCTGGATCGTCCTGATCGGGTCGACCGCAGCGATCGGCGCTGCAGCACTCCGATGGTGGCGACTCGATGCCGAGCTCGCCGGTCGGGACACGAGGTGGCTGACCGATCCCGGACCGCGATCGCCTCGTGGCCTGCTGTTCGACCTGTTCGTCAACGGCACGCACCCGCTCCTGCCGTGGCTGGCCTTCTTCGGCGCCGGACTCGTCGTCGGCCGCGTTCTCACGACCTCGTGGTGGCGGCCGGTGGCGGCCGGAGCTGGCTGCGTCGCGCTCGTGACGGCGACGATCGCCAACGCCGTCACAGCGAGTTCGGCCGATCCGGTCGTCCGGACGGTCGGCAGCCTCCAACCATTCGACCGCGGACTGCTCTACACCTCCCAGACGCTCGGCATCGCTCTGCTCGCCTTCGCGGGAGTCTCGTGGGTCGCCGACCGAGCATCCGATTCGATGCCCGTCGACGTCCTCCGCCGAGCGGGCCGGATGTCGCTCACGATCTATCTCGCGCACGCACTCGTGTTCGTTGCCGCCATCGACGTCCTCGGCCTCGTCGAACCCGGCGGGCCGGCGACCTCACTCGTCGCTGCCATCGGCGTCTGGGGTGGGGCGACGGTCGCCGCCGTCGCCTACGAGCGACGGTTCGGACGTGGACCCGCCGAGCGCCTCTATCGACGCCTCACGGGCTGACGCCCGCCGCGCGACCCGCTGCGCCCGACGCATCCCGCGGATACCGACCGCCGCAGCACCGATCAACGGACCCTGGTCCGCGAGGCGCGCCGGCGTGATCCGAGCGGCCGCACCCTGGCCGATCCGGGCGACCTCGTCGATCTCCTCCTGGGCTGCGTTGTAGAACGTCGCCGCGAACCCCAGGGCGACGCTCCCGCCGACCACGACGAGGTCGAGGTCGAGGGTCGAACAGATCATCCCGGCCGCACGACCGACGAGCTTGCCCGTCCGTCGCATGATGTCGTACGTCGGTTCGGACGGCGAGCGTCCGGTGATCGCCTCGATCGCCAGCCCGGAGGCTTCGGCCTCGAGGCACCCCCGAGCGCCGCAGGCGCACCGCCGACCCCCCGGTTCGACGATGATGTGCCCCACGTGCCCGGCGTTGCCCGAGACACCGTCGAGCAACTCCCCGTCGATGATGAAGCCACCGCCGACACCCGTGGAGACGGTCATCGCAGCGAAGCTCTTCACTCCTCGTGCAGCACCGAGCCACCCTTCGGCGAGCGCCAACGCCTTGGCGTCGAGGTCGCCGTACACCGGAAGTCCGGTGAAATCGACGAGATGCTGACGCAACTCGAAACGGCGCCACGCCGGAATGTTGATCGGTGACACGGTTTCGCAGTTGCGTTCGATCGGCCCGGCCGAACCGATCCCGATGGCCCGCACGTCGAGTCGGTGGTGCCGTCGAGCCCGTTCGAGTTGCTCGGACACGATCGTGACGAGCGAGGCGAAGTGCGACTGCGGCCCGACGTCGGCCTCCACCTCGACCCTCGCCCGGTCGAGGAGCTCCCCTCGCATCGTCACGAGTCCCGCGGCGAACTTCGATCCTCCGATGTCGATCGCGAGCATGGCGTCACGGTTCGGGCCGACTGGCATCGTCCTCGACGCTACTGGCGCCGGGCATCGGCCCGTCACACGGTCGGCGGAACGCCATCGGGCGCGAACAGCGCTGGATGTCCACCGGTGTGCACGAACACCACATCGGACCCAGCCGGCCAGCGACCGACTTCGGCCTGGCCGACGAGTCCGGCGAAGCCCTTGCCCGAGTACACGCGATCGAGCACCCACCCCCCGTGGCGCGCCGCCCATCGGATCGCCGCATCGCCCGCACGGGTCGGAACTCCGTAGTCGTCACCCATCCAGCGGGTGTCGATGTCGACGTCACCGTCCGACACCAGCTTCGGGTCGGCGCCGATCAGGGCCAGCGTCTCGCCGGCGAGCGATGCGATGTCCGGATGGCCGCTGTTGACGCCGCGCGCGACGCCGACGGCGATGACGTCGGGGACCGGACGGCCCTGCGAACGAGCCAGCGCACGACCGGCGACGAGCCCTGCATGGGTCCCCCCGCTCGACGACGTGTGGACGATCGCAGCGGGCGCGATCCCCGACGCCTCGAACTGATCGAGCATCTCCCAGAACGCGACGAGGTACCCGACGGCGCCGATCGCCGTGGAGCCACCGATGGGAATCGGATACGGGGCAGCGCCCGACGCGACCAGGTCGCCGGTGATCGACTCCCGAGCGACCTCGAGTTCTCCCCAGTGGTGCTCTGCGGCGCCGGTGTAGTGCAACTGGGCCCCGAACAGTTTCGACAGCAGTTGGTTCCCCGCTGCCGACTCGGGTCGGTGCCCGGCGAGGACGAGATGGACCTCGAGCCCGAGCACTGCGCCGGCAGCTGCCGTCATTCGACAGTGGTTCGACTGGCCGGCCCCGACCGTGACCAGGGTGCGGGCTCCGTGCGACACGGCGGCGCCGCACAGGAACTCCAGCTTGCGCGCCTTGTTCCCACCGAGCCCGAGTCCCGTCAGATCGTCGCGTTTGACCCACAGGCGAACGCCACCGGGGAGTTCCGGGCCGCGTTCGAGCGGCGTCGGCAGCGTGGCCAGCCTGGCTCGGGGCAGATGGTCGACGTCCGCGATGGGCACGACGACGACACTAGATGACCCGCTCCGGTCCGCCGACCGGGGGCTCGCGATTCGACCGTCCGGGGTGCGATACTTGTCGGCCGTGTCGACCTCCCACAGCGACGACCGATCTCGGCGGGCGCGCCCCGACCGTTTGATCCTTCCTCTCCGGGACTTCCTCCGGCAGGAAGCGAGCGCCGGCATGCTCCTCGTCGGAGCGGCGGTGATCGCGATCATCTGGGCCAACTCACCGTGGTCCGACTCCTATTTCGACCTCTGGTCGACCCGTGCCGAGGTCGGCTTCAACGGCCACCTGATCGAACTCAGCCTCCGCGAGTGGGTGAACGATCTCGCGATGGTGCTGTTCTTCTTCGTCGTCGGCCTCGAGATCAAGCGGGAGATCATCGAGGGCGAACTCCGAGATCCACGGCAAGCGGCGTTGCCGGTCATCGCTGCGGTGGGAGGGATGGTCGTCCCGGCCACGATCTTCGCCCTGTTGAACAACGGCGGCGAGGGCTCGCGGGGGTGGGGCATCCCGATGGCGACCGACATCGCCATCGTGATGGGCGTCGTGGCCATCCTCGGACGACGAGCTCCGACCTGGTTGAAGCTGTTCCTGCTCGCACTCGCGATCGTCGACGACCTCGGTGCGATCGTCGTCATCGCCATCTTCTACTCCGAAGGCATCTCGTTGTCGTGGCTGGCGTTCAGCATCGGAGCGGTCGTCACCGCGATGCTCGTCAAGCGTCACGTCCCGTGGATGGGCGTCTACGTGGTCCTCGGTGGTATGTGTTGGCTCGGCCTCCACGAAGCCCACGTCCATCCGACGCTGACGGGCGTCGCCTTCGGACTCCTCGCTCCGACCACACCACGGCGCAACACCGGGTCGCTCGATGTCGAGGAACTGCTCCGACGACCGAGCTTCTACGTCGCCCAACGGGTGTCGAGGGAAGCGAAGTGGACCGTTTCGATCGTCGAGTGGCTCGAGCACCGACTCCACCCCTGGTCGGCCTTCGTCGTCGTACCGATCTTCGCGCTGGCGAACGCCGGGATCCGGATCCCGGCGTCCGAACTCGGTGCGGCGTTCTCCAATCGTGTCACCTGGGGCGTCGTCCTCGGCCTCGTCGTCGGCAAGACGATCGGTATTTCGGGCGCCACGCTGGTGGCGGTGCTCTTTCGTGTCGCTCGACTGCCACAGGGGGTGACGGTCCGCTACGTGATCGGAGCCGGCGCGCTCGGTGGAATCGGCTTCACGGTGTCGCTGTTCGTGACCGAGTTGGCGTTCGGCGAAGCGATCGTCGGCACGGACGCCAGGCTCGGCGTGCTCGTCGGTTCACTGATCGCAGCACTGATCGGCACTGCGATCCTCCTCCCGGGCGAGGTCGTCGTGGACCGGTCGATGGATGACGTCCCCGAGACCGCCGAGATCCTGACCGGCTGACCCATCGTCGTGACGACCGTCGTCCTCGCCGCCTCCGAGTCCGCGATCGGGCCGACCCTCGCCGTGATCGTCGGCGTCGGTATGGCCGCGCAGTGGCTCGCTTGGCGGACCCAGATCCCGTCGATCATCCTGCTCCTCGTCAGCGGTCTGCTGCTCGGCCCGGTACTCGGAGTCATCGATCCGGACGCACTGCTCGGCGGAACCCTCTTCCCGATCGTGTCGCTGTCGGTCGCACTCATCCTCTTCGAAGGCGGGCTCGACCTCCCTCCTCGGGAACTCCGCTCGACGGGCACGGTCGCCCGTCGGTTGATCACGGTCGGTGCCGTCATCACCTTCCTGGTCGCTGCCTGGGGCGCCGAGCAACTGTTCGACATGAGCCGCGGGGCGGCAGCCGTCATGGCCGCCGTGCTCGTCGTGACCGGGCCGACGGTGGTCGGCCCACTCCTTCGTTTCGTCCGACCCAGCGGCAGGACCGGCCCGATCCTGCGAACCGAGAGCATCCTGATCGACCCGATCGGCGCGACAGCTGCACTGGTCGCCTTCGAGGCGGCGCTCACGGACGACACCGGTGACGCGCTCGCTTCCGTCCTCGGTGTCATCGGCCTGACGCTGGCGGCCGGGATCGGGATCGGATTCGGCCTCGCCGTCCTCGTCGACCACGGTCTGCGCCGATTCCTCATCCCCGACCAACTCGGCAACCCGATCGCGTTGGCGACCGTCGTCGTCGGATTCGTCATCAGCAACGAGGTCCAGGAGGAAGCCGGACTCCTGACCGTGACGGTGATGGGCATCTGGCTCGCCCGACGCGAGACGGCTGCCGTCCGACAACTGCTCGAGTTCAACGAGAGCATCCGGACGCTCCTCATCTCGGCCCTGTTCATCCTGCTCGCCGCCCGGATCGAAACCGATGCCCTCCAGGACGTCGTCGTCCCGTCGCTGCTCTTCTTGGCACTGCTCGTGTTCGTCGCCCGTCCACTCTCGGTACTCGCCTCGACCGTTCGCACCGAACTCGGCTGGCGGGAACGGGTGTTCCTCATGACCATGGCTCCCCGCGGGATCGTCGCCGCCTCGGTGTCGGCCATCTTCGCCCTCCGACTGGAAGAGGAGGGGATTCGCGGGGCCGAACTGATCGTGCCGGTGATGTTCCTCGTCATCATCGGGACCATCGTCTGCTACGGCTTCCTGGCCGGCCCGGCGGCACGCTGGCTCGGACTCGCCGAGGGCCGGGCGAACGGCGTGCTCGTCGTCGGCGCCCATCCCACCGGTCGCGGCCTGGCACGCTCGCTCACCGACCTCGGTGTGAACGTCCTGTTGGTCGACACCGACCCGTATCACATCACCCGGAGCACGGCACTCGGACTCCCCGCCAAGCGGGTGAGCGTCCTGACCGACGAAGCCACGTACGACCTCGATCTCCGCGGCATCGGTCGGATCCTGGCGATGACGCCGAACGACGAGGTCAACGCACTCGCCACATCGCGGTTCGCGCGGATCTTCGGGCGGCGGGAGGCGTTCCAGCTCGCCCCGGCGGCCAACCGACGCGATGGCGAACTTCCGGAGGAACTCCTCGGTCGGATCGTGGGGATCGACGGCCTCGATTACTCGACGATCGACGAGCAGACCCGGCAGGGGTGGCGGATCCGACCGGCACCCGCGGGTTCGTCGATCGCGGCAGCGACGGAGGCCGGGACGTTCATCCCGATCGCTCGGGTGTTCGACGGTCAACTGGCCTTCGTGTGCCGTAACGACGCCGTCCCGACCCAGGGCACGGTGATCGGCCTCGCCGCCCCCTCACTCCAGCAGGAACTCGACGAGCAGGGACCCGTTCCGTCGGCGTGACGGGTGCCGTCGTCACCAGAACTCGACGGCGACCGCGAGCACGGCACTCGTGTGGGCGATCACTTCGGCGGAGCTGAGCGTGGGACCGAGTTCGACGGTGATGCCGACGCCGTCCGGACCGACGATCGAACGCGACCATTGCGAGGCGGTGCCGGTGTAGGTCCCACCGGTGATCTCGACGATCGGGAGTCCGGCGAGTTCGGCGTAGCGGGTCCGGATCTCGCCAGGGCGTCCCGAACCGGGCGCGATCCGGTACAGATCCTGGTGGTACCACAGCACGAGGTCGGGTCGGATCGCGGCGCCGAGTTCGACGATGGTCCGGGTCTCGGGCTCACTCGCCGGCGCCGGCCCGCCGTACTGCCATTCGCCGGGGGTACCGAGCACGTCCCAGTTCTCGGGGAAGTTCCGGTTCAGATCGACGAGGTTGGCGTTCTGACGATCGGCGATCGCCTGACCATCCGGGTTCATCGACCGCACGAGCCAGAGTTCGACGCCGTCCGGGACGGACGCCGTCGTCAACTCGTCGATGATCGCCGCACCATCGGCTTCGTTGCCGTGGATGACCCCGATGGCCAGGACGGCGGTACCCCCGGGCGTTCCCCGACGGACGAGCGTGATCGGCCGGCCGAGCACCGACCGGCCGATCTCGACCTCGACATCGGTCGGCAGGTCGAGTGCCTCGGATGGCGGCACGGCGGCCGGAGTCGCCGGCACCGTGCTCGTGCTGGTGCT
>JBMUCX010000037.1:0-24981 GCA_049458915.1 Ilumatobacteraceae bacterium
GCTTCGCCGTCGATGTCGGTGCCGAGTTGGGTCCAGGCGCTGCCGTCCCAGTGGTGGATGCGGACGTGTCCGGCGCCGTTTCCGTTTCCGTCGTTTTCTGGTGCGCCGATGGCGACGGTGGTGCCGTCGGCGGAGAGTGACACGGAGTGACCGCTCCTGTCGCCGGCGGCTTCGCCGTCGATGTCGGCGCCGAGTTGGGTCCAGGTGGTGCCGTCCCATCGAAGAACACTGACGTATCCGGTGCCGTCATTGGCGTTGGCGGCGCCGATGGCGACGGTGGTGCCGTCGGCGGAGAGTGACACGGCGTTCCCGCTCTCGATGTCCGGTGTGGCGCCGTCGATGTCGGCGCCGAGTTGGGTCCAGGTCGACAGTTCGAGTGGGTCGACGGCAGCGTCGCTGATCCCTGCTGCTGTGATGAGAGAGACGGCGCCGAGCGCCGTGGCGAGCAGAGCACCGTGGGTGCGTCGCCGGGTCGTCGGGCTGAGGCCGTGAGGATTCGGTGTCATCACCCCACTATATTCTATTGACCTGCTGCTGGCCTATATTTTATGAAAAGCTGATGACCGGAGTCGTCAGGGAATGCCTGCACCGCGGGAGTCGGTGCCGGCTCGAGGCAACTCGAGCGGGTGATCGAACGCCGGGTGGGGCGCCATCGACGATGTCAGTAGCGGACCGAGGGCATGAGGATTCCGTCGAACCACGGAAGTGCCAGGGACGCGACGGCACCGACAGCGACGGTTCTGTCGAGGTGAGTTCTGCACGGAGATCGATCGAGCGAGTGGAGCGTGGCTCGGTCGACCGTCCCCCCGGGTCCGCCGATCAGGAGCGGCGACGAAGAGCGGCCTCGACCACCCAGGTGAAGGCCGGATCGTCGTGGCCCATCATCTCCGGGTGCCACTGCACGGCGAGCACCGTCGCATCCGTGTGTTCGAGTGCCTCCGGGGTGCCGTCCTCGGCTCGGGCCGTGACCCGGAGACCGTCACCCACCGAGTCGACGGCCTGGTGGTGGAGTGAGTTCACCCGATGGTCGTCACCGAAGAGGCTGCGAGCGAGCGATGACGTTTCGATCGCCAGCGTGTGCACCGCCGTGGACGGCGACACGTCGTAACGGGCATGACCCTCGACGTGCTGGTGGAGTGTCCCGCCGGCGTGGACGTTGACGAGTTGGAACCCCCGACAGATCCCGAGCACCGGCAGTTCGTCGGCGAGCGAGGTCTCGTACAGCACGAACTCGACGTCGTCCCGCTCCGGCTCGGTCTCCGATGCGGTGTTCTCGTGTCCGTAGCGGCCGGGCTCGATGTCGGCCCCGCCCGTCAGGACGAGGCCGTCGAGGTGGTGCACCCAGTCGGCCGCATCGGCATCGATCGGGAGATGGACCGGCATCCCACCCGCCCGGTACACGCTGCGGGCGTAATCGGCGTAGTACATGTCGATGTGCAACTCGCCGAGCGAGGCGGGCATGCCTTCGATGTTGCCGACCTGCTTGCGGCGGCCCGGGAGTCCGATGAGTGGACGGCGCATGGGCGAGAAGCTATCCGGCGGTCCAGCCGTCAGCGGGCCGATCGAACCAGACGTGAGCCTGACCGGTGCCCACCGCCGACTCGTACTCGCCGAACAGGCGACCACGGGCGTTGCACCCACGCCCACCGATCGCTGCGACCATCATCAGGTAGTGGCCGAACCGGCCCTCGGGGGTGAAGCGGAGGAACTCGTCCATCGTGTCGATGATCCGGTCGTGGCGACCTTCGTACATCCAGTCGAGTCGCTCGAGGTCGGCGGCTCGATGGGCGTCGGTACGGATGTGGACCGGATCGGACGGCTCGTGGTCGCGGAGCGCCTTGAGCGGCCAGAACTTGTGGCTCAGTGCACCGCTCGCCAGCAGCACGACGTTGCGGTCGCTACGTTCGATCGCCCGCCCGATCACCTCGCCGGCGAGGAGGAAGTCGTCGGTCTCGCCGGTCTGGGGGATCGAGATCGAGATCCAGCGTTCGGGCCGTCCGGCCGGGGTGCCGCACCCCTGGAGGAACGGGAGCAGGTTGACCGTGGCGTAGTGGATCGGGAGGTACGGGTCGTCGATCGGTGTGATCCACGTACCAGCCGCCGTCGCCTCCGCACCGATCGCCTCCGCCAACTCCGGATCGCCGGGGAAGTCGAACGGCACCTGGCTCATCCCGCGGGGAAGTTCCTCCGAGGTGAACTTCCCCGACCGTCGTTCGTGGGAGGTGACCACGAACTCGAACGTCGTGAACCAGTGGGTGTCGAACACGATCACCGTGTCGATGCCCGGGTCGTGAGCGAGTGGATCGATCACCTCGGTTCGGAGTCGTTCCATACCCGGGACGAGGCTGATCTCGTTGCCGTCGTTGAGTTCGCGCCGGATCGACTCGTCCATGACCATCGTCGGCACATGGGCGACGACGCCGGCTCCGACCACTCGACCCATCTCGCCCACCTTCCCGCATTCGGATACCGCCACCCGTTGCGCTCGCTCGATCGTTTGGATCCAAACTACTGTGGCGAACCTAACACCGTGCAGCAGTCCGCCGGGGAGCGGAGCGGCGGATCCGAGGAGGACCGATGATCGACATCGCGAGCACCTACTTCACCAACCTCGACCCGGCCGCGGACATCGTGGCCCACGACACGTGGACCGCCGGCGTGCCCCACGCCGCTCTGGAACGACTCCGCCGGGAGTCGCCCGTGGTGTGGATGGACGAACCCGACGGACGTGGGTTCTGGGCGGTCCTCACGTACCGGGACATCATCGACGTCAGTCGGCTCTTCGACGACTACACCTCACGACAGGGCATCCGCCTCGAGGACATGACCGCGGACGAGACCGAGGCGCGTCGGACGATCATGGAGATGGATCCGCCCGAGCACACCCGGCTCCGGCGGATGGTCAGCAAGGTCTTCACGCGCCGAGTCGTCGAGGAGTACGAGCAGCAGATCCGTGATCTCGCCGTGGCGGTCGTCGACGAAGCGATCGAACGGGACGAGTTCGACTACGTCGATGCCGTCGCCAAACAACTGCCGATGCGGATGCTCGGCAAGCTCCTCGGCACGCCCGATGCGGACGGCGACCGTCTCGTCGAACTCGGCGACGCCCTGCTCGGCAACACCGACCCGGAGTTCACCGACCACGTCGTCGACCAGGTCGACACCGACGAGTACCGGATGATGCCGTTCCGCTCACCGGCCGGCTACCAGTTGTTCGACTACGCCCGGGAACAGGCCGAGCAGCGACGCCGGTGCCCGGCCGAGGACGTGATCTCGAAACTGCTCGAACCGTCGAAGACGGACGGCGAATATCTCACCGAGCGCGAGTTCATGAACTTCTTCACGCTCATGGTCGCCGCCGGCAACGACACCACGCGCTACACGATGGCCGGGACCATGAAAGCGATGATCGAGTACCCGCATCTCTTCGAGCCGCTCCGTGACCTGCCGGACACCGACGACGCCTGGCGGACCGCTGCCGAGGAATGCCTCCGCTGGACCTCGGTCACCACACACTTCCGGCGGACGGCGACGCACGACCTCGAACTCCGTGGGCAGCGGATCCGTCGTGGTGACAAGGTCGTCGTCTACTTCATCTCCGGCGACTTCGACGCCGACCAGTTCGCCGACCCGTTCCGGCTCGACCTGACCCGGAGCCCGAACGACCATCTCGCCTTCGGCCGGGGTGGACCGCACCGGTGCCTCGGTGAGTGGTTGGCGCGGATGGAACTCCGGGTGCTGATGCAGGAGTGGATGCGCCGGGTCCGAACGACCGAACAGATCGGGCCCGAGGAGCATCTCCGCAGCAACTTCATCGCCGGGACGAAGCACCTCCCGGTACGCATCACCCGGAGGTGAAGCGGGTCGTCACGTCTCCCTCGTGGCGAGCGCCTCGACGGTCCGCAGGATGGTGCGAAGCGACTCGGCGAGCTCGGCTTTCCGTGCCGGATCGAGAGCTCCGGACACCTGCGCCTCTTCCTCGTTGAACACCGGGAACAACTCGGCCATCAACCGTTCACCCTCGGCCGTCACGTCGACGAGGACGGATCGACGGTCGTCGGGGTGCGCTCGACGACTGGCCAAGCCGCGTCGCTCGAGGGTCGTCACGACCCCGGTCAGGGTCCCACGCGAGATCCCGGCTTCCTCCGCCACGTGTCGCGCCTCTTGCTCGCCCCAGATCCAGAGGACCCACAGAACGGTGAATGCCGTGAACGAGAGATCGGCCGACGCCAGGACCGAGCGCTCCATGTGGTGACGGACCACCGTCGCCGCTCGAAAGATGTTGGACACGGCGGCCATCGCCTCGGCATCGATCCCGAGAGCTGCCAGCCGTTCGACAGCGAGTTGCTCGGCGGCAACCGGCCCCGGTTCGTGCGCCATCGGCGACGAGTGTAGGCAGACGCGTCGAGCGTCGCCCGATGGAGGGGTGCGGTTCAGGACTCGGCAGCGACCGCGTCGGCATTGACCGGGCCGGACACGTCGACGAACACGTCGTCGCCGTCGATCCGCACGGAGAACACGGGTTGCGTCCGTTCCTTCTCGGCGCAGTAGCCGGTCGCCGTGTCGAAGGCCCACTGATGGCCCGGGCAGATGACCCGGCCCTGGAAGATGTTGCTCTTCGCGAGTTCCCGCTCTCGGTGCACACACAGGTTCGCCATCGCGACCGGTTCACCGCCGTTCCAGAACACGACGACATCGGCAGCGGCACCACTCGCTCCGGCGTCGACGACCATGCTCCTGGCCCGGCGGAGTTCGGCGGTGGTGGCCACCCGGTGCCACGTCGAATCGTCGGTCGACATCACGCGGTGTCCTCGTCGGCCAACCACATCGCCTTCAACCGCTTGCCGGCCTTCGAGTCCTCCTCGATGCCCTTCTGGTCCGGATCCCAGATCACCGTGACATCACCGTTCACATAGGTCTGGCAGGCGAGCCGGACGCCTTCGTCGACGAGTTCACCGAGGCATTCGCGCTCCCGCCGGCGTGGTGGTTCGAGGTGTTCGGCTCCGTCGACGATCGTGATCCGGTCGGTGCCGCAGAGTCCGGAGGCGCACTTCCAGGGCAGGCCGCCGTCGTTCCGGATCGACACCCGCAACACGTTGACCGTTTCGCCCTCGTCGAAGTCGACCTCGGCGCCGCTGGTGTGGAATCGGATGGTGGGCATCGGGACCTCCTGGATCCGGGACGGTACGCGGAACCGGCCGGCCCTGACCACCGGAGGTGGAGTCGGACCGGCCGGAAGCGCGAGGGGACGCGGTCAGGCGGCGGCGAGCGCCGGATCCCACGCACCGAGGTCGGGTGCGACGTACGTGTCGTAGAGGGCCTTGGTGTAGGCGAAGCGCATGTCGGCGCCGTCGCGGGTCACTTCGATGCAGCGCTGCTGCAGTTCGGGGGTGTCGGCGTACTTCAGCACGATCTGGTAGCCGCGCTCACCGTGGATCTCGTCGGAGGTGATGTGCAGGTCGAAGAACTCGGCCTCGTCCTCGGTGAACCCGTAGACCGACGGATCGATCAGCGGCGGGTGCTGCTTGCGGTAGATGCTCGGGACCTGCGACTCGAGGCCGACCACCAACGCAGCGGTCGCCACGGCGAAGTGCTCGCGCATCGCCATCGTGTAGCACCAGGCCTGCAGACCGCGGGTGGCGGCGGTGATGTTGGTGGCGTCCATGACCGCTTCTTCGGTGGTGCCGCACGCCTCGGCGAACCGGATCAGGAGGTCGGTGTGGCGGACGTCGCCGATCTCTTCTTCCCACATGTTCTGGAGGAGGAAGTCCTTGGCATCGGTGGCGTGGTCGGGGGTGTTGGCGTAGATGTAGGCCAGATAGTCGGCGAACGGGCCGACGTAGTGGTAGTGGTTCTCCGCCCAGCGCGCGAAGTGCTTGCGCTCGAGGCGGCCGGTCGCCCACGCCTGCGAGAACGAAGCATTCTTCGCCTGGCGACCCTGCATGGCACCCTCGAGGGCGGCCCGGAACTCTTCGGCATTCAACAAATCGGCCACGACGGCTCTCCTTCTGCGTGACGGCCGCCGACGGCGACCGAGGACTTTCGGTTGTCCGTATTCTGTATACAATGATGCTCGGCGTCAAGTCCTGCTGAACTCGGATCGTGTGGGGTCCACGAACGACTCGGCGACCGACTTGAGAGTCCGGAAATTGATGGACGGTCCGGAAATGGGGGTTCGGAAGTGAATGACACGACGGCCGATGACCGTTCGGTACGGGACTGGCTCGCCGGGTGGGGTGCGCAGGTTGCAGCGGTCGACTTCGACGGCGCCGAGCCGCGCTTCGCCGACACCGTCGTCGGGTTCGGGACGAAGGCCACCGTCGCCCGGGGGCGTGGCGCGCTGAGGGCCGAGCAGTGGTCCCATGTCTGGCCACACATCGACGACTTCCGGTTCGACGCCGAGGGCGGTGACGTGTGGGTGTCACCCGATCGCCTCCAAGCGATCATCGCCGCCGAGTGGCACTCGACCGGCCGGTCCCCCGACGGCACCTCGTTCCCACGTGGCGGTCGGGCGACCGTGGTGCTCACCCGGACCTCGGTGGACACGGCCTGGCTCGGTGTGCACACGCACTTCTCCTTGCGGCCACTCGATCCGGGTACCTGGACGGGCAACCCCTGACGTGGAACGGACGAGATGGAACCGATGACGCGGCCGGTCGGAGCCATCGGGGTGATGGCCGAACAGATGACGGCGTCGTCCCCACGGGCGGTGGTGGCAGCGGCCGCTCCGGCCGCCGCTCGGATCGGAGCGTCGATCATCGAGCGCGGTGGCAATGCGTATGACGCCGTGGTGGCGGCCGCGCTCGCCGAGACGGTCCTGCTCCCACCGAAGTGCGGTCTCGGTGGCGACCTCGTCGCCATCGCCTGGCACCGGGACCGTTCGACCCCCGAGGCGTTGCTCGCGATCGGCGGCGCTCCCGCCGGTCTCGCCGAGGTGGCTCGCGCCGGTGGACTGACCGAGACGGGGCCGATGTCGGTCGGTGTGCCCGCTGCGCCCGCCGGGTACGCAGCACTCGCCGAGCGGGGCGTGTACGACCGCCGAACCCTTGCTGCGGCGGCCATCGAGACGGCGACCGACGGCTTTTGCTGGTCGACCGTCTGCACCTTGCTCTCCGAGCAGGCTGCAGACCTGGTGCTGGCGTCCCGCCCGGCGGATGCGAGTCCCGACGGACTCCGGTACTACCCACACGGGCGACCCATTCGACCGGGATCGGTCGTCGCCCTCCCGGGCCTCGCCCGGGTGCTCGAGGCCTGGGTCGACCTCGGGGCCGAGCTCATGGCCGGCGACGTCGGTCGGGCGGTCGTCGACCGGGTCGCTCGGGCCGGTGGCGTGCTCGGCCCCGACGACCTCGTCACGGCTCGTGCCGAATGGGTGGATCCCGTCCACGTCGAGCTCGCCGGTGAGCAGGTGTGGGCCACCCCGGCGCCGACCCATGGGCCCTCGCTCCTCGACAGCCTGTCTCGACTCGGCGACGTCGGGTCGGCCAGTCCGGCCGATGTGGTGCGTGCGACCCGGGCGGCGATCGAGGAACGTCGGCACGACCTCACCGATCCGTCCGGCACGTCGATCGTCAGCGCCGTCGACCGTGACGGCACGATGGTCGTCGTCATCCACTCCCACTCGTACCCCCAGTTCGGGAGTGGCCTCGTCGTCGAGGAGTACGACCTCGTCCTCGCCAACCGTGCCGGCCGTGGTTTCACCGCCGAGCCGGGGCATCCGAACTTCCCCGTACCGGGACGGCGACCGGCGACCACGCTGCACGCATGGGCCCTGGCACCGTCGTGCGGTTGGCGGGTGCTCGGCGGGACACCGGGTGGTGCGAGTCAGATGCCGTGGAACGCCCAGACGCTGGCCCTGCTCATCGGGCGGGGAGACGGACTGTCGGTTCGCGACCTCGCCACAGCAGTCGTCCGACCGCGCTGGGAGTTCCGACCCGACGGCGGAGTTCGGATCGAAGCGGGATTCGACCCGGGCGACCTCGCCGGTCTCGAGGTCGCCGACGACACCGAGCGATGGGCGCTGCGTTCAGCGATGCAGATCGTCGCCGACACCGGCGCTGCTCACGTGGCGGTCGCCGATCCGCGCACGGTCGGTGCCGTCGTGCCGCTCTGATCGGGTGATCGACCGACCCGCAGGAAGAGCAATCCGATCGGGAGGCACGTCACGACGGCGACCGTCGGGCGGAGTCCGACCGACTCGGCGACCGTGCCGAGCACGAAGCCGGCGACGGCACCCGACCCGAGCTGCAATGATCGGAAGGCACCGAGAGCACCGCCACTACGGCCGACTCGTTCGAACGCGAGCACGTTGGCGAGCGGGAACAAACCACTCACGCCGGCGGTGAATGCCATGCCGCCGACGGCAGCCAGTGGGATCCACGGGACGAGCGCCCAGACGAGACCGCAGGCTCCGAGCGCGAGCCCGGTCAGGCGGGCGGACTGGATCGGTCCGGTGCGATCGGCCAGCGCGCCGGACACCAGTTTCGCCGGGATCGACAGGACGCGACCGACGGCGAGGAACAGGGCCGCTCGGGCATCGGTGACACCCCAGACGGTGACGGCGAAGACGGGGAAGAACGAGACGGTCGCGTACTGCGAGATCCCGCCGACGACACCGACTGCGGTCGGAACCCCCAGCACTCGACGAAGGCCGGCGAAGAGTCGGATACCGGCCTCGCTCCGCGGAGCGTCAGCGATCGGCCACACGATGATCGCTGCCACCGCCGACATCGCCGCTCCGATCCCGAACGACCATCGCCAGTCGATGCTGGTGCCGACCGCCGCCAGTGCTGCGGCGAGGGTGAGTCCACCGGAGAAGAACACACCGAACACCCCCATCGCGAACCCGCGTCGGTTCGGTCCGGCGAAGACCCCGATCGACATGATCGCCGCCGGGTAGAGCAGGCCGGCACCCGACCCGAGCAGGACCTGGGCGATGAAGAACGTGGCGGCTCCGGGTCCGAGGGCAGCGAGTGTGCTGCCGGCCGTGCTCGACAGGAGTGCGAGCGCGATCACCTGATTGGCGGGTCGATACCGGAGGAGCACACCGGAGACGAGGTTGGCGACGGCGATCGATGAGGCGAGTACGGCGAAGGCGACACCGGCACCAGCGAGATCGAGACCGAGTTCGGGCGCGGCGACCGGATAGACCGGAGCGAGCAGGGATTCGCCGGTGGTCGTGGCGAGGTAGCCCACGCAGACCAGGGTGAAGGCGATCCATCGGGTCGAACCCGACGACGTCACTCCGGGTGGCGTGTTCCCGGGTGGCGTGTTCCCGGGTGGCGTGTCGGCGTCACTCACCGACCGCATCTTGACAATCTCGCATACTGTATGCAAGTCTGCCGACGTCCGACCCCCGAGGATTCGAGTGCAGCACTTCGACGACGCCGCCGTCACCGCCCTCATCGACCATGCCGAACTGGTCGATGCGACCGCCGCAGCGTTCGCCGATCTCGGTACCGGGCGGGCGGCCACCACCGTGCGGGTTCGAGCGAGCGCCATGGGATCCATGGCGTCGGCGATGGCTGCTGCGGTTCCGTCGCTCGGCGTCACCGGCGGGAAGCTCTACTCGACGGTCGACGGGCGATTCACGTTCCATGTCGTGCTGTTCGATCTCGATGGTCGGTTGCTCTGCACCATGGACGGCGCCGCGCTCACCGAAGCCCGCACCCCGGCGCTGTGCGCCGTCGCGATCCGCCGCTGGGTCGGCGGGAACGCAGATGTCGCTGCCGTTCTCGGCACCGGCCGCGAGGCACTTCCCCACCTGCGGATGCTCGCTCGGGAGTTGCCCGGGGCCGAGTTCCGTCTCTGGGGTCGTCGGTCCTCGGCCGCCGAGTCCGTCGTCCGGGTCGCCGCCTCCGAGGGCATCGCCGTCGTGGCGGTGGACGATGCCGACGACGCCGTGACCGGCGCCGATGTCGTGGTCACCGTGACCTCCGCCGACGACCCGATCGTCTCGGCCGGCGCGATCTCCGACCGAGCACTCGTCTGTGCTGTCGGAGCGACCAAACCGCAGCGCTGCGAACTCGACCCGGAACTGTTCGGTCGGGCTCGGGCCGTCGTGACCGACTCACTCGAAGGAGCTCCTGGCGAGTGCGGTGACCTGATCCGGGCCGTCGCCCTCGGCCGCACCCGCTGGGAGGACGTCGTCGATCTGTCGGACGTCCTGGCCGGTACCGTCGCGGTGTCGGGACCGGACGAGCGTTCGGGCCCACTGGTGTTCGAGACCCAGGGCGTCGCCATCCAAGACGTCGTGGCGGCCGCGCTCGTCTGGCGGCGCGCCGAGCACCATTCGCCCGAGCCAGTGACCGACCGTTCAGCAATCGACCGTTCAGCAACCGACCAGGAGGCATCCAGATGATCCCCGTCCAGCAACTCACCCTCGCCGAGGCCGAACTCATGCTCGATGCCGCCCAGGCGGCCGCCGAGGAGCGCGGCGTGGGTGAAACCATCTGCATCAGCGACGCCGGCGGGTGGCCGATCGCCATCCGACGGCTCGACGGCGGCAAGCCGACGAGCGTCGAGATCGCCATCAACAAGGCGTTCACCGCTGCGTGCCACCGGCGTCCGACCCACACCTACACCAACGCCCAGCCGAACCAGGAAGCGTTCGGCATCATGAACATGCACGGTGGACGGTTCACCATCTTCGTCGGCGGGTGGCCGATCGAGGTCGACGGCCAAGTCGTCGGTGGCGTCGGTGTGAGCGGTGGCCACACCGCCGACGACATCGCCTGCTGCAAGGCGGCGATCACCGCCCTCCTCGAGTCGCTCGGCAAGCAGGCCGACTTCTCGAAGTGGGACAACTGGACGGCCCCGCCCGTCGCCTGACGCCGTCATGAGCACTCCTGCACACACCGTCCAGAACCGGATCGGCTCGGACCTCCGTCCCGCGTCGGACGGGTCCACCTTCGAGCGTCACGATCCGGCCGACGCCCGGAACCTCGTCAGCGTCGCACCCGAGTCGACGCTCGGCGACGTGACCGCCGCCGTCGACGCCGCTGCAGCCGCAGCCGAGTCGTGGGGCGCCCTGCCGGCGTCGAAGCGGGCCGAGTTCCTCGAGCGGGCCGCGGCGGCACTCGCTGCGCGGGCCGACGAGGTCGCCGACGAGATGGTGGCCGAGATGGGCAAGCCGATCGCCCAGGCCCGGATGGAGGCCCGTCGGACGCCGAAGAACCTCGAGTTGTACGCCGCCGAGGCGATCCGACTCACCGGTGCGACGTATCCCGCCGACGAGCCGAACACGCTCGTCTACTCGGAGCGCCGACCGATCGGTGTGATCGGGGTGATCACGCCGTGGAACTTCCCGCTCAATCTCGCCAGCCGCAAGATCGGCCCGGCCCTCGCCGCCGGCAACACGGTGGTGTTCAAGCCGTCCCCGATGACACCGCGAATGGGTGATCGCCTCGCCGAGGCGTTCGCCGAGGCCGGCTTCCCGGCGGGCGTGGTCAACACCGTGCACGGATCGGCCGCTGGAGCGCACCTCGTCGCCGACGAACGGGTCGCCGCCGTCACCTTCACCGGATCGACGGCGACGGGGCGGCGGATCCACGACGCCGTCGGGCTCGGCCGCCGGGTCCAACTCGAACTCGGTGGCAACAACCCGGTGGTCGTCCTGGCCGATGCCGACCTCGCCGTCGCCGCCGAGGTCGTCGCCCGGTCGAGCTTCTCCCAGTCGGGTCAGGCGTGCACCGCGGCGGGAAGGATCCTCGTGGCCGACGAGGTGCACGACGAGTTGCTGGAGCGGGTGGTGGCCCTGGCCCGCACCCAGGTCGTCGGCGACGGGCGTCGGCCCGAGGTGACCATGGGGCCGCTCGTCGACGAGGCAGCCGTCCGTTCGATGGAGTCGGCGGTGGCCGCTGCCGTCGATGCCGGGGCGAGTGTGGCGACCGGCGGCCGCCGACCCGATGACCCGGCGCTCGCCCACGGCTGGTTCTTCGAGCCGACCGTGCTGGTCGACGTCGCACCGACGATGTCGTTGGCGTGCTCGGAGGTGTTCGGACCGGTCGTGGGTTTCGAGAGGATCGCCGACCTCGACGAGGCGATCGCCAGATCGAACGACAACGAGTACGGGCTCACGTCGTCGATCTGCACCACCGACCTCGCATCGGCGATGCGGTTCGCCGGTTCGATCGAGGCCGGAACCGTGCGGGTCAATCGACCGACGGTGGGAGCGGCGTTCAATGCTCCGTTCGGAGGGATCAAGGCGTCGGGTACCGGTACGCATCGGGAGCAGCTCGGTCCGACGGTGATGGACTTCTACACGTCGCTCAGAACGGTGTTCCTCGGTTCGTGAGGAGAAAGGTGGAGTGATGGATCTCGGATTGGAGGGTCGTCGGGTCCTGGTCCTGGCGTCGTCGGCGGGACTCGGCGAGGCGGTCGCGGCCGGATTCGTGGCCGAGGGTGCCCGCGTGGCGGTGACGAGTCGCGATCGCCAGCGTGCCGATGCGGCGCGCCAGCGAACCGGCGCCGAACTGGCGCTGGTGGGCGATCTCACCGAGGCGGGGGTCGCTGCTCGGATCGTCGACGATGCGATCGCTGCGTTCGGTGGACTCGACGTCCTGGTCGTGAACACCGGTGGTGGTTCACCGGGAGGTCTGCTGCTCCACGATGACGACGTCGACGAGCGGGCGTATCGGTCGATGCTCCGGCCGGTGCTCGGTTCGATCCGGAGAGCGGCTCCCGAGTTACGACGATCGGGTCAGGGCCGGATCGTGGTGCTCACGGCGCGGTCGGTGGTCGAAGCCTCCACCGACCTGGCGCTGTCGTCGGTCTTCCGGTCCGGTGCAGCCGCAGCGGCTCGGTCGTTGGCGATCGACCTCGCCCCCGAGGTCAACGTCAACGTCGTGGTCACGGGACAGTTCGAGACCGGAGCACTCGAGCGTTTCGAGGCCGCCCGTGCGACGGCGGAGGGTCGGACACCGGAAGAGGTCCGCGCCGATCACGTTGCGGCCACACCACTCGGTCGGATGGGCCGAGCCGAGGAACTCGCCGACGTCGTCGTGTTCCTGTGCAGTGCTCGGGCGAGCTTCGTCACCGGCAGCGCGGTCCGGGTCGACGGTGGCGCCGTGCGCGGTTTCTGACGATCAGCCGGCCGGAGCGGGTCAGGCCCCGGCGAAGAAGGCGTCGCGGGCCGACTGCACGTGCTGTGTGGCGAGTCGGCGGGCTTCGACGTGGTCTCCCTCGGCGACGGCCTCGGCGATCAGCGTGTGCTCGTGCCAGGATCCGAGCACCCGGGCTTCGAGGCGTTCGGCGTAGATCCAGCGGATGATCCCGGACAGTTGCCCGAGCATCGAGGTCAAGAGTTCGTTCCCGGCGATGTCGGCGAGGTGCTCGTGGAAACGGGTGTTCAGTCGGGGCAGGCGTTGGAGGTCGCCGGCATCGGCCACCCGCTGGCCTTCGGACACGATCGCTCGCAGTTCGGTGACGGACTCAGCGGTGCGCTTTCGCGCAGCGAGTTCGGCGACCAGCCCTTCGAGTCCGGCGCGGACCTCGAACAGTTCGGTGGCTCGGCGGCCGTCGATCGATGCGACCCGAGCACCGCGGCGGGGCTCGAGGATGACGAAACCCTCGGCGGCGAGGATCTGGAACGCCTCGCGGATCGGATTTCTCGACACACCCAACTCGGCCGCCAGGGATTCCTCGAACAAACGGCTGCCGGGTGGGTAGGTCCCGTCGACGATGTGATCGCGGATGGCGTCGGTCACGGCGAGCCGGAGCGGTGTGTGCGTGGCGCCGAGTGGCAAGGCGGTCTCGTCGGCGTCGACGCTCATCGGAGGATCATCGCGCATCGACGCCTGGTACGGCTGGAAGCCCGGTACTGGTTCGACGGATCCCGACGCGAGGTGTGCCGCCGTTCGGTGGCTGTGCTACTCGGGGAGCCTTGACCCGCCATCGTGTCCATTGTATACAGTAGGCATCGACCGGACGAGCACGTCGCCGGTCTCGAAAGGGGAGAACATGCGCAAGCACCGAGTGCTCGCTCTCGCCGTGCCGTTGGCCCTCGTCTTCGCTGCCTGCGGCGGCGACGACGACGCCACGGAACCGGCGGAGGAGTCGACCGATCAGACCGAGGAGCCCGCTGGCGAACCCAGCGAGGACGCCTCGGGTGAGGAACCCGCCGAGGAACCGGCGATGGAGGGAGCGGCGATCACGATCGCGCTGGGCTCCGAGCCGACCAGCCTCGACCCGCAACTCGTCGACGACGGCGGTGAACGGGCGATCAACGACAACATCTACGAGACCCTCCTGGCCCGCACGCCCGACGGTGAGATCGTTCCCGGTCTCGCCGTTGCGTTGCCCACGCGTCTCGACGACACCACGTGGCAGTTCACGCTCCGCGAGGGCGTCTCGTTCCACAACGGCGAAGCATTCAACGCCGACTCGGTCGTCGCCTCGGTCGATCGCATGATCCGCCTGATCGGCGAGGGCGTCACCGACAACAGCGGCTTCTTCGGCACCCTCACCGGGGCCGAGGCCGTCGACGAGTTGACGGTGAACATCTCCACCGACGGCCCCGACGGCGTCCTGCCGTCGCGGATGTACTGGCTCAAGATGATCCCGGCGAGCGCCGTGGATTCGGCCGACCTGAGCGATTCCGCCGTCGGCACCGGCCCGTACCAGCTCGTGGAGTGGGTCCGCGGCGAGAGCGCTCAGCTCGCGGCCAACCCCGACTACTGGGGTGGTGCGCCGTCGATCTCGACGGTGAACTACGTGTTCGTCGGTGAGTCCGGCAGCCGTCTCGCCGGTTTGCTCTCGGGCGACTACGACCTGATCACCAACCTCAGCCCGGCCGACGTCGGCCAGGCCCCGCAGGTCGCCACCGCCCAGGGACAGGAGCACCCGATGCTCATCCTCGACAGCGACGAGGGCATCACCGCCGACGTCAACGTCCGCAAGGCGCTCCAGATGGCCGTCGACAAGCAGGCCATCGCCGACAGCCTCTTCGGTGGCTATGCCGTCGTCGACCAGGGCCAGATCCTGAGCCCGTCGATTCTCGGCTTCAACCCCGATCTGTCGCCGTACCCGTACGACCCAGAGATGGCCAAGCAGCTGATCGAAGAGGCCGGTGTCGCCGGTCAGACGATCACGCTGGTCGGCGAATCGAGCGGCCGCTGGTTGCTCGACGCCGAACTGGTGCAGGCCGTCGCCGGCTACTGGGAGGACGCCGGACTCGTCGTCGACCTGCAGCTGCCGGAGTTCGGTGAGTACCTCGACGTCCTGTTCGATCGTGAGAGCCGCGCCGATGCGATCTTCGTGTCGAGCTCGAACGACATCCTCGACGCCGACCGTCAGCTGAGCACCTACCTGCAGGCCGGTGGTATCGGTTCGTCGAACACCAACCAGGAGATGTCGGACCTCATCAGCCAGGGCCGCGCCGAGGTCGACTCGGCTGCTCGCGAAGCGATCTACCAGCAGGTCATGCAGATCGCGTACGACGAGGCGTACCTCCTGAACATCATCAACAACCAGGACGTCTACGGTCTCTCGGAGCGCATGCAGTGGACCCCACGGGTCGACTCCAAGCTCCTCGTCGCCGAGATGTCGGTCACGGGCTGACCCCTCACTGAGTCCGAGGGGAGGGACGTCGCTTCGATGGGATCGTTTGCACTGCGCCGGATCGGCCAGGGACTGTTCGTGGTGCTCGCCGCCACGGTCGTGGTCTTCTTGCTGACCCGGTGGTTCACCGATCCCGTCGACTTCGTCCTTCCCCTCGAGGCCACTGCCGAGGAGCGGGCGATCCGCGAAGCCGAACTCGGCTTCGACCGCCCGATCGTCGTCCAGTTCGGCGACTACATCACCGACCTCGCCCGAGGTGACTTCGGTGAGTCGCTGTGGCAGCCCGGTCGGGCGACGATCGACATCGTCGGCCAGACCCTGCCGAAAACCCTCCTCCTCGTCGGGGCCGGCATGGCGCTCGCCGTCGCGCTGGCCCTCCCGATCGGCATGCTCGCCGCCCTCCGTCCCGGCGGCGTCCTCGACCGGACCCTCGTCACCGCCAGCCTCGCCGGCCTGTCGATGCCGCAGTTCTTCGTCGGGCTGATGCTGATCATCCTCTTCGCCGTGCAACTCGACTGGTTCCCGGTCGGGGGATACGGCGGACTGTCGAATCTCGTCCTTCCGGCAGTGGCGCTCGCGCTGCCGGCCCTCGGCCGCCTCACCATGGTCGTGCGGTCGGCGATGATCGAAGAACTCAACAGCCAGTACGTTCGGGCGGTCAAGGCCAAGGGCATGTCCCGCCGGGTCGTCGTCGCCAAGCACGCGCTCCGCAACGCAGGCGTCCAAGTGTTGACGATGTCGGGTTGGGAGATCACCCGAGCACTCGCCGGGTTCACCGTCGTCGTCGAGAAAGTCTTCGCCTGGCCCGGATTCGGGCTGTTCGCCCTCGAGGCGATCCAACGCCGTGATCTCTTCCTGCTCTCCACCATCGTTCTCGTCGCCTCGATCCTGGTGGTCGTGATCAACGTGATCGTCGACATCCTCTACAAGTGGATCGATCCTCGGATCACGCTGTCGTGACCGAGCACTCCCGACCACTGCCATGACCGACGACATTTCCGCACCCGAACACCACGACCTCGAGTCGGTCGCCGGTGACGAGACGGCCCACACCGGACTGTCGCACCGGGGACGAGCGAGTCGCGTCGTGAGGTTGGGTTCGCTCGGACGCGAACTCTGGCACGACAAGGCCGGCCTGTTCGGGGTGGTGTTCCTCGTCGTCCTCGTCCTGTGTGCCGTGCTCGCACCACTCGTCGCTCCGCACGATCCGGGCGACCAGGATCTCGTGAACCGGCTGAAGCCGCCGTTCTGGTCCGACGGTGGGTCGACCGAGTTCCTGCTCGGGACCGACGGACTCGGTCGGGACGTGTTCTCCCGACTCCTCTACGGCGCTCGCATCTCGCTGTTCGTCGGCGTCGCCGTCGTCGCCATCGCCGGTGCTTTCGGCGTCGTGATGGGCCTCATCGCCGGCTACCGGGGCGGTCTCGCCGATCGGGTGATCATGCGGACGGTCGACACGCAGATCGCCTTTCCCGGCCTGCTGATCGCCATCCTCCTCGCGTCATTGATCGGCCCGAGTGTTCGAACCGTCGTCATCGTCCTCGCGATCAACGGCTGGATGATCTACGCCCGTATGGCGCGAGGTGTCGTGCTGTCGGTGAAGGAGACGGCGTACGTCGAGGCCGCCGAGATCATCGGCTGTCGGCCCAAGCGGGTCATGTTCGTCCACATCCTCCCGAACCTCGCGGCACCACTGAGCACGCTCGCCGTGCTCGAGTTCGCTCGGATCGTGCTCGCCGAAGCGGCGCTGTCGTATCTCGGCGTCGGTGTCAAGCGGACCGACATCTCGTGGGGTCTCGACGTCGCGAGCGGTCAGGACTTCATCTTCAACTCCTGGTGGCTCGTCGTGATGCCCGGTGCTCTGATCTCACTCACCGTGCTGTCCGTCAACCTCGTCGCCAGTTGGCTGCGCATCGTGTCCGATCCGGCCGAACGCGAGAAGCGGTTCGCAGCCACGCAGAAGGCGGCGCGCTCGTGACGCAGCGACACAACAGTCGAGGTCGGACCGTCACCGATCGAGGAGCGCCGATTCTCGAGGTCGAGGACCTCGAGGTGAAGTTCTTCACCCGGCGGGGCACGGTCCAAGCCGTCCGTGATGTGACCTTCACGATCCGCCGCGGTGAGGTGATGGGCCTCGTCGGTGAATCCGGATCCGGCAAGAGCGTGACGTCGCAGGCGATCATGGGCCTGACCGAACTCCCCGGTCGGATCACCGGCGGGGACGTCCGCTGGAAAGGGAACTCGCTGCTGCGCGGTCCCGCCGCCGCCGCCGAGATGCGCCGGGTTCGCGGGAACGAGATCGCCATGGTCTTCCAGGACCCGATGACGTCGCTCAATCCGCTCTTCACCATCGGCAATCAACTCCGGGAGGTCACCCGCCGTCACCTCGGCATGTCCACGAAGCAGGCGAACGAGCGGGCGCTCGATCTCCTCGACCTGGTCGGGATCTCCAACCCCCGCCGCCGACTCGACCAGTACCCCGGTGAGTTCTCCGGTGGGATGCGCCAGCGGGTCCTCATCGCGATGGCGCTGTCCTGCGAACCGGAACTCCTGATCGCCGACGAGCCGACGACGGCGCTCGACGTGACGATCCAGGCCCAGATCCTCGAGTTGCTCGCCGAACTCAAGGACGAACTCGGCCTGTCCATCCTCTTGATCACCCACGACCTCGGTGTGGTCGCCGGGATGTGCGATCAGGTCTCGGTGATGTACGGCGGTCGCCTCGCCGAGGTCGGCCCGGCGGACGATCTCTACGCGACGCCGGCCCACCCGTACTCCAACGGTCTCCTCCGATCCACGCCTCGGCTCGACCAGCGCACCGATCGACTGGTCTCGATCGAGGGCGCACCCCCCGATCTGGTGGCGCCGCCGGTCGGCTGTCCCTTCGCACCGCGATGCGGTGCGGCCACCGATCGCTGCCGGACGGAACTCCCCGAACTCGTCACGCTCACCGAGGGGAGGAGCGTTGCCTGCTGGCATCCGATCGCCCATGTCTGACCCGAGCACCGAACCCGAGCAGCACGACGGCCCACTCGTCGAGGTCGAGCACCTGAGTATCCACTTCCCGGTCGGTGGTGGCGGGCTGTTCTCGCGCCAGCGCAAGGTGGTGCACGCCGTCGACGACGTGTCGTTCTCGATCCGGCGAGGTGAGACCCTCGGCCTCGTCGGTGAGTCGGGTTCCGGCAAGACCACGACCGGTCGAGCGATCCTGCGCCGCATCACGCCCGCGGCCGGAACGATCCGGTTCCGTGGCCGCGACATCACGACCACCGAAGGCGAGGCACTCCGGCACCTCCGACGGCACATGCAACTCGTCTTCCAGGATCCGTATGCGAGCCTCAATCCGCGTATGACCGTCGGTGAACTCGTCGCCGAACCGCTCTACGTCCACGGCATCATCAACTCGCTCCACGACGCCCGCGACCAGGTGATCGATCTGCTCGACCGGTGTGGGTTGCCGGCCGACGCGATCGACCGGTACCCGCACGCCTTCAGCGGTGGCCAACGCCAGCGTGTCGGGATCGCCCGGGCACTGGCCCTGCAACCCGACTTCATCGTCGCCGACGAACCGGTGTCGGCCCTCGACGTGTCGGTCCGGGCCCAGGTCGTCAACCTCCTCCAGGACCTCCAGGACGACATCGGCCTGACGTACCTGTTCATCGCCCACGATCTGTCGGTCGTGCGCCACATTTCCCACCGGATCGCGATCATGTACGCCGGCAAACTCGTCGAGTTGGCCGACTGCGAGTCGATCTACGAGCAGCCCGTCCACCCGTACACCGAGGCGCTGCTGTCGAGCGTTCCGGTCCCCGACCCCCCGGCGCAGCGGGCACGCCGCCGGATCGTCCTCCAGGGCGAGATTCCCGATCCGATCGACCCACCACCGGGTTGCCGTTTCGCGTCCCGCTGTCCGATCGCCGAGGCCCGCTGTCGCGAGGACGAGCCGCCGCTCACCGATCGCGGTGACGGCCATCTCGTCGCCTGCTGGGTCCGCTGAGCAGAAGGTGACACACGTGTACCCGAACGACGCTCCGATCCAGCGCGGTCCGAGAGGCCGCCGATGACCTGGTGGGAAGCGCTCCTGCTCGTCGTCGGCGGATTCTTCGCCGGTGGCATCAACGCCGTCGCCGGTGGTGGTTCCACCTTGACCGTGCCGCTGCTGGTGCTCGCCGGTGTGCCCGGCAACGCCGCGAACGGTTCGAACCGCATCGGCATCTTGACGTCGACGGTCGCGGCGGCGGCTTCGTTCGCGCGCCTCGGGGTCGAGGGCTTCGCTCACACCGCCCGGATCATCCTGCCGGTGGTCGCCGGCTCGCTGGTCGGTTCCACCGCGATCAGTCGACTCAGCAACGATGCGTTCGAGACCCTGTTCGGCTTCTTGATGCTGCCACTGATCGTGCTGTCGATCTTCAAGCCCAAGGCTCGAACCGACCGTGCCGCCTGGCCGTACTGGTTGACGTTCGTCGTCTTCTTCGGAATCGGCATCTACGGCGGTGCCGTCCAGGCCGGTGTCGGACTCGTGCTCCTCGCTGCGCTGACCCGAGCCGGCTTCGATCTGGTGACGGCGAATCACATCAAGGTCCTCGTCAACGTGGTGGTGACCGCAGTGGCACTGCCGGTGTTCATCGCCAACGGCCAGATCCGATGGATTCCTGCCGTGATCCTCGCCGGCGGGTTCACTGCCGGTGGTTGGTTCGGCGCTCGGTTCGCGGTGCGAGGCGGCGAGCGGTACATCAGGGCGGCGATGGTGATCGCCACGCTGATCCTCGCCGGCAGCCTCCTCGGGCTCTACTGACCGGCACGCATCGTGGACCTCAGTCTCGCCGCCCTCGTCGTCGCCCTCGTCGCCGTCCTCGTCGGTTCGTGCATCCAGGGCTCACTCGGGTTCGGTCTGGGGCTCGTGGCGGCACCGGTGCTCGTCATCATCGACACGACGCTCGTGCCGAGTGTCGTGCTCGGTATGGGAGTGCCGTTGACCTACCTCGTGGCGTGGCGAGAGCGAGCGGCGCTCGACCTTCGCCGAGTCTCGTGGGCCATCGCCGGTCGAGTGCCGGGCACGGTGCTCGGCTCGGTCGCCGTGCTGGCACTGAGTGAGCGTTGGTTGGCCGGTCTGTTCGCGGTCGCGATCCTGCTCGCCGTCGCGGCGAGCGTGGTCGGCCTGGGTGTCGAACCGACTCGACGGGCGATGTTCGTCGCGGGTGCGGGCTCGGGTTTCATGGGAACCGCGACCTCGGTCGGCGGCCCACCGATGGCGCTGTTGCTGCAGCACGAGGAAGGCCCCGAGTTGCGGGCGTCGATGGCGGCGTTCATGGCGTTCGGAGCGACGATCTCGCTGGCGGCACTCGTGGTCGTCGGAGAGTTCGACCGACACGCGTTGATCGTGACCGCCGTCCTCGTCCCGGCCGTCCTCGTGGGCTTCGGGACGTCACGCTGGACCAACCCGGTGCTCGATCGGGGATACACGAGGCCGGCGGTGCTCGTGTTCGCCGCTGCTTCGGCGCTGTCGATCCTGGTCCGCGATGTGATCGGCCTGGTGTGACCGGCCTGGTCTGACGGGCCGGGTGTGACCGGCCGGGTCAGCGACGGAACCGGTCGGCTGCGAGGTGCTCGGCGGTGAGGCCGAGGTCGGTCAGCGACGTCGGGAACGCCTCGCCCAGCACGAGCGCGGCGAGGGCCTCGGCCATCGCCGGAGCGGTCTTGATGCCGGCGCCACCCTGGCCGGCGAGCCAGAACCAGCCGGGATGATCGGGATCGGGGCCGACCACCGGGACCCGGTCGGGGGTGAACGTGCGCAGTCCGGCCCACGACGATCGCACGCCACGGACGCGGAGCGTCGTGGCCTCGGCGAGGGCGTCGGTCGCCTGGGCCATCGCCAGTTCGTCGGCCTGCGCGTCGCACGGCTCGACGAGGGTCTCCTCGGCAGGTGATGCGAGCAGTCCTGGACCTTCGGGTTCGAAGTAGAACCGGCTGCCGACGTCCATCACGAGCGGCCACCGCTCGGCGCCGTCGACCGGGAACAGGAACGCCGTTCGTCGCAGCGGCCGGAGGCCGATCGGCGTGACACCGCTCCGGCGCGCGAGATCGTCGGCCCACGCGCCGCCGGCATCGACGACGGCATCGCACTCGATCGTGTCGTCGTTCCCGGTGGGCGAGTCGGTCACCCTCACCCGCCAGGTGCTCCCGACGAACTCGGCGGCGATGGTCGGCGTGGCGAGTCGCACGGTGCCGCCCTTGTGCCGGAAGGAGGTGAGGAATCCGTCGAGGAGTCGCGCGACGTCGATCGACATGGCGTCGGGTTCGTGGAGGGCCCCGGCGACCCATTCGGGCCGCAGCACCGGCACGATCTCCGCCGCCGCTCGGGCGTCGAGTCGTTCGGCGCGGACGCCGATGGACGCAGCGACGGCACCGAGGTCGTCGAGTGCGCCGTGCCACTCTTCGTCGGCGACCCAGAGCAGGCCACGGGGCCGCAGGAGTCCTCCGCCGAAGGACTCGTCGGGTGGGTCGACGAAGAAGGGTCGCGACGCTGCGGCGAGCGCGCACACCGCCGGTGATCCGGACGTCTCGCTGAGCGTCGCCGCCGATCGGCCGGTGGCGTGGTACCCGGCTTGGCTCTCCATCTCGACGAGGACGACCTCGCACGAGTCGACGAGTCGGTGGGCCGCTGCCGCTCCGGCGATACCGGCACCGATGACGACGACGCGCGTCGTCATGCCATCGAGCGGGTCAGGTCGTCGATCACGCCGGCCATGTGTTCGAGGGTCCGCTGGCGGGCGAGTTCCGGATCGCCGCTGGCGATCGCATCGCGGATCCGACGGTGCTCCTCCCAACTGAGCATGCCGCGCTGGTCGCGCAGCATCGAGAACACCAACTCGGTCCGCTGGCGCAGCGGCCCGACGGTGTCGCCGATGTATCGGTTGCCCGAGGCCTCTTCGATGGCCAGGTGGAAGTCGCGGTGGCAACTCGCAGCCGTCACGAGGTCGTCGCGCTGCGACGCCTTGACACCGTCGTCGATGCAGCGGTCGAGTCGTTCGACGACGGTCGGATCGGCACGACGGGCCGCCAACTCCGCGGCGTGCGCTTCGAGGATCTGTCGGAGTTCGAGGATCTGCACGAGATCACCCCGGTCGATCTCGGCGACGTAGGCGCCTCGGCGAGGGAAGACCTCGATGAGACCGGTTGCCTCGAGTGCCCGGATCGACTCGCGGACCGGGTTGCGCGAGACACCGAGTTCGGCAGCGAGCTTGTCCTCGTAGAGACGAGCGCCGGGCTCGAGTTCGCCACGCTGGATGCGTTGGATGATCGCATCGGCGACCAACTCGCGCAGGGTCCGGTGGTCTTGCCCGAGGCTCACCGGTGGCACCCCTGGGCGACGTCGTTCATACGGACAAAGTATGCCCGACGGCGCTCCGGCGGGACGTTCCCGGGCGGTCGAGGCTCAGGGTCGGTCGGGGAGCGACGTTCGTTCGAGCGTCGTACCGCCCTTCCACGACACCCCGACTTCGCGCCAGTACCCGGCGATGAGTTCGTGTGGCCGGAGGCGGCTCAACTCCTCCACGGGTGAGTCGAACAGGTCGATGTCGAACGTCCCCGTGAAGGTCCGACCGATCTCGGCGTCGTAGCCGCTCATCGTCACCAGTTCGGAGAGGCTGTCGCTGCCGTCGGATTCGATCGCCGGCATCCAGCGGTGGTGGATCATGGGGAGTGCGTTGACGAAGCCGGCGTGGTCGCTCGGTCCGGTGATGGTGAAACGAGCTTCGATGAGGCGTCGGTCGTACGCCGCGAGGGTCGCCCCGAACCGGCCACCGGGCTCCAGGCGGGGACCGGCCTTTCCGACGGTGACGGGTCGGGTGAGATGCACCGATCCGAGCTTCTTGGGGTACCCCTGGTGGTGCCCGCGCACCATGGCGTAGTCGCGATCGACCCAGATGTACAGGCAACGCGAATACGGCTTGCCGCGATACGTGCACCGGGCGACGACGAACACCTCCAGGTACTGCGACCGGATCGGGTCGACGACCTCGTCGAACGAATCCGAGCACGACTGCCAGTCGGCCCAGATCACCGCGACGGCGCCGGGGTCGTCCTCTGCTGGTTCGAGCGGGGCAGGGAGCAGTTCGGCGACGGCTGCCGGATCGGTCCGGTACTCCAGGGTCAACATCGTGCCCGAGTAGTGCCAGGGGGGAGCGGGCAGGAGGGACGAGGATCCCGTCGCGGTACGTGGGAACAGAAAGCCTCGGACGTCGGCCATCGTGCATCGCTCCTTCGCGTCGTGCCGGTGTTCGCGGCGGTCAGGGGCGGCTGACCGACTCCCGGCGTGTGCGACACTAGTTTGGATCCAAACGACCGTGCGACCGGATGACCGGGCGCCTTGTGAGAGGGCACACCGATGACCGAGTACCGACGAATCCTCCTCGACGGCAATCCGACCCGTGTGATGGTGGAGGGCACCGGTCCCGATGCCGAACTCGTCGCCGCCGACGGTCGCCGGGTGACCGCCGCCGATGCCGTCCACCTCGCCCCGGTCACGCCGAGCAAGATCATCTGCGTCCATCTCAACTACCGGAGTCGGGTCGAGGAGTTCATGCTGTCGCTCCCTGCGACTCCGACGTACTTCCAGAAGCCGGTCAGCGCCCTCAACGGCCATCGTGGCGCAGTGGTTCGACCGGAACGGTGTCAGTGGTTGAACTACGAGGGTGAGATTGCGATCGTGATCGGTCGGACGTGCCGGAACATCGCGCCCGTCGATGCGGGCGAGTACATCGCCGGGTACACGGTCGCGAACGACTACGGCCTCCACGACTTCCGTGACACCGACGCCGGTTCGATGCTGCGCGTGAAGGGTTCCGACACGCTCTGCCCGGTCGGTCCCGGGCTCGTGACGGACTGGGATTTCCGTGGCAAACGGATCACGACGTCGGTCAACGGTGCGATCGTCCAGGACGGCAACACCGACGAGATGGAGTGGGACATGCACTATCTCGTCGCCGACATCGCGCGGAACATCACCCTCGAACCCGGTGACCTCCTGCTGTCGGGGACCCCGGCGAACTCTCGTCCGGTACGACCGGGTGACGTCGTCGCCGTCGAGGTCGAGGGACTCGGACGACTCGAGAACCACGTCGTGGCCGGGCCGACGCCGATCCGCGATGACGTCGGGGCGCAGCCGACGTCGTCCGAGGAGGTCGTCTCGACAGCGCTCGGAGGGGACTGGGAGTTCCGGGGTGTCCGGCCGCCGCAGCGCTGACGTCCGGGGAGCGACTCGACGTCGTTTGACCGTACCGCATTTTGTATTTACTATTCATTCGCGTCCGAACTATCCGGATGACTCGATCCGGCCGCCGACCAGCGGTCCGGCACCAAGGGGGAATATCTCATGATCAAGAAGTGGAGCGCCTTCGGCGCTGCGTGCGTTCTCGCCGTCGC
>JBMUCX010000038.1:0-23978 GCA_049458915.1 Ilumatobacteraceae bacterium
GCTCCGACACAGGGTCGGAGCGGGACGTCGCGTCTGGCATCTCGATGACCCAGTACACCGAACCGACGCTCGCCGAGCGGTGCCCCGGTCGTCGGGATCTTCTGGTGCTGGCCGTGGCGGTGGCGGTCGTACGTTTCGCCTACGTCGCCGACCGCTCGACGGTGTCGCTGACCCCCGATGAGTACTCGAGCCTGGCGATCGCCAGGTTCCTGTCCGGCGGCGAGTTCAACATGCTCGTGGCGAGCACCTATCGCGTCGCCCCCGGACTCCTCCTCGTGCCATGGTCGTGGCTGTTCGACGATCCTGCTCTCATCGTTCGATTCGGTCTGCTCACGAATGCAGCGGTGGCCGGGATCACGATGTTCGTCCTCGTGCCACTCCTCGCGCGCCTGACGTCGTTCGGCCGGACCGGGCTGTTGCTCGTGAGTGGTCTCCTCGCTGTGCTGCCGCAGTCCTTGGAGGCGTCGGCCCATCTGTGGGCTGAACCACTCGTGACGCTCTCGTTCCTCGGCGTCGTGTCGTCGGTGCTGCGGTACCTCGATGCGCCGTCGGTCCGGCGGGCCTCGACAGCACTCGCCTGGAGCACCCTGTCGATCATCAGTCACGGCCGGATGCTCCCCCTCGCTGTCCTCGCCGCAGCGTTCCTCGTCATTCACGCACTCCTGGGGCGACACCTGCGAGTCGCGGCCACGACGATCGCAGGATCGGTGGTGACCTTCGCCGGGGCGACGTTGCTGCAACGTTGGATCGTGTCGGCCGTCTGGGAGATTCCGAGCCCCGGGAATTCGGCCGCGACCGTCCTCCGGAAACTCGAAGCGCCGCTCGAGGTGCTCGACGCTGCTGCTGGGCAGACGTGGTACCAACTCGCTGCGTCGGGACTCCTCGTCGCCTTCGGGTTCGTCGAACTGATCAGGCGGGCCATGGGCCGCGCCGGCGATCGTCACCGACGCGACGCCGTCGTCCTCCTCGCTGCGACGCTGCCATTGATCGCCGTGTCGTTCGCCTTCATGTCCTCCGTCGGTCGAGCCGACCACGTGCTGTACGGGCGATACATCGATGCCGTGATCTGGCCGGTCCTCGCCGTCGGAGCACATTGGTTGTTTCATGTCCGACCGGTGATGAGCGTCCGTCGCCGTCGCTTCGTGATCGGAGTGGCCGTGATCGGGTTCATCGAACTGGCGCTCGTCGTGCATCAACTGCATCGCCATCAGATCCGCGTCGCAGGGGTCAATGCCATGATCGCCGGCATCGTCCCGCTCTCGGATCGTGGATCGATCAATGCACTGATCGTCACCCTCGGAAGTCTCGTGGTCGCCGTCGTTCTCTTCCTGTTCGCCAGGTCGCCGATTCCTGACCGTCGCATCTGGTCGATCGTGATGGTCGCCATCGTCTGCACCGCAGGGATCCGACTCTGGACGTTCCAGCGGCCAGATGCCAACCAGCCTGCATTCGGTGAGCAGGCCCGAGCGATTCTCGAGCTGTCGAACCGGCCGCCGATCGGAAGTGAGATCGGTGTCTCGCTGATGCCCGACGAGTACGGACCGATCATGCGGCGGATCTCCCAACTCTCAGCGGTCTACTCGTATCAGCTCTATCTCCCCGAGTACCGGTTCGTGTTCGACAACGGTCCGAGTGATGACGTCGGACCGTATGTCTTCGCCGTCGAGAACGATGCTCTGCTCACCCGCGAGGGTGGGACGATCATGTGGGAGCACCCGTCGTTGCCGATGGCGCTCTGGAAGGAGCCGACCCGGTCCCATGATGCGAGCGGTCCGGATGGATGACGGTGCCGACGCCCGGTGGTCCTACGAGAACCGGCACGACCTCGGTCCCGTGCAAGGATGCCCGTGATGTCCGACGACGACGCGACGCTGCCCTTTCTGCCCGATGCGCCGAGGCTGCCCGACACGGGAGGTCCCGCTGCGCTCACGTCCGACACCCCACGGTTGCCCGAGCCAGCACCCTCCGAACCGGAGGACGCATCCGACGTCGACCTCCCCCGGCTGCCCGAGCGGCCGCAGGTCGTGCCCCGCGCCGCTCCCGAACCGGCGCCGTCGAACTCCGAGGAGGGCGGCCCGGCCTACGGCACCCTGCCCACCGGAACCGACGAGGGTCGTGACCGCGCCCGCCAGATCCGGGTGGAGGCCAACCGCCGACGCGCCCAGCGGAAGCGGAAAAACCGATTGATCGGTCTCGCCGTGCTCGTCGTGATCGGCGCGAGCGTTGCCGCGGTCATCGTGCTGACCGGGGGAGGTGAGTCAGAACCGAGCGACTCCGTGCCATCCCCGACCGACGGTGCCGCAGTGAGCGGCGAAGCGGATGCCGACGGCGACGTCGCAGCGCCGGGGGCACTCGGCGCCATCGACGCCGCACGAGAAGTGGTCCCACAGGTCGGTTCGGTCCGGTCGTTCGACGGCCTGCTCGGTGCCGATGTGCTCGCCCACACCGACACGTTGCCGAGCGAGGGTGATCACGAACGGTACGTCGTCAGGGCAGCGGATCTGGCCGCTGCGAATCCTGCTGCGCTCGCAGCGCTCGTCGACGAGTTGCTCGTCCTCCCCCAGGTACCAGCCGGCGACGCCCGGCTGACGCTCGCACCTACCGTGGCCGGCGCCGACATCGGCCTCGCCGTGCTCCGGGTGGACGACGCAGTGATCGAACTCGTGGCCGTGTCGGCCGACCCGGTCATCCGAACCGCCTACCCGTGAGCGCTGCCCGTCGTCAGAGCGGCCGGGTGGCGGCGTCGACGAGCGCAGCCCAGTACTCGTCGTCTTCGTAGCCGAGCGCCCAGAGTGCGACGCCACCCCACCCGGCCTCGCGGGCACGGGTGACCCGTGCCGCAGCGCCCTCGGCGTCGACCCAGTGGACCTGTCTGAACTGGGTGCACGAGGTCGTCTCGTCGGCGAGCGCGAGTGGGTAACCGAACGCCCATTCACCGGTCAATTCGTCGTAGACCGGGACACCACCGCGGCGCTCGGCCAGGTCGAGCACCGACTTGGGCGTGACATTGGTGCGCCCCTCGGCGCTCGAAGGGCATTGCCCGACGGTCGACACGACCCAGTTCGATCCGTACGCCGGCACTCCCAGGACGAGCTTGGTGTGGTGTTCGGGTGGCACGGCGAGCGAGACACCCGCGATCACGTCATCGATCCAGTGCAACGGGGCGATCGGGCCCGGTTCGGAGAACGAGTAGTCGTAGGCCATGATCCGCAACGAGTCCACGTGCTCGGCGATTGCACCGTGGTCGTAGACCCAGTAGCCCGGGTCCCCGGTCGTCGCTTCGTCGTAGACGGGTGGGATGCTGACGGTGAGGGTCCGGCCCGACGCCCCGAGAGCCTCGGCCAGCTCCGCAACGAACGCCACCCAGTTCGGCCGTGTCGTCGCCCACGTGCTGCGATCGTCGGCGAAGGCGAACTGTTCGTAGTCGATGTCGATGCCGTCGGCGCCGAGCGATTCAGCGAAGTCGACGATGGCACCGATGTGCTGTCGGCGGGACTCCGGGGCGGCGAGGATCCGGGCCATGCCGCCGGCGGGCAAGCCGTCGAGGATCGACGGCACGAGTCGTCCCGGTGCGACGCCGGCGTCGACGAGGAACCGGTCGGCGAGGTCATCGCGTACGTAGTCGACCCGGCCGATCGTCTCGACACCGGTCGATTCGAAGAAGAACGGCGAGATCTCGCGAACGGTGCCGAGTCGGTCGTCCAGGCCGTCGACCGAGTCGTCGAGTGCCCAGTACGGGGCCCAGACGTCGATCGGGATCGCTCCCGGAGGTGCTGGCTCGATCGGTGGTTCGTCGTCGTCGGTGAGGGCGAGACCCGTCACGGCGGCGGTGAGGGCCGCGAAGCCGCCGAGGGCCATCGCGCGGCGACGGGAACGGTCGGCACGAGGCGGCCGACGACCGCCGAGGGCTGCGAGGAACTCGGCATCGACCTCGGCGAGTGAGTCGACGATCGTGAGGCCGGAGGCAGGTTCGAGGTCCCGGACGTTCGGGACACCCAGAACCCGACATCCGGCAGCGAGGGCGGAGCGGACACCGGTCGGGGAGTCCTCGATGGCGACGCAGTCCGCTGGCCGTGCCCCGCACGCCCGCGCCCCCAGTCGGTAGGGCGTCGGATGCGGCTTGCCCTCTCCTGGTGGGATCTCGTCGCCGACGACGACCGCTGCGAAGCTGCCGGGAGGCAGCGCCTCGAGCACCGGATCGACGAAGCGTCGCCACGACATGGTGACCAGGGCGCACGGGACACCGCGGGCACCGAGCTCGGTGAGCAACTCTCGTGCGCCGGGCCGCCAGGGGATGCGCTGGCGGAGTTGCGCGATGACCGAATCGAGCAGTCGATCCACGATCTCGCGTTCACCCAGGTCGACGCCCCCGTGGGTCTGCAGGTACCGGGCACCGTCGAGGAGGTCGAATCCCACCATGCCCAGGGCGAGTTCGTCGGACCATGCGCCGTGGCCGAACTCGGCGACCAGCTCGTGCTCGGCGGCGAACCAATACGGCTCGGTGTCGACGAGCGTGCCGTCCATGTCCCACAGGACGGCGGCCGGCCGGTCCGCGAGCAGGCGTGGGTCGCTCGGGTTCACTCCTGGACGAGTTCGATGAGGGTGCCGAAGCTCCCCTTCGGGTGGACGAAGGCCACCGTGGTCCCGCGACTGCCCGGTCGTGGGGCATGGTCGATCGGTGTGGCACCGGCGTCGATCATCGCTCGGAGGGCAGCAGCGCAGTCGTCGACCCGATAGCCGATGTGGTGCAGGCCCTCTCCCCGCTTCTCGATCGACTTCGCGATCGGGGAATCCGGGCGGGTCGCAGCCGTCAACTGGATGTAGCTGTCGGCGACCTTGATGAGGGCTTCCTCGACTCCGTCGCTCTCGACGATCTCGCGGTGGTGGACCTCGGCGCCGAAGGCGCTGCGGTAGTACTCGATGGCCGCCTCGAGGTCTCGGACGGCGATGGCGATGTGGTCGATCTCGGTCAGGATCATGGGGACCATTCTGCCTCGCGTCGAGCGATCAGCGCCGACGGAAGCGGGTGATGTTCGCTTCGCCGATCCGCTCGCGCTTCTCCGGGTCGTCGACGCCCATGCCCTCGGCCGGGGCGAGGCACAGCACCCCGAGCTTGCCTTCGGCCTCGTTGCGGTGCATGGCGAGCGTCGCTTCGCCGACCTGGTCGAGCGAGTACACGTCGCTCATGATGGGGTGGATCCTGCCCTGGTCGATGAGTTTGTTCGCCGCCCAGGCCTCGGCGTAGTTGGCGAAGTGCGATGACAGCAGTCGCTTGAGCTTCATCCAGAAGTGCCGGTTGTCGAACTCGACCATGTAGCCGGACGTGGCTGCGCAGGTCACGACGGTGCCGCCGCGCTTGACGGCGAAGATCGATGCTCCCATCGTCGATCGGCCGGGGTGCTCGAACACGATGTCGGGGTCCTCGCCGATCAACTCGCGGATCTTCTTGCCGAACCGGCGCCACTCGCTCTCGTCCTGGGTGTGTTCGTCGGACCAGAACCGGTACCCCTCGGCGCGGCGATCGATGACCGCCTCGCAGCCCATGTCGTTCAGGAGTTGGGCCCGCTCCGGTGACGAGACGACACCGATCGGTGTTCCACCACCGTTCAGGACGTACTGGACGGCGTAGCCGCCGATGCCGCCCGTGGCCCCCCACACCAGCACCGAGTCGCCCTGCTTCATCCGTGCGCCGTGATCGCTCACGAGCATCCGGTACGACGTCGAGTTGCAGAGGGCGTTGACCGCCGCCTCCTCCCACGACAGATGTGTGGGCTTGGGCATCAGTTGGTTCGCCTTGACGATCGACAGGTCGGCGAGGCCGCCGTAGTTCGTCTCGAACCCCCAGATCCGCTGATTGGCGGCGAGCATGGAATCGTCGTGCGCCGTCGGGTCCTGGTCGTCGACGTGGTTGCAGTGGACCGTCACGCGGTCGCCCGGCTTCCAGTTCCGGACGGCCGAACCGACCCGGAGCACGACGCCCGAGGCGTCCGAGCCGAGGACGTGGAACGGCTGGCTGTGGCGAGCGGCCCACTCCGACTCGCGGGCCAGCCGGTCGAGGAAGCCGAAGGTCGGCAGCGGTTCGAAGATCGACGTCCAGACGGTGTTGAAGTTGATCGACGACGCCATCACGGCGAGGTAGACCTCGTCCGGGGCGAGTTCCGGGGTGGCGATCTGGTCGAGGTGGATGGAGCGGCGCGGATCTTTGTCGGCCGATTCGAGACCGGCGAACATCTCGGTCTCGTCACGACGGACGACGGCGGCCCGGAAACTCTCGGGGAGCGGGAGGTTGGCGAGTTCCTCGCCGGAGGCTCCCGATTGGATGGCTTCGAGGACGTGCTGCATGGTGCAGGGCTCCGTGTTCGTGCTGGCCGCGATCGGCGGCTAATGGGGATTAGCCGCACCTTACCGCATGGAAGCTAACAAGTGTTAGCCGACGGAGAGATCCGTGCGTATCGTGTCGGGCGATGCCGATTCGTGACCGTTCCGTTGGAGGGCGCACCCATGCCCCGAGTGCCCAGCGGCGTCGCCCGGAGCTCGTGCCGAACGAGACACACGATCGACACCTCGAGATCGTCGATGCCGCTCTCGAGTTGTTCGCCACGATCGGCTACCGGGCGACGACGATGGCCCAGATCGGCGACCTGATCGGAATCCGCGGCCCGAGTCTCTACAAGCACATCGCATCGAAACACGAACTGCTGGTCGAGATCATGACCGGCATGATGGACGAGTTGCTCCGCCGCCAACGTCGGGCACTCGACGCAGGTGGTGACGTCTCGGAGCGCCTCCGGCGGATCACCGTCGTGCACGTGCAGTACCACGCCGAGCACCGGTACGAGGCGTTCGTCGGGCACCGGGAGATCGACAATCTCGAGGAGCCGCAGCGGACCAGGATCCTCGACCTGCGTCGTGAGTACGAGTCGCGGTTCCGCGAACTCGTTCAGGAGGGGTGCCGACTCGGCGTCTTGCGGACATCATCCGATCGCTGGTCGTCGTACGCAGTGCTCGACATGGGGATCGGCGTCTCGGCATGGTTCAACCCGGCGGGCAGTGTCACTCCGGACGAACTGGCGGAGACCTACGCCGAATTCGCCCTCCGGATGCTCGGAGCGGACCTCGGTCCCGGCGGGAGCGGTAACGTCGCGCCATGACTGCAAGCGTGATCGTCGCCGGTGCCCGAACCCCGATCGGCAAGATGTCCGGGGCGTTGGCCGGCTCGAGCGCCGCCGAACTCGGTGGCGTCGCCATTGCCGAGGCGCTCCGACGGGCGGAGGTCGCACCCGACGAGGTCGACCACGTGATCATGGGCCAGGTCCTCATGGCCGGCCAGGGTCAGGTTCCGGCGAGACAGGCGGCCGTCCACGCCGGCATCCCGATGCGGGTGCCGTCGGTCAACGTCAACAAGGTGTGCCTCTCGGGCCTCAACGCGATCTATCTCGCCCACCAGATGATCCAGAGCGGGGACGCCGATGTCGTCGTCGCCGGTGGCATGGAGTCGATGACCAACGCCCCGTATCTCGCTCGTGGCGCGCGGGCCGGGTTCCGGTACGGCAACACCGAGTTGGAGGACGCCATCATCCGCGACGGACTCTGGTGCGCCTTCGACGCCTGCCTCATGGGTCTCGGCACGGATCGCTACACCGGGGATTCGATCAGTCGTCAGGAGATGGACGAGGTGTCGGCTGCCTCGCACGAGCGAGCCGCCCGGGCGACGAAGGACGGCGTCCTCGCCGAGGAGATCGTGCCGGTGTCGATTCCGCAGCGCAAGGGTGACCCGTTCGTCGTCGAGCACGACGAGGGCGTCCGACCGGGTACGACGGCGGAGAGTCTCGGTGGCCTCCGCCCGGCGTTCGACCCGAACGGATCGATCACGGCCGGCAACGCTTCCCAGATCAGCGACGGCGGTTCGGCGCTCGTCGTCATGTCCGAGCGCGCTGCCGCCCGTCGTGGCGTCGAACCCCTCGGTGAGGTCGTCTCCTACGGCATGGTCGCCGGTCCGGACAACCCGTCGCTCAACCTGCAGCCGGCCAACGCCGTCCGAGCAGCACTGGCGAAGACCGATCTCGGCGTCGCCGACGTCTCGCTGTTCGAACTCAACGAGGCGTTCGCGGCCGTCGGTATCGCTTCGGCTCGTGATCTCGGGATCTCACTCGACGTCGTCAACGTGAACGGCGGTGCGATCGCGCTCGGTCACCCGATCGGCATGAGCGGGAACCGCCTCGCCTTGACGTTGCTGCACGAGTTGCGGCGCCGGGGTGGCGGCATCGGCGCAGCTGCGCTGTGCGGTGGCGGTGGTCAGGGCGACGCACTCATCGTGCGCTCCCGTTGAGCCCGGCCGCGTCGGGTGACGATTCCAGACGCGGTTTCCCACTTGACGCGCGATTCACGGAGACTTCGCGCTCTGCGCGTTGATGCGCCCACGGAGAGTCCGTATCGTCGCGGTCATACGGGGTGTCACGACCCGAGTCGGCCCGTCCGCCCGCACCGGCCCGGAGCGTGGCACCCCGTTCGTCTCGCCACTCGAACGATCAGTCGATCGCCCGGCGACCTTCGAGCGCCCGCCCGAGCGTCAACTCGTCGGCGTACTCGAGATCGCCACCCACCGGTAGCCCCGAGGCGATTCGGGTCACCTTCACGCCGATCGGCTTGAGGATCCGCGCCAGGTACATCGCCGTGACCTCACCCTCGGTGTTCGGGTTGGTGCACACGATGACTTCTTGGACGTCCTCGGGGCCGATCCGGGTGAGCAGCTCCCGGATCTTGAGTTGCTCCGGACCGACACCCTCCAGCGGATTGATCGCTCCGAGGAGGACGTGGTAGCGACCGCGGAACTCCCCGGTCTTCTCGATCGAAACGATGTCTCGCGATTCCTCGACCACGCAGATCGTCGTCGAATCGCGTCGGTCATCGGTGCAGAACGAGCACAGCGCGGCATCGGACACGTTGAAGCAGCGCTCGCAGAACCGGACCCGTTCCTTGGCCACTCGGATGGCGTCGGCCAGTCGGGCGACGTCGTCGGCGGGGATCTTGAGCAGGTGGAAGGCGATCCGCTGCGCGGACTTCGGACCGACACCCGGCAGGCGGCCCAGTTCGTCGATCAGCGCCTGGACGGGAGGGGTGAACGCATTCGCCATACCGTCGGCTCACTCGCCGCCGAGCAACTCGGAGCCCGGGAAGGCCTCGGCGAGTCGGTCGATGGGGCTCTTCACCGACTCCGGTGGAGCATCGGTCAACTCACCGAGGTCGATGTCCTCGTCTGCCGTCGATTCGGGAACGGCGGTCGGAGCCGGGGTCGAGTCGCCCCCTCCGGCGACCACGAACTCGATGCCGACCGCAGCACCGGTCGCCGTCGACAGTGCGGACTCGACAGCAGCGCGGTGCTCTCGACACTTGTCGGCATGAGCCGCGTTGGGAACGCTGAACCGCCAGGTGCCGTCGGGATCCTGCCCGACGAACTGACCGACCGAGAACAGCGCTCGGACGATCGGCTTGAGCTGGGCCTTCACGGTGCCGTCCCAGGCGGCGGGGACCGCGGTGGGCGACGGTGCCGCCGGCTCGGGCGCAGCCGCCGTCGGCTCGGGAGCAGCCACCATCGGCTCGCGAGCCGGCTCGGTCCCGGTCTGCTCGGTCCCGGTCGGGTCGGTCGGCTCGGGCGGTGTCACCGAACGTGCTGCGCCGCCGAGGATCGCTCGCCCGGTCGTCGGATCGGTGGGGACCGAACGCGCTCGGCCCGCCGTGGTGGCGGCACCCGCGGCGGTACCGCCGGAGTCTCCGAGTCGGCGGACCCTGTCCTCGAGCCGCTCCAGTCGCGCCGCCAGTGACTCGGTGTCGGTGCCGACCGCCTCGTGCGTCAGTTGCACGAGTGCGACCTCGATCATGATCCGCGGGTCGGGGGCATGACGCATGTCGACGAGGACCGACCCGAGTCGCTCGATCCCCCGGACGAGCGCTGCAGCGCCGAGTTCGCGAGCGCGATCGGCGAGCGCCTCGCGCCGTTCGACCGGGAGCATCACCAGGTCGGGTGCCATCAACGTCATGAAGGCGTTCCGGAGGTGGCGCACGACGTCCTCGGCGACGGTTCGCGGATCGTGACCCAGCCCGACGGCGCGGGCGAGCGCCGTCAATGCCCGACCCGGATCGTGTTCGGTCATGGCGACGAGGAACTCGTCCGGGTCGACCGATTCGCCGACCTCGCCACCGGTGGTCGCCAAGAGCTCGAGGGCGGACAGCGTGTCGCGTGCCGAACCACCTCCGCGGACGAGGGCTGCATCGAGCGCCGCCTGGGGCAGCTGGAGTCCGGCGTCGTCGGCCACCCACTTGACGTGGTCGGCCAGCACGTCACTCGGGAGGAGGTGGAACTGCAGATGTTGGGTCCGGGACCGGATCGTGTCGAGGACCTTCTGCGGGTCGGTCGTCGCCAGGACGAACACGACGTGTGGGGGAGGCTCCTCGAGCGTCTTGAGCAGGGCGGCCGAGGCCTCCTTGGTCAGCATGTGGACCTCGTCGAGGATGTACACCTTGTGACGACCGGCGGTGCCGAGGGATGCCTTCTCGACGAGATCCCGGATCGCGTCGATGCCGCGGTTCGAGGCGGCGTCGAGTTCGTGGACGTCGTAGCTCGTCCCCCGTTCGACGGCGAGACACGAATCGCATTCGCAGCAGGGCTCACCCTCGACGACTCGTTCACAGTTCAACACCTTGGCGAGGATCCGAGCCGACGTCGTCTTCCCCGTGCCGCGCGGACCGGAGAACAGATAGGCCTGGCCCTCTCGTCCGCTGGCCACGGCGTCGCGCAGCGCCCGCACCACGTGGTCCTGCCCCCGCAGCTCGCCGAAACGGCGAGGTCGGTACCGCCGGTAGAGGGACTGGGTGGCCATCGCCGTCGACTGTACCCGACCGCTCGCAGACGACGACCGTGCGATGCCGAGGTCGGGAAACACCCGATGGCGGTGTCCTGGGCGGGCCGATGGCTACGGTTGTCCCGTGCACGGATTCGCGGGCCGTCGAGCTGTCATCGTGGTGGCCGGAACACTCCTCGCGCTCGTGTTCGCCGCACCGGCGCTGGCCCAGGACACCAATGCCGCCCGGGAGATCATCCCGGCGGACGGTACCGAGCTCGAGGTCGCGCCGACCGAGATCGTGATCTCGTTCGATCAGGAGATCCGCAACGACGACATCCCGCGGGTCGACCTGGCCTGTGGCGGACAGCCGCAGGCGGTGGGTCTCCCGGCGATCGGTGGGGACGACCTCGTGGTCACCACCGCCATCAACGCCCCCCTCCCGGCCACCACGTGCCTCATCGCCTACTCCCTCACCAACGGCAGCGGGGACATCCTCGTGGTCGGCTCGTCGTCGTTCCGGGTGCTCAACGCGACCACGACGACGTCGCCGTCCGGCGACCAGACGTCGACGACGCTCGACCCGTTCTTCCGGGAGCCAGCCGTTCCGGCGACCACCGGGACGCTCGACGCCGAGCCGCAGGGGGGCACCGGAGGAGCCATCTGGCTCGGACGGCTCCTGTCGACCTTGGGAGTCCTCGCGATCTTCGGTGGTCTCGTCGTCATCGCACTCGGTTGGCCCGAAGGGCCGGAGTACGTCATCACCGCCCGCTACTTCCTCGTGGTCTGGGTCGTCGCCGTCCTCGGAGCGTTGCTGTACGTCGTCGCGCTCGCCGCCGAGGTCGGCGGCACCGGACTCGGCGCAGCCGTCAGCCCGGCGGCGTGGGTCGACCTGGTCGACGACGGTTGGGCCGGGCGCGGCGCACTGCTCCGACTCATCGGACTGGCCGCCTGCTGGTACGTCGTGATCCGGCCCGACCGGGTCTTCGACGAGGTCACCGCGATGTGGGGTTGGGCGATCCCGATCGGCGCGGTCGCAGCGGCTGCGATGACCAGGGTCGACGGCCCCCTCGCCGTGCTCGGATATCTGGTGAACGTCGTGCACCTGCTGTCGGTCGGCGTGTGGTTCGGCGGAGCGATGTTGGTGTCCCGGGTCGTGCTCGCCGGACCGGGCGACAGTGACCTCGTTCGGGCGACGAAGACGTTCAGCAAGCTGTCACCGCCGGCGATCCTGGTTGCGTCCGCGACCGGCTTGATCCAGATGTGGCGTCTCGACGGCGGGAACCTGTTCGGCTCGAACCATGGTCGGGTGCTGCTCCTCAAGGCGGTGGTCGTCGCTGCGATGGTCGCGGTGTCGTTCGGCGCTCGGCAGCAGGTCGCGGTACGCCTCGGTCGCGCGACCGAGATGACCGCCCCGCTGGCCGATCGCTTCAAGCGGGCATTCGGCACCGAGATGATGGTCGGCGTCGTGGTGCTCGCGTTCAGCGGCTGGTTGCTGACCCTGACGCCTCCCAAGGCCGATCCGCTCGGCAACGAGTCGTATCTCGACGCGATGGTGTTCCAGCACGCACCGTCCGGACTCGATGCCGTGGTCCGCGTGGGCCCCGGATTCGCCGGTCCGACCGGACTCCGGGTCGACGTCCGAGCCCCGGAGGCCGGCATCAGCAGCCTCCTGCTCCGGTTCATCCCACCAGAGGGCAGTGGTGCTGCGACCGTCGAGCAGCCGATCCCGGCGACCGGTGCCGGCACGTACTACCTGGACGACTCGATGGGAGTGCCGCTGCTCGCCGTCGGGGTCTGGACCCTCGAGCTCTCGGCGTCGACCACGACGGGGATCCTCGAGTCGGCGCGCTACACCTTCGAGCTCGCAGGTCGAGACGGTGTCGACGTCTCCACGACGACGCCCGGCCCGGTGTCGGAGGTGAGCGTCGCCATCGTCGAGCAGGTGACGACGACGGCGCCGTTCGTGGGAACGCCGGTCAGCGTCGCACCGGGTCCGATCGGCACGTCACCACCCACGAGCGCTCCGTAGGACCTCCTCCTCGGTTCGCGGGTCGGGGCCGTACCCGGTTCAGATGTCGAACGCGACGCCCTGGGCGAGCGGGAGCTCACGCGAGTAGTTCACGGTGTTCGTCTGACGCCGCATGTAGCCCTTCCAAGCATCGGACCCCGATTCGCGACCGCCGCCCGTCTCCTTCTCGCCGCCGAACGCGCCGCCGATCTCGGCGCCGGATGGTCCGATGTTGACGTTGGCGATCCCGCAGTCACTGCCGTTGGCGCTCATGAAACGCTCGGCCTCGCGGAGGTCGGTGGTGAAGATCGACGACGCGAGTCCCTGTGGAACACCGTTCTGGAGGGCGATCGCATCATCGAGGTCGTCGTAGGCCAGTGCGTAGAGGATCGGCGCGAACGTCTCGGACCGCACGATGTCGGTCTGACCCGGCATCGCCACGATCGCCGGCCGCGCGTAGTACGCCTCGGGAGCGAGTTCGGCCAGGGCGCGTTCGCCCCCGGCCACCACGGTGCCGCCGTCGCCGGTCGCGGCCGCCAGGGCCCCCTGCATCCGGTCGTACGAAGTGGCATCGACGAGCGGACCGACGAGCGTCCCGTCCGTCAGTGGATCCCCGATCCGGAGCGAGTCGTAAGCCCGTCCGATCCGCTCGATCAGTTCGTCGTGCACCGACCGGTGGACGATCAGGCGTCGCAGCGTCGTGCATCGCTGGCCGGCCGTGCCGGCCGCCGAGAACACGATCCCCCGGAGCGCCAGGTCGAGGTCGGCCGACGGTGCGACGATGGCGGCGTTGTTCCCGCCGAGTTCGAGGATCGCCCGCCCGAAGCGGGCGGCGACGACCGGTCCGACCTTTCGACCCATGGCGGTCGACCCGGTGGCCGAGACGACGGGGACGCCGTCGTGGGCGACGAGTGCGGCACCGACGTCGGCGCCTCCGAGGAGCACCTGCGCGATGTCGGACGGGGCGCCACACTCGTCGGCGGCCCGACGGAGGAGGGCATCACACGCCAGCGCGGTCAACGGGGTCTTGTCGCTCGGCTTCCAGATGACGGTGTCGCCGGCCACGAGCGCCAGGGCCGTGTTCCAGGACCACACGGCGACCGGGAAGTTGAAGGCGCTGATGACGGCGACCGGCCCCATCGGGTGCCACGTCTCCATCAGACGGTGTCCGGGCCGCTCGGAGGCGATCGTCAGACCGTGCAGTTGTCGCGACAGACCGACGGCGAAGTCGCAGATGTCGATCATCTCCTGGACCTCACCGAGTCCTTCGGAGCGGATCTTGCCGGCTTCGATCGACACGAGTTCGGCGAGGTCGACCTTGTGCTGGCGCAGCAGTTCGCCGAAGCGGCGCACGACGTTGCCCCGAACCGGGGCCGGGACCTCCCTCCACGCCAGGAATGCGTTCCGGGATCGCTCGACCGCTCGGTCGACGTCGGCGGACGTCGCTCCGACTCCGACGGATCCGAGCGAGCCGCCGGAGATCGGCGTACGAGCTCGCTGGTCGCCATCACGGCGGGTGGCGCCACAGGCCTCGAGCGCTCGGTCGGCCCGGGAGCAGAGTTCGTCGTGGTCGGGGAGCGTCGTGGCGGTGCTCATCGGGCCACAGCCTTGCAGGCATCGTCGATGATCGCGAGCGCGATGTCGCACTGCCGTTCGGAGATGACGAGCGGTGGTGCGAGGCGGATCCCGCGCCGGCCACACGTGAGCGTGAGTGCTCCACGGTCGAAGCAGGCCCGCTCGAATGCCGCAGCCATGTCGTGGTCGACGAGGTCGAAGCCGATCATGAGGCCTCGGCCGCGAACCGCCTCGATGATCGGGTGACGTTCCTGGAGTGCGCGGAGACCGGCGAGGAGTTGCTCACCCCGGGCGGTGGCGTTGTCGGCGAGTTCCCGTTCGACCAGATCGAGGGTGGCGAGTGCAGCGGCGCAGGCGACCGGGTTGCCGCCGAACGTCGAGCCGTGTTTGCCGGGCGCCCACTGCATGATCTCGTCCCGGGCGATGATCGCCGACAGCGGCAGCCCGCTCGCCAGGCCCTTGCCGGCCGTGATGATGTCGGGCGCGATCCCGTCGTGTTCGCAGGCCCACATCTTCCCGGTTCGGCCGATTCCCGACTGGACCTCGTCCATCACCAGCAGGATCCCGTGACGATCGCACAGGTCGCGGAGTGATGCGAGCCAACCGGTCGGCGGGACGACGTAGCCACCTTCGCCCTGGATGGGCTCGACGAAGATGGCGGCGACGTCACCCGGCTCGGTCATGTGGCGGAACAGCACCTGCTCGATGTGGTCGGCGCCCGTGAGTTCGCCGTCGAAGGCGAAGGGGGCGTGGTACGAGCCGGGCGTCACGATGCCGAAGCCACTCCGGTACTTCGCCTTCGACGAGGTCAGCGACAGGCTGCCGAGGCTGCGTCCGTGGAAGGCGCCGTAGAAGGCGATCACGTTCGGGCGGCCGGTGTGATGACGGGCGAGCTTGAGGGCCCCCTCGACGGCTTCCGTGCCGGAGTTCGCCAGGAAGACCCGGGAGGGTCCCATGCCGGTCGGAACGGTCGTGGCGAGACGCTCGCACAGTTCGGCATGGGTCGGGTGGAAGAAGTCGCTCGAGCAGTAGTGGAGGCAGGCGTCGACCTGGGTGTGGATCGCCGCAGTGACCTCGGGATGGCTGTGCCCGGCGGCGTTGACCGCGATGCCGGCGTTGAGGTCGAGGAACCGGTTGCCGTCGACGTCTTCGATCATCGCTCCACTGGCCCGCGCGACGACCAGTGGGTAGACGCGAGTGAGCGACGTGCTGCTGTGGCGCTCGTCTTGCTCGATGACTGCTCGCCCACGTGGTCCGGGGAGTTCGGTGGTGATCGACGGCTCGCTCGTGGCGAGTTCGGGTGCCTCGATGATGGTCATCCACAGAGTGTGGCACATCTGTTCCACCGAGTCATCATGCTGGAACAAACGACCCATCGAGCGCCAGGCCCCGACCCCCGCACGCCCCCCAACTCCGTTTGGTCGCCGTCGAGAACACCCCCGTTCTCCGAGGCGACCAAACGTGTCGAGTGTGCAGGGTCCCGGGGCTTTGGTCGCTCTCGAGAACACCGTTGTTCTCCTGGGCGACCAAACGTGTTGGGCGTGCAGGGGGTGGGGTTAGCGTGGTCGCCATGTCCGTCGTGAAGATCAACGCCATCGAGGTACCGCCCGGTCAGGGCGCCGAGCTGGAGGCGCGATTCGCTGCCCGGGCCGGGATGGTCGATCAACAGCCGGGCTTCGAAGAGTTCATGCTGCTCCGACCGGTCGCGGGCGACGATCGCTACTTCGTCATCACCCGCTGGGAGTCCGAAGAGGCGTTCCAGGCCTGGCGCACCGGGCAGGCCTTCCAGCACCAGCATCGTGAGACCCACGACGACGAGGGCAAGGGAGAGGCCAAGCCGCAGCACCCGATCGCCACCGGCGCCAGCCTCCTCGAGTTCGAGGTCGTCGCGATCACGACCGCCTGACCCGCTCCGACCTCGCATAACATGCTGTCCTCGTGGCCCTGATCGTCCAGAAGTACGGAGGCACCTCCGTCGCTGACCCCGATCGGATACGCGCCTGTGCCGACAACGTGGCGATCACCAAGCGTCGTGGCGACGATGTCGTGGTCGTGGTGTCGGCGATGGGCAAGGCGACCGACAACCTGATCGCGCTGGCCGAATCGGTCTCGACCACGCGGTCGGGTCGTGAGATGGACATGCTCCTGACCACGGGCGAGCGTCAGACCGCAGCGTTGATGACGATGGCATTGCTCGACCGTGGGATCGACGCGATCAGCTTCACCGGGAGCCAGGTCGGGATCATCACCGACACCGTGCACCGCAAGGCCAAGATCCTCGAGGTCAAAGGCGATCGAGTTCGCGACGGGCTCGCCGCCGGCAAGGTCTGCGTCATCGCCGGCTTCCAGGGGGTGTCGACCGATCACGAGATCACCACGCTCGGTCGCGGTGCCTCCGACCTCACCGCATCGGCGCTCGCGCAGGCCCTGTCGGCCGATGCCTGTGAGATCTACACGGACGTGACCGGGGTCTTCACCGCCGATCCGCGCATCGTGCCGCAAGCCCGGAAACTGTCGAAGGTGCACTTCGACGAGATGCTCGAGATGGCCGGTGCCGGATCCAAGGTGCTCGCGCTGCGCTCGGTCGAGTTCGCCCGCAACCATGACGTCCCCCTCCACGTGCGCTCGGCCTTCACCTGGGAGCAGGGCACGTGGGTGAGCAACGAGGAGCCATCCGTGGAAGATCCGATCATCTCCGGTGTCGTGACCGACATGAGCGAAGCCAAGGTCACGGTGCTCGGCGTGCCCGACCGCCCCGGTATCTCGGCTGCGATGTTCGAACCGCTCGCCGAGGCGAGTGTCAACGTCGACATGATCGTCCAGAACACCTCGACCGATGGCACGACCGACATCAGCTTCACCATGCCGATGGCCGACATGGCCCAAGCAGAGTCGATCGTCCAGCGGGTGGCCGACGAGATCGGTGCCCGAGCGGTCACCCACGACGACCACATCGCCAAGGTGTCGCTCGTCGGTGCCGGTATGAAGTCGTCACCGGGCATCGCGGCGAAGATGTTCCGGGTGCTCGCCGACGAGGGGGTCAACATCGAGATGATCTCGACGTCGACGATCCGCATCTCCGTGATCATGTCGTCGAGCGACATGGAGCGAGCCGCCCGAGCACTCCACACCGCGTTCGGTCTCGATTCCGGTGAGTCCTACTCCGCTCCGCTCCCCGAACGGCGTTGATCGTGCGGCGCCGGAGTCAACTCATCCCGTGGAAGGCCGCCGGTCGCGTCTCCGAGCGGATGATCAGCGGTGACGAAGTCGTCCGCCAGACCGGGTGGGTGTTCAACAACGCCGTGGGTGACACGTTGACCCTCGCCGAGTTCGTGGCGACCGGGGACGACGAGGTGCCGGCGTACCTCGAGACGTTCGGCCTGCGTGATCCTGCCAACCAGCAGCGGACGCTCGTCGAGATCGGTGCCGGTATCGGTCGTATGACGTGTGCGTTCACCCGCGAGTTCGGCGCCGTCGTCGCGTGCGACCTCGATCCGGGGTTCCTCGAGCGGTGTCACGAAACGGTCGGCCGCTTCGGCAAGGCCGATCGTCTGCGCACCTCCGAGGTCGCCGACGGTCGCACCCTCGATTTGCCGCCGAACTCCGCCGATGTCGCGTTCAGTTACATCACCTTGCAGCACTGCGACGAGGACGATGCCCTCGAGTTGGCATCCGAGGCGGTGCGAGTGGTGCGACCCGGTGGCCGGATCGCCCTCAACTTCCGGGGACCGTCCGTCATCGACCCGGTCGTGATCCCTGCGGGTGCCGTGGTGCGGAGTCTCTACCGTGCGCCGCGGCTCGGGACGTGGCTCTCGCGGCAGCGTCTCGTCACCCGGGTGGCGTGGCAGGCGAGTCGACTCCACCCGGATCAGGTCACGGGTCCGCTGTCGCCGCAGTTGACCGACATCACGGTCTGGACCAACCCCCGGAGCCGCCTGTCGGCGTACGGGGCCACGATGCGCTCGTTCGAGGGTGTGAATCCGAACCACTGGTGGCTCGTCGCCACCGTCACCTGAGCACCGTCATCTGAGCACCGTTAGCCTGCACTCCCATGCGTGTCGGCATCGTTGGTGCAACCGGTCAGGTCGGTGGGGTCATGCGGCGCCTCCTCGCCGAGCGGTCCTTTCCCGTGGACGAGATCCGCTTCTTCGCGTCGTCGCGTTCGGCGGGATCGACGCTGGCGTGGCAGGGCGGCGAGATCGTCGTGGAGGACACCGAGACCGCCGATCCGTCCGGGCTCGACATCGCGCTGTTCTCCGCCGGCGCCACCGGTTCCCGGGCCTACGCGCCCCGATTCGCCGAGGCCGGGGTCGTCGTGATCGACAACTCGTCGGCGTTCCGCATGGATCCGGACGTCCCGCTCGTGGTGAGTGAGGTCAACGGGCACCTGGTCAGGAACACACCCAAGGGGATCATCGCCAACCCGAACTGCACGACGATGGCTGCCATGCCGGTGCTGAAGCCGTTGCACGACGAGGCCGGTCTGACCCGTCTGATCGTGTCGTCGTACCAGGCCGTCTCCGGAGGCGGCCTGGCCGGCGTCGACGAACTCGACAAGCAGGCCCGTGACGTGGTCGATGGTGCGGCGGCGCTCACCCACGACGGTGCCGCCGTGCTCTTTCCGGAGCCCCAGAAGTTCGTGAAGCCGATCGCGTTCAACGTGCTGCCGTTCGCTGGTGCGCTCGTCGACGACGGGTCGAACGAGACCGACGAGGAGCGCAAACTCCGCAACGAGAGTCGGAAGATCCTCGACCTCCCCGACCTGCTGGTCTCCGGCACCTGCGTCCGCGTGCCCGTGTACACCGGTCATTCGCTGGCGATCAACGCCGAGTTCGAGCGTCCGATCACACCGGAGCGGGCCTACGAACTCCTCGCCGAGGCACCGGGCGTGGTGGTCAGCGAGGTCCCGACACCGCTCGAGGCGGCGGGTCGGGATCCGTCGTTCGTCGGCCGGATCCGACAGGATCCAGGGGCGCCCGGCGGCCGCGGCCTGGCGCTGTTCGTGAGCAACGACAACCTCCGCAAGGGTGCAGCGCTCAACGCCATCCAGATCGCCGAGTTGTTGATCTGATCGAATCGTGTATCGGGCACACGCGGTCCTCGGCGCATCGTTCGTCGGTGTCGGAGTGCTCGTCGCCGTCGCCGTGTTGCAGGGCGCCGGTGACGAGGTCACCGGGGTCGCAGCGCCCGTCGCATCGACGACGGTGACGACGGGGCCGATCCCGACGACCGCGCCGCTCCCGACGACCGAGCCGACCAGGTCGACCGGGGACGAGCCGGTCACGTCGTCGTCCGTCCAGGAGGCCCCGGTGCCGGTGTCCGACTGCACGTTGTCGATGCGACTCGAGGTGGGCACCAACGACCCGGAGGTGGCCTGTCTCGAGTCCCGGTTGGCCGCTGCGGGCCTGCTCGTGGGAGTCGTGCCCGACGCCGTGTTCGACGAGGTCACCGGCTCGGCGGTGGAGGCGTTCCAACGGGCGAACGGTCTCGTCGTCGACGGCGTGGTCGGACCCCAGACCGGAATGCAACTCGGCTCGTGGGTCGGGCCGGACGTGCTCGCTCCCGATCCGGGCACCTGCGCCGATTCGGGTCGATCCGCGGTCGTCGACCGGTTCAACCAGCGGTCGTGGCTCTGCGAGGACGGTCGTATCGTCGACGAGATGCCGATGACCTCGGCCGTGTCCCAGCCGGACCCGGGGACCTACGAGGTCTACGCCAAGGACCTGAACGCCTCGTCGACGCTCACGGGTCAGTACTCGACGATGACGCACTTCGTGGCGTTCACCCGTGGGAAGTACCAGGGCGCACGGATCGCGTTCCACAGCGTTCCGAAGTATTCGAACGGAGAGTTCGTGCAGCCGCTCGACAGTGTCGGAACCCCGGAGATGCACGGCGATTCCTCCGGATGCATCCGGGTACTCCCCGACGACGCCGAGCAGATCTGGGAGTGGCTCGACATCGGCGACCCCGTGATCGTCGTCAGTTGACGGCGATCTCGAGGTCGAGCGGAACGTACGATCCGGTCGACAACTCCCGGTCGACGACCGGACGCCAGCTCTCGGGAGCGATCACGCGCACGGTGTCGGTGAAGCGTCGGACGAATCGCTCGACGACGACGGCGAGTTGCATCCGAGCGAGTGGAGCGCCGATGCACGTGTGGGGCCCGTGCCCGAACGCGACGTGGCGATTCGGTGAACGATCGATGTGGATCTCGTCGGGCTGCTCGAACGCAGAGGGGTCGTGGTTGGCAGCGGCGAAACCCAGTGCGACCAGTTCGCCCGTCTCGGTCACCGTTCGGCCGATGAATCCGAGCGGCGAGAAGAACCGGAGGAACTCCTCCACGGCCGTGGTGATCCGAACCTGTCCGGCGGCGAGGGTGTGGCGGACGTCGGGGTGCGCTGCGAGGTACCAGGTGGCACCGGCGATCGCCGAGATGACGGTGTCTCGCCCGCCGGCGAGCACGAGGTATCCGTAGCCGAGCATCTCGTCGCGCGTCAGTGACCGCCCGAGGACGGTGGCACGGGCGAGATCACCGAACAGGTCCGCGGCCGGTTCGGCGATCGATGCGTCCACTCGTTCGGCGAGGTATCGGTCGAGGTCGGCGTTGCGGCGGCGCGCTCCCGTCTCCGGATCGCTGAACACGTGCAGACCCCACGATGCGATGAGGTCTGCGTCGTCGGGCCGGCCGAGGGTGTGCGCGATACCGGTCGAGACCACCGGGATCGCCAACTCGTCGACGACCGAGAGTCGACCTCGCCGGGCGGCAGCATCGAAGACGTCGTCGACGAGGTCCTCGACGTGCGGTCGGATCGCGTCGGCGGATCGGCGGTCGAACCGGTCCGCGATCGCCGCTCGGTACGCCGTGTGCTCGGGAGGATCGGTTTCGATCGGGTACTGGCGGACCGGGCGGAGTGCCGACTCCTCGGGGATCGGGACGCGGAACGGTGTCGCCGAGGTGTAGCGACGCCAGTCCCGTGCCGCCTGTCGGAGGGCGCTGTGCCCGACGACGACGGCGATCGGTGCACCGTCGATGTCCAACTCGCCCCAACCGGAGTGTTCGGCCGTCATCGACGAGGTCCGTCGGGCCAGCCGTCGACGGCCAGCGATGCGTTGGTGTATCGCGGGTCGTCGGTGACCTCGTCGCCGAACCACGCGGGCGGCACGAACGCCTCGGCGGTGGCGAGGTCATCGAACTCGACCTCCACCAGTCGTCGCCCGGCGAGTGCGCCGTCGAACAGGTCGAGTTCGGCGATGCGGCCGTCGTCCAACTCGATCCGGTGACGGCGCTTCTCGACCCGTCCCACGGTGTCGGCGAAGAGGGCGTCGAACTCAACGACGTCGAGTGGATGCTCGATCTCGGTGCGGCTGATGCCCCGACCGGTCTTGATGGTGAGCGTGTGGATCCCGTCGGCGCTGCGGACCCGCACCGAGGGAGGGCCGGTCATGAGGTAGCCCTGCACGAGTCGTGTCGCGCGCGGCAGCGGCTCGGGGACGACGTCGACGAGGAATCGGCGTTCGATCTCGGTCATTCGGCGAGTTCCTGTTCGATTCGGTGCAGGACCTGGTAGCACGGCAGCACCCGGGCGACGCTCGATTCGGGTTCGTGGCCGTCGCGGATGGCCGAGACGAACGCTCGGTCCTGCAGTTCGATCCCGTCGGTGGACACGTCGACGTCGGACACGTCGATCGGACGATCGTGACCGTCGGTCAGATCGTCGTACCGGGCGACGTAGGTGCCGGTGTCGCCGATGTATCGGAAGAACGTGCCGAACGGTCCGTCGTTGTTGAACGACAGGGACAGGGTGAGGATCGCACCGGTGTCGACGAGGAGTTGGATCGACATGTCCATCGCGATGCCGAGCTCGGGGTGGGGTGGACCCTGGATGGCATGGGCTCGCACGACGGTGCCGCTGGTCTGGTGCAGGAACAGGTCGACGGTGTGGGCGGCGTGGTGCCAGAGGAGATGATCGGTCCAGGTTCGTGGCTCGCCGGCGGCATTGGTGTTGGTCCGCCGGAAGAAGTAGGTCTGGACGTCCATCTGTTGGATGTGGAATCCGTCCTCGACGATCCGCCGTCGCACCCATTGGTGGCTGGGGTTGAAACGCCGGGTGTGACCGCACATCGCCACGAGTCCCGTTTCGGCCTGGAGTGCGACGAGCGCTTCGCCGTCGGTGAGTCGATCACACATCGGGATCTCGACCTCGACGTGTTTGCCGGCACGCAGGCACGCCATCGCCTGAGCGGCGTGGAGTGGGGTGGGAGTCGCGAGGACGACGGCGTCCACGTCGGACCGCTCGAGGACCTCGTCGAGGTCGGCGGTCACCGATTCGATGCCGTGGCGGGCGGCGACGGCTCGGGCTCTGGCGTGGTCGGGTTCGACGATGGCGACCACCCGGGCATCGTCGATCCGGCGGAGTGCATCGAGGTGCTTGTTCCCGAACGCCCCGGTCCCGGCGACGGCGATGTTGACGGTCACGGTGTCAGTCTCGCGCAGGTCGTGGCGAAGTCCGGCCGGCGACGGTGACCACCACGGCCACGCCGCCCACCACGAGCGCACCACCGATCGCCTCGGTGACGCCGAGTCGCTCGCCCCGGATCAGCCACCCGAAGAACACACCGAACAGTGGGACCATGTACGCCGACGCGGCGGCCTGCGTGGGTGTCGCCCGCCGCACCACGGTCGCCATCAGGGAGAACGTGACGGCGTTCGCCGGGATGGCGGCGTAGAGGAGGGGCAGGAGGAGACCGAGCGACCAGTCGGTCGCACCGACGTCCTCGACGACGGCGGCGAACGGGAGGAGCACGATCGCCGACATGTACAACTGCACGCCGACGAGCATGATCGGCGACACGCTGGTCAGATCACGCCACTTCATGAACACCGTGCCGAACGCCCAGGCGAGGGCCGACAGGAGGAGCGACACGGCACCGACCAGTTTGGCGTCGCCGTCGAGGGCGGGTGAGGCGAGGACGGCGGTGCCGGCGAAGCCGATCGCCAGTCCGAGGGCGCCGAGCCGTCCGATCCGTGCGCCGAGCAAGATCAGCGAGAGCACGGCGGTGAAGAGGGGCATGGTGCTCGACATCAGCGAGGCGAAGCCGGCCGGCACCTTGTCGACGCCGAACACGAGGAGTCCGCTCGAGACCGTCGTGATGCTGAAGCTGACGACGAAGATCCGACCGAGGACGACCCGGTCGGTCGGGAACCGCTCGCCCCGGGCGAGGGCGAAGGCGATCAGGAAGGTCCCACCGATGACCGTCCGCATACCGGCGACGAAGATCGGTTCGGCATGGCCGAGGGCGTACTTGAGCGCGGTGAAGTTGCCACCGATCAGTGCGGCGATCAGTACGACCGTGCCGAGCACCAGCGGGGTCGCCGGGCGGGGCGGTGCAGGTCGGGTGCTGGTCATCGCCGCAAGCGTGCCAGGTGGGTGGGTCGGTCCCACGGCCCGGACGCGACGCGGCCCCCCCGTCGGGGGGGGCAGCGGTCGGGCAGGGCGGTGGTGTCGTGAGGCGGCGTCGCCCGTAGGGTTCCAGAGGCGGCCGGGGAAGGGGCC
>JBMUCX010000039.1:0-23904 GCA_049458915.1 Ilumatobacteraceae bacterium
GACCTTCGTCGTCGGCCCGTGGTCATGGGACGCCGGCGTCTTGGCGTGCAGCTACCGGTGCGGTGACGTGACGTACGAGGAGCGGTTCGATTTCGGCCCGCCGGATCGTGTCGACGTCGTCGACGAACGACTCGCCCGGGCGTTCGACCTGCTGGCGGTGACGGCCGGCGTGTCGTACTACAAGACGACGGCCGCACCGACGATCGAGTTGGCGTCGGTGGCCGTGGCCGATGACGCCTCGGCGCAGATCTGGGTCGGCTACGTCGCCGATCTGTACGACCGGGGGATGCGCGAGTTCCGGGTCACCAATGCGCTGCCGGTGCCGTTCGTGCCCGAGGTGGTCGTCGGCCGAGGTCGGCGCCCCGGGGCCGTACCGAGCCGTGATCTGACGCCGAGCGGTGCCCTGGTGCCGATGGGCGGCGGACGTGACTCGCTGCTCGTCGCCCATGCCCTCCGAGGGATGGACCCGGTGCTGATGACCGTCGGCTCGAATCCGATGGTCGTCGACCAGGCGATGGCGCTCGGCCTCGGCCTCCACGAGGTCAGACGCACGCTCGACCCACGGTTGCTCGAGGCCAATCGGAACGGAGCGCTCAACGGCCACGTTCCGGTCACCGCGATCAACTCCTGCGTCGCGATCGTCCTCGCCGTGCTGCTCGGCCGGGCCGATGTCGTGCTGTCGAACGAGCGCAGTGCCAGCGCCCCGACCCGGATCGTGAACGGTGTCGAGGTGAACCACCAGTACAGCAAGAGCGGCGAGTTCGAGGAAGTGCTCCGCCGAACCATCGAACGCCTCGGTGTGCCCGTTCGCTACTTCTCCGCCCTGCGGGGGCACGGCGAGCTGGCGATCTCGGAGTTGATCGGTCGTCACTGGCACGACCTCCCCGAGTTCGTGAGTTGCAATCGGGCGAGGGTCGGTGCCCGGGCCGCGACCCGTCCGGTCTGGTGCGGTGACTGCGCCAAGTGTCGCTTCGTCCACCTGGCGCTCGCCCCGTTCGTGGCCCGGTCGGTGCTGGCCGATCGGTTCGGTCGAGATCTGCTGGCGACGGACGCCGATGTCGTCGCCGTCGAGCGGCTGCTGTTGGTGGCCGACCGCGAGTTCGAGTGCCTCGGCACGCCGGACGAGACCCGCACCGCACTCCGACTCGCCGCCGAGGGCGACTGGAGCGACGTCGACGCACTGGTCCGGCTCGCCGAGCGATACCCCGGGCCGGCGGGTGATCGTGATGACGAGGCCGATGCCGTGCCGGTGTCGGTTCCGTCCGAGTACCGGGCGCTCCTGGAACTGCTGTGACGGCGTGGTGATGGTGTGGTGACGGTGTTCGATTCGTTGGCCGGGCGCTCGGTCGGGGTGTGGGGCGCGGGGACGGAGGGTCGGGCCGCGCTGGCCGCCCTGCCGCCCGGCACCAGGCGGTTCGTCCTCGTCGACGATCCGGCATCGCCCGGCGCCACCGAGACGGCCGCCCACTTCGGGGCGACCCTCACGACCCCGGGGGGAGCACTCGCCGATGGTCTCGTCGACGTCGTGGTCCGCTCGCCGGGGATCTCCGTCCACCGCCCCGAGTTCGCGGCGTTCCACGAGGCCGGCGTCGCCGTCACGTCGCTGCTCGAGTTGTGGATGCCGGTCGCTCCCGCCGACACGGTGATCGGGGTGACGGGGACCAAGGGGAAGTCGACGACGTCGCAACTGACCGGCGACCTGCTCGTCCACTCCGGTCGATCGGTCGAGGTGGTCGGCAACATCGGGCGTCCGGTCACGGAGGTGGAAGGGGTCGACGTCGTCGTGGTCGAGGTGAGCAGTTACCAGGCCGCAGCGCTGTCGGTGTCGCCCGCCGTGGGCGTGCTCACCAATCTCGACGTCGACCACCTGCCCTGGCACGGTTCGGTGGAGCAGTACCACCGTGACAAGTTGACGCTGTTCGCCAACGACGGGTTGGCCCGCCTGGTGACGACGGATTCGACCGTCGATGCGGTCGTCGCCGACGGCCGGGTGCCGCGCGAGGTCATCGTGACCCCGACCGGGGAGGGATGGTCCCTGGACGGAACGTCGGTGTCGCGCGGTGGGCGCCGGGTCGTCGACCTCGCAGGTTCGGTACTCGCTCCGGCCCACCTGGGAGGGAACCTCCTGCTCGCCTGTGTCGCTGCCGAGGTGGCCGTCGGTCGCCCACTCGACGACGCCGTCGTCACGGCGACGGTGGAGGGCTTCCGGCTCCCGCCGGGTCGTCTCGAGGTGGTGCCGACCACCGACGGCATCACCTGGGTCGACGACCCGCTGGCGAGCAACCCGTTTGCCGCAGCGGCGTCGATCCGGGCCCATGCCGACGTGCCCGTCGTGCTGATCCTCGGTGGGGACGACCGAGGTGTCGACCCGGGCCCGTTGTTCACCGCGATTCGCGAGCACGCTACGGTGCGGGCGGTGGTGGCGATCGGTCCGGCCGGCAGCGTGTGGCGATCGGCGTTGGAGGCCGAGATGGCATCGCGCGACGCCCGCCTGGTGGTGATCGACGCCGACGACGTCGCCGGGGCCGTGGTGGTGGCGGCCCGCTTCGCGCTGCCGGGCGATGCCGTGCTGTTCTCCCCGGGGGCACCGACCACACCGGTGGTCGGGAACTGGGAGCACCGACTGGCGGCGTTCCGTGACGCCGTGGGTGATCTGTCGTGACGACCGCCGCAGAGGTCGCCGCCCACCGGTTCGTGTTGCTCGGGACGCGCAAACGCGACGGTTCCGTGGTGTCGATGCCGGTGTGGATCGCCGACCTCGGTGACGGAACCGCCGGCTTCACCACCGAGGTCGCGACGGGCAAGGTGAAACGGATCAGGAACTTCCCGGACGTCACCGTGCGGCCGTGCGACCGGCGCGGTCGGTGCGAGCCGGACGCCCCGGTCTGGCACGCCCGGGCCGAGATCCGTGCCGGTGTGGACGCAGAGCCGGTGATGGCCGCGGTGCGGCGGCGCTACGGCTGGCAGTACGTGCTGATCGACGTCGTCGGGTCGATCCGGGGTGCGCTGCGGCGGGTGCCGGCGGTCGACTGCGCCGTGGTGCTGCACTTCGACACGAACTGAAATCCTTGTCACACCCCCTCGGTACCTTGGTGCCGATGCCTCTCCACCTCCACGTCGACACCGGACTCGAAGCGCTCGCCGACGGCCTCGCCGCGCGCCTCGCCGAGGTCCCGGCCGATCCGTTCGCCCCCGAGGTGGTGGTCGTCCCCGGCGACGGCGTCCGGATGTGGCTGACCCACGCCCTCGCCCGTCGTCTGGGGATCTGTGCCAACGTCCGCTTCGTCTACCCGGCGACCCTCGTCCGTGAGATCCTCGGACCCGACGCCGGTCTCGGCCGGTGGACGACCGGACCGCTCACCTGGGCGGTCCACTCCGTCCTCGCCGCCGACGGTGTGCCCGATGCCGTCCGAGCCCGATCGATCGCCGACCTGTTCGACCGCTACACGGTGGCTCGGCCGCACATGGCACGCCGGTGGAGCGCCGGGGAGTCGGTCTCCGGTGTCCTGGGCGACCTGCCCGGACACCAGCGTTGGCAGCCCGAACTGTGGCGGCGGGTGCAGCAGGCGATGGGCGGTGCGAGCGACGCCGAGTCGATGCGACGTCTCGCTGACGATCTGGCCGCTGGTGGTCTGCCGGAGGGCGTCGAACTGCCGTCCCGGGTGTCGCTGTTCTCGATCACTTCCGTGCCGATCCCGCACCTCGAGGTGCTCACGGCCGTGGCGCACCACCTCGACGTGGCGGTGTTCGCCCCGGTGGTGTCACCCGTTCGATGGCAGCACGTTCGCGATGCCGCACCCGACCGCTTGCGTCATCCGATGGCGCGCGAGTCCTCGCCCGTGCCGGTGGCCCGGCATCGGCTGAACCGGTCGTGGGGCCGCAACGGTGAGGAGGGCCATCTGTTGCTGATCGACGCCGTCGGGCAATCGGGTGCGGGTGCGACGATCACGGCACCGTCCGAATGGTCGGATCCGCCGACGACGCTGCTCGGCCACCTGCAGCGCGGCATCGCCGCCGACACCCCGGGTGACGGCTCGGCCGCCCTCGACCGGTCGATCGTCTGGCATCGAACGTTCGGGTCGGCCCGTCAGGTCGAGGTGCTGCGCGACCACCTCCTCCATCTCCTCGACGAGGAGGACGACGCCGGCCGCCCGAAGTTCCACCCGCGGGAGATCGTGGTCCTCACCCCCGACGTCGAGCGGTTCGCCCCGATCGTCGAGTCGGTCTTCGCCGGGGATCCCGATGCGGGGGTGCCGGCGATCCCGGTCCAGGTCGCCGACCGGTCCCTCGGTACGGAGAACCCGGCGGCATCGGTCGGGCTCGCCTTGCTCCACCTGCTCGATGGCCGGTTCCGGGCCGCCGAGGTGGTGGCGTTCGCCGCCATGCCACCGGTCGCCCGACGTTTCGGACTCGACGCCGGCGACGCCGAGCGACTCACCGAACTCATCGTCGAGGCCAATGGCCGGTGGGGTCTCGACGCCGCCGATCAGGAGGCGGCGGGGCTCCCGGCGCTCGGGACCCACACGCTCGGTGACGCCCTCGACCGGGTGGTCGTGGGTGCGCTCGGCGGGTCCTCGGGCCTCGAACTCGGCGTCGGTGGGGTCGCTGCCGCCAGCGACGTCACCTTCTCCGACCTCGCCGTCGCCGGTGGCGGTATCGAGTTGCTCGACGCCCTGCGCACCGCCCACATGCGGCTGTCGGTGCCGCATCTGCCCGCCGACTGGATGTCGACCTTCGCCTCGGTCCTCGCCGACCTGATCGAACTCGACGACGACCGGGGTGTCCAGTGGCGGGCGGTCGAACGGGCGGTCGACGCCGTTCTCGACGCCGTCGGCCTGGCCGGCGTCGAGCCGGTGGCCGTCGAACCGTCCGAGATGGTCGCGCTCGTCTCCTCGGCGCTCGGCGGGATGTCCGGCTGGCCCCGCTTCGCCACCGGGCGGATCACCATGTCGTCGCTCACTGCCCAGCGCGGTGTGCCGTCGCGAGTGGTGTGTCTGCTGGGTATGGACCTGGCGGGCGAGCCGAGCGGATTCGGCAATCCCGACGACCTCACCGGTTCGGCACCCTGCGTCGGCGATCGCGATCGGCGCAGCGAGTACCGGGCCCAGGTGCTCGACGCCGTCATGTCGGCCGGTGAGCGGTTGGTCGTCTGTTCGACGGGATTCGACGTCCGTACCCGGGCCGAGGTGGCACCGGCGGTGGCGGTCAGCGAGTTGGTCGATGCCGTCGGCGAGTTGCTCGGTCAGCCGTTCCAGCCGATCGACCATCCTCGCCAGGCCTGGGCGGAAGCGTCGTTCCGGCCGGCCGCGGTCGTCGGTGGACGGCCGTGGTCCCACGACCGGGGTGCGATGGAAGCGGCGAGGGCTCGCCGCCACCAGACCGCTGCGGTGGCACCGCTGCCGGTGCTTCCCCCTGCCGATCCCGAACCGACGCTCGGCCTGTTCGACCTGCGTCGTGCGGTGTCGGCACCGGTCCGGGTGTTCTCCGAGGACCGCCTGGGCGTGTTCCTCCGTTCTCGGGAGCGCGACGAGATCGACGTCCAGATCCCGCTCGGCCTCGATGCTTTGCAGAAGTACCACGTGCGCCGATCGGTCCTCGAGGGCGCCCTGGCGGGTGCCGATCGTGCGGCGCTCATCGGCCACCTCGCAGCGTCGGGTGAGGTACCACCGCTCACCTACGGTGACGCCGACGTGGCCGAGGCGGTCGAGTTCGTCGACGCGCTCCTCGATCGACTCCGAGCGGAAGGCTTCGACCCGCTCGACCTCGGCACGACCACGGCGGTGTCGGTCGCCGGCGACGACCGTCGTCCCCGGATCGAGGGTGAGATCGCCGGGGTGGTCGACATCGGCTCGACCTCCACCATCGTCGATGTCCGTGCATCGTCGCTCAAGGCCGCTCACGTGTTCGAGGCGATGGTCGACCTGGTGATCGCCGCCGTCGCCCGTCCCGACCGGGAATGGTCGGCGGTGCTCCATCGCTGTGAGCGTCAGAGTCGCAAGTTGGCGCTGCGACGGGTGGGGATCGCCTGGCGCGACCCGGCAGCCGCCCCGACCCTGCTCGACCTGCTGGTGGAGCACCGGGCCGCGGCGCTCACCACTCCGATCCCGTTCTTCCCCGAGGTCGCCCACGAACTCGTCGCTGGCCGCACCGCCAAGGCGACCGAGGCCTGGGAGGGCCGCGACCAACTCGGTGGGGCACGCTCCGATGCCTGGCACCGGCTGTTCTTCGACCACCGTTTCGACGAGTTCGAACCGACCGCCCTCGACGGGCAGATCGAGCAGTTGTGGACACCCCTCGTCGGGGCGTTCGAGATCGATGACGAGGCGGGTGCGACGTGGTGAGTACGGCGACCCCGTTCGATCTCTCCCGGCGGCCGACGCCGGGTCTCACCGTGCTCGAGGCGTCCGCGGGAACAGGAAAGACGTTCTCCCTGGCCGGTCTCACGGTGCTCGGACTCGCCCGAGGCGACGTCACGACTCGTCAACTGTGTGTCGTCACGTTCACCGAAGCGGCGACGGCCGAGTTGACCGGACGCCTCCGGTCCCGGCTCGCCCAAGCGGCCGAGTTGCTCGGCCGCTGGACACCCGGCGATCAGGTCTCGAACGATCCGGTCGATGCCGTGCTCCTCGACGGCGACGAGGCCGAGCGCGAGACGCGGGCAGCGCGTCTGCAGGCGGCACTGGCCGATTTCGACGCCGCCACCATCTCGACGATCCACGGGTTCTGTCAGCGACTGCTGACCGCGGCCGGGGCCGACGCCGTCGAGGTGACCGGTGACGACGAGGACGTCGTGGAGGTCGTCCGCGACCACATCCTGGCGAACGGACTCGAACTCGGCGAGCCGGATCGGCTCGTGACCGCCGTCCGACGGCGGTTGGCACTGCCCGACGCCGCCATGGCCGAGCACCCGTCGGCCGTTCCCGACGTGCGAGCCCGACTCGACGTCGTCATCGCAGCGGTCGATGCGTGCGTGGCCGAGGTCGCCGTCCGACGGTCCCGCTGGCGGCGCCGGACGTTCGACTCGATGCTGTCCGACACCCGGGATCTCCTCGTCGACCCGGTACGCGGTCCGGCGATGGTCGCCGAACTCCGCGGCCGCTTTCGCCTCGTCCTGATCGACGAGTTCCAGGACACCGACCGGGTGCAGTGGGACATCTTCCGCACCGCCTTCCTCGATGCCGCCCACCCGTCCCCGCCGGCTGCGGTGGTGGTCGTCGGCGACCCGAAGCAGTCGATCTACCGATTCCGAGGCGCCGAGCTGTCGGCGTACCTCGCAGCCGCCGAGTTCGCGACGGACACCGGCGGGTCGCTCCACACCCTCGACGCCAACTGGCGATCCGACGGGGCCGTGCTGAGCGCGTTGGAGCAACTGTTCACCCGCCCCGATCGCACCGGCGTCACCTTCGGCGATCCAGCGGTCGCCTTCCACCAGGTTCGGGCCGGGCGGGGCGACGACGGGCGGTGCCTCGTCGACCCGGCGACGGATGCGGCGCTCCGGTTCCGGGTGATGCATCCCCCGTCCTCCGACGACGGCAAGGTCGCCGCACCGGCCGGGCACGACTGGGTGCGGCACGACGTCGTCGCCGAGGTCGTCAGGGTCCTGAGCGACGTGCGGATCGTGCGCCGCGCCGGTGACGAGCCCGAACCGACCCGACCGTCCGACATCGGCATCCTCGTCCGCTCGAACGCCGTCGCCGAGGACATCGCCGACCGACTGCGCGGCGCAGGAGTGCCGGTCAGCACCAGCGGCACCGACTCGGTGCTCGGCTCGGCCGGGGCCTTCCACTGGACCACCCTCATCGACGCCTTGCAGCGGCCGACGTCGATCGCCGCTGCCCGAGCGTTGGCGATCGGTGCCTTCGGTGCCCACGATCCGGCGGGGATCGCGATGCTCGACGAAGCGGGTGACACGGCGCTCCTCGACCGGCTCCGCGAACTCCTCTCCGCCGTCACCCGCGGTGGAGTCCCGCGCCTGGTGGCCGAGCTCCGTCGGGGTGGATACGCCCAGCGGGTGCTGGCCCGTACCGGTGGAGAGCGACTGCTCACCGACATCGATCACGTCGCCGAACTGCTCCAGCGCTCCACCGGCGGTCGGCCGTGCTCACCGGCCCGTCTCGCAGCGGTCCTCGACGAATTCCGGGCGGTAGCCGCCGACTCCACCCGGGGCGAGTTGCTCGATCGGCGTCTCGACCGGGACGACGACACGGTGAAGGTGATGACGGTCCACAAGTCCAAGGGGCTCGAGTTCCCGATCGTCCTGCTCCCCGGGATCTGGGCGTCGCTCGGCGGCAGGTCCGATCTTCGCCACGCCCACGACCCGGCCGCCGGCCGCCGGTTGTTCGACACCTACTGGGTCACCGGTGGGACCTCCACGGCCAAGGCCGTGAGGGACGTCGCCGGTCTCGCTGCGGCCGAGGAGGCCGGTGAAGAGCGTCGTCTGCTGTACGTCGCGCTGACCCGAGCGGTGCACCGACTCGTCGTCTGGGAGGTGCCCGGCCATTCGCGGGGCACCCAGCCGTGGCGGCTGCTGGTCGGCGACACCTGTGGTACCGACTTCGCCGCCGTCGCCGCCGCCTCGGGTGGAGCGATCACGGTCGACGAGGTGCACGCCCGTCCGTCCGCAGCGGCGTACACCCCGCCACCCGCCGCCGAGGGCGGACTCGACGTGGCCGACTTCGCCCACGACCTGCGGACCGCCTGGCGGATCTGGAGCTTCAGCGGCATCGAGCGGGCCGTCGAGCACGTCGACGTCTCGTCGGTCGCCGCGCCGCCGGTCGAGCAACCGCCGGTCGTCATCGGTGGGAGCGACGAGCCGGTCGCAGCGGACGACGAGTCGTTGCTCACCGTGCGGGGGTCGGCGGCGTTCGGCTCGCTGGTGCACGGAGTCCTGGAGGTCGTCGACTTCACCTCGTCGACCTTGGAGGACGATCTGCTCGCTGCCTGTGAGACGGCATTGGCACACGGGGCGATGGCGATCTCGCCCGAGGCGCTCGCTCTCGGACTCGCCGACGCCGTCCGGGCCCCGCTCGGCGGGCCGCTCGGTGCCATCCGACTCGCCGACGTCCCGGTCGCCGACCGTCTCGACGAGTTGGAGTTCCACCTCCCGCTCGCTGCGTGCTCGGCGCTCGACGTGGCGCGCGTCGTCGCCGACGGCCTGCCGGCGGACGATCCGATGCGTCCGTGGTTCGCAGCGGCGGCCGACGGACTGCTCGACGTCGATCTCGAGGGTGTCCTCACCGGATCGATCGACCTCGTCGCCCGGGTCGGCGACCGGTACCTCGTCGCCGACTACAAGACCAATCGGATCTCGCCGACGGCGACCTTCACCGACGACGAGATGGTGGGCGAGATGCACCGTCAGGGGTACCCGCTCCAGGCGGTCCTGTACCTGGTCGCGCTCCGCCGGTACCTGCGGTTCCGACATCCGGCAGCCGACCCGGACGAGGCGGTCGTCGGTGCGGCGTATCTGTTCGTGCGGGGCATGGATCCGAGTCACCCTGCCGACGACCCGCGTGGCGTGATCTGGTGGACGCCGCCGGGTGCGGTGCTGGCCGAACTCGATCGTCTCTTCGTCGGAGGTGTCTCCCGGTGACCGCTCGTCTCGCTCTCCGTCGTTCGCTCGTCGAGGCACTCCGACCCTGGGTCGACGCCAGGGTGCTCGACGCGGCCGATGTCTCCGTCGCGTCGACCGTGTGTCAACTCGCCGAGGAGACCGATCCCGAAGTGGTCCTCGCCGTGGCGCTCGCCCTCCGGGCGCCACGCTCCGGACACGTCGCGCTCGACCTGTTCCGTGTGGAGGAACAGGTCCTGGCCGACATCGAACATCTCGACCCGGATGCGGTCGTCGCCGTGCTGGAACTTCCGTGGCCCGCCGACGCTCGCCGATGGTTCGAGCGCGTCTGCGCCAGTCCGGTCGCCGTCGGCGGTGCCTCACCGCTCGTCGTCGAACACGACCTGGTGTACCTCCGGCGATTCCACCGGTCGGAGTGCCGGGTGGCCGAGCGACTGTCCGCCCTGGCCGGCGAGCCGTCGGTCGCTGGTGCGCCGGTCGAACAGGTCGCCGAGGCGCTCCAACTCGATCCCGGGCAGCGCGCAGCTGTCGAACGCTGCCTCGCCGGACGCCTCGGGGTCCTGACGGGTGGGCCGGGTACGGGCAAAACGCGCACCGTCGCCGCGTTCCTCGCCGTCCTGCTCGGCGGTGCACCGGTCGGTGGTCGCCCTCGGATCGCGCTCGCCGCTCCGACGGGCAAGGCGGCGGCACGGATGGGCGAGAGCATCGCGGGATCGATCGACCTGCTCCGGGCGTCTCCGGAGTTCGTCGAGATCGCCGACGAGATGGCGGCCGTCGAACCGTCGACGGTCCACCGCCTCCTCGGTGTCCGCCGTGGTACCGGGTCGTTCCGTCACGATGCCCGGCGGCCGCTGCCGCACGACGTCGTCATCGTCGACGAGGCGTCGATGATGTCGCTGTCACTCGTCGATGCGCTGTTGGACGCGCTCCGCCCGGGAGCCCGGCTCGTGCTCGTCGGTGACCCGGCCCAGTTGGCGAGCGTCGAGGCCGGGTCGGTGCTCGGCGACATCGCCGCTGCCGACGGTCCCGTCGCCGGGCGAGTGAGCGAACTGGTGGTGAGCAGGAGGTTCCCGGCCGACAGTCGGATCGGCCGGTTCGCCGCTGCTGTGCGTTCCGGAGACGTGGCGACCGCAGTCGGCGTCCTCGACGATGCCTCCGGCGGGTCGACCGGCGCTGCGGTACTCGTCCACGTCGCCGACCCGGGTGATGTCGTCGATCGCATCACCGACGGTGCCGCTGCACTCGGTCGGGCGGCGCTCGACGGTGATGTCGCCGGTGCGCTCGCCGAACTCGATCGCCTCCGGGTCCTGTGTGCACATCGACGCGGCCGGGCCGGTGTCGCCCACTGGAATCGTGTGGCCGAAGCTGCACTGCCCGGATCCGGCCGCTCGTCGATCGCCACGTCGCCGGGCCGTCCGCTCATGGTCACCCGCAACGACCCGACCCGCGGGTTGTTCAACGGTGACCTCGGTGTCGTCGTGCGGACGCCGGACGGGCCGAGGGTGGCGTTCGGCCCCACCGAACCGGCCCGACTCATCGCTCCGGCCCACCTCGACGCCGTCGAGACGGTCCATGCGATGACGATCCACAAGTCGCAGGGGTCGGAGTTCGACGAGGTGATCGTGATCCTGCCGTCGGCCGATTCGAGGTTGGCGTCGCGAGAATTGCTGTACACCGCTGTCACACGCGCCCGGGCTTCGGTCACCCTGGTCGGAGATCGGGCGACGATCGCGGCGGCCATCGCACGCCGGGTCGAGCGCACCAGCGGTTTGCGGGCGAGGCTCTCGCACGAGGCGACCTCGGACGGTTAGAACAGAGGGGATGGGTCCCCTCCCCGCCGTCGCACCCATCGTCGCCCGTCGACTCCTCGGCACTCGTGCCGATTGGCGGATGCGCCGCCCGGCACCTCCGGGTCGACCGGTCGTCGGTCGGCCCCTGGTCGGCCCGGTGCTCCTGATCGCGGCGGCGGGCGCCGGCTGGTTCGCGTTCGACGACACCGTCGGTGAGGAGTCGACCGCCGCACTCGCCCTGTTCGTCGGTTCGGTGTCGATCCTGCTGATGGCCTGGAGCAACGTCCTCGCGACCCGGTGGCGTCCGCTCGAACCGTGGTTCGGTGGGCTCGACCGGATGTACCGCTGGCACCGGTGGTTCGGTGCGGTGTCGGTCGGTGCGATGTGGCTGCACGTGCAGATCGTCGACGACGTGAAGGGGATCCCGGGGGCGAGTCGCGACGTCGCACACACCGCCGAGGACCTCGCCGGTACCGCCGAGACGATGCTGTACGTCCTCGTCGCCGTCAGCCTCCTCCGGTGGGTCCCCTACCGGTGGTGGCGGCTGACGCACAAGGCGTTGGTCGTCCCGTACGCCTTGGCCTGTTGGCACTTCTACACGGCCACCAAGCCCTACGGGAACGGGTCGCCGTGGGGCCGGTGGTTCTCGGCGTTGATGGTGCTCGGACTCGTGGCGTGGCTGTACCGGGTCGTGTGGTGCGACGTGGTCCGACGCGGTGTCCCGTACCGGGTCGCGGCGATCGACCAGGTCGGCTCCACCACGACGATCGATCTCGAGCCCGCGGGTGCTCGCCGTCTGCGACACCGTGCGGGGCAGTTCGCCTTCCTCAAGCCGCAGGTGCGCGGCATGTCCGAACCGCACCCGTTCACGATCGCCTCCGGGCCAGATGACGACCTGCTGCGGTTCCACGTCCGCGACCTGGGGGATTGGAGCCAGCGACTGCCCGAGCGGGTCCGGGTGGGGGACCGGGTGCTCGTCGAGGGCCCGTATGGCCGCCTCGAACCGGCACCGTCGTCGCACGACGGTCACCCTCCGAAGGGGCCGGTGGTGTGGATCGCCGGCGGCGTCGGGATCACCCCGTTCCTCGGTGCGCTGTCGTCGCCCGAGCGGACGGGCGATCGAGCGCCTCACCTGTTCCATGCCGTGCGGACCCGCGACGACGCCCCGGCGCTCGACGACGTCCTCGCCGCAGCCGCCGACGGACGCATCGTGCACCATCTCCACGTGTCGGGTGAGGGCACCCGGCTCGGTCGCTCCGACCTCGAGGCGGTCTTCGGTCCCGGCGGCCTCCGAGATGCACACGTGGTGATGTGCGGTCCGGATCGATTGGTCCGTGACATGATCGCCGCAGTCCGGGCACTCGGAGCACGTCACGTCCACGTCGAAGCATTCGACATCCGGACGGGGGTCGGCCCCGACCTGAGCCGCGAGCTGGCCGATCAGGCGTCGCGGCGTCGGTCGACGAGCACCCCGGCGCCCAGCAGCCCGAGCGCCCACGCCGCGAAGTAGAGCTGCGCCCAGGGGCGGTCGAGCGAGTCCGCGCCGGGGCCTCCGGGCGACCCACCGATCGCCGAGATCGCCGCCTGGTACGGCATCCACTTCGACGCACCGTCGACTCCTGCGAGTCCGAGCGCCAGGGCGACGAGGTTCTCGATCAGCAGTGGCCAGAGCAGGACCACCACCACGGCGGCGGGGGAGTTGCGGATCAGCGCCCCGAGTCCGAGGGCGAACCAGGAGACGATCACGGCGAGGGCGATCAGCGAGGCGACCTGTGCCGCGGGCCCGTCGGTCTGACCGAGTGGAACGGACCCACCGCGTGTCGTGAGGAGGGTCGCCCCGACGAGCCAGGCGAGTACCCAGGTGAAGGCCATCAGGACGGTGGTCACCGTCGTGCCGACGGTCGCCTTGGCGACGATCACCTTCCACCGGGTCGGCGTCGCTGCATAGGTGACGCGGATGGTGTTGTGGGCGTATTCGCTCGTCAGGTTGATGACCCACAGGCTGGCGAGCAGGAGGAGCGACACGACCGACACCCCGGTGATGAGGTCGAGCAGGTTCTGCGCCTCGATGGTCTCCGGGTCCGGGTTGAACGTCCCGACGAGGGCGACGACGACGACCGGGAACGCGACGGCGATGATCGTGAGGACCCAGTGGGCGCGAACGGTCCGAACCTTGATCCACTCGGAACGGAGGACGTCGATCACGCCGTCCCCCCTGACCGGTATTCCTGTTCCGATGCCGTGACCGCCAGGAAGGCGTCCTCGAGACTTTCGGACACTTCGGTCAACTCGTGCAGGACGATGCCTGCGGCGGCTGCGGTCTCGCCGACCTCCTCGATCGTCCGCCCCGACACGAGGATCTCGCCACCGACGTCCGGGCGTCCGTCGTCGATGGTCGCGCCGAGTGGACGGAGGTGTTCGATCAGCCGGTCGACCTGTGGGCTGCGGACCCGGACCCGGCTGGTCGTGTTCCGCCGCACGAACTCGTCGACGGTGCACTGGTCGATCAGTCGCCCGCGGCCGATGACGACGAGGTCCTCGGCCATGAGTGACATCTCCGAGAGTTGATGGCTGCTGACGAACACGGCTCGGCCTTCACCGGCGAGATATCGCAGCATGTCGCGGATCCAACGGATGCCTTCGGGGTCGAGACCGTTGGCGGGCTCGTCGAGGATGACGGTCGCCGGATCGCCGAGGAGGGCAGCGGCGAGGCCGAGACGTTGCTTCATGCCGAGCGAGTAGTTGCGGACCCGCTTGTCGGCCGCATCGGTGAGGCCGACCATCGCGAGGACCTCGTCGACCCGCGAGCGGGAGATGCGGTTGGAGGCGGCGAGCCAGCGGAGGTGGTTCCGACCCGACCGTGCCGGGTGGACGAACGCTGCGTCGAGCAGGAGGCCCACATCGGTCAGCGGTCGGTGCAGGGACCGATAGGGCCGCCCGTCGAACCGGACGGTGCCGGCGTCGGCGTGGTCGAGGCCGACCATGCAGCGCATCGTCGTCGACTTGCCCGAGCCGTTCGGCCCGAGGAACCCGGTGACGCGACCGGTCGCCACGGTGAACGCGAGGTCGTCGACGGCGACGTGCTGTCCGAACCGCTTGGTGAGACCGGCGACTTCGATCACGTCAGGACTGTAGGCGACGCACGGGCACACTGGTCCGATGACCCGCCCGGCGCAACGCATCACCTTTCTCGGCGGACGGGGCGAGCGCCTCGCCGGTCGTCTCGATCTGCCGGCGGGGCCGGCCCGGGCGTACGCACTCTTCGCCCATTGCTTCACCTGCTCGAAAGACCTCGTCGCTGCCGGCCGGATCGCCGCCGAGCTCAACTCGGTCGGCATCGGTGTGTTGCGGTTCGACTTCACCGGGCTCGGGGCGAGTGGTGGCGACTTCGCGAACACCGACTTCTCGTCGAACCTCGACGACCTCCGTGCCGCTGTGGCGTGGATGCGAGAGCACCACGCTGCGCCGCAGTTGCTCGTCGGTCACAGTCTCGGCGGTGCGGCGATGGTCGCGGTCGCTCGTGACGTCCCCGAGGTCCGTGGCGTCGTCACGATCGGTGCGCCGGCCGATGTCGACCATCTGCGTCACCTGTTCGCCGACGACATCGACACGATCGCGGACGACGGTGAGGCGACGGTCGACATCGGCGGTCGGCCCTTCACGATCCGGCGAGCATTCCTCGACGATCTCCAGCGCCACGTCGTCACCGACCGTGTGGCGAGGCTCGGCGCAGCGCTGCTCGTGATGCACTCGCCGACGGACACCGTCGTCGGGATCGAGCACGCTGCTCGCCTGTACACGGCGGCTCGGCACCCGAAGAGCTTCCTGGCACTCGACGGCGCCGATCACCTCCTCACCGATCGGGCCCAGGCGGTGTCAGCCGGCCGGATGATCGCCGCGTGGTCCGAACGGTACGTGACGGACGAGCGCTCCCGTCGCGGACTGGTCGTTCATCCGGTGCCGGCTCCGAACGCGCCGGTCGTGGTCGCCGAGACCGGGGAGGGGACGTTCCTGAACCACGTCGTCGTCGGTGAGCACCGGTTCCTCGCCGACGAGCCCGAGTCGGTGGGTGGCTTCGACGCCGGCCCGACGCCGTACGACCTGCTGGGAGCGGCGCTCGGCGCGTGCACGTCGATGACGATCCGGATGTACGCCCAGCGCAAGGGGTGGCCGCTCGAACGAGTCACGGTCGAGGTGTCACACGCCAAGGTCCACGCCACCGACGGCGACGCCGCCGTCGATGGTGGCTCGTCCGGCTCGATCGACGAGTTCCGGCGCCGGATCGTGCTCGACGGGTCTCTCGACGAGGCGCAGCGCACGGCCCTACTCCGGATCGCCGATCGGTGCCCGGTGCACCGGACGCTGCACGCCGGCGCGCGGATCACGAGCGAGTTGGTGCCGGGCGACTGACGGTACGGTTCAGGTCGTGACCGGTCTCGTCGGGATCTTCGTCGACATCCTCGGGCCGGTCCTGCTGATCGTCGCGATCGGGGCCGTCGCCGGCCGTTGGCTCGGCGTCCCCGCGCCGCCGCTGGCGAAGCTGTCGTTCTGGGTGATCGGTCCGGCGTTCGTGTTCGACTCCTTGGCATCGGCCGGGTTGGCCGGCGGGGCTCTCGGACGGATGGCCGCGGCGTCGGCGCTGGCGTTCGCCGTGTCGGCCGCCGTCGCCGGCCTGCTGTCGTTCGGGCTCCCACGAGATCGGCGTGCGGCGGTGATGACGACCGGTGCCTACGGCAACGTCGGCAACTTCGGTTTGGCGATCGTGACGTTCACGTTCGATGCCGAGGCGCGTCCGTTCGCAGCGATCGCTCTCGTCGTGGTGAACGGGCTCGGGCTCGTGCTCGCCGTGGTGTCGGCGAAGGGCGGGTGGTCCGGCGTGCTGCAGGCACTGCGGTCACCGATGACCCTCGTCATCCCGCCGGCCCTGCTCGTCAACGGGTTCGACGTCGATCTGCCGACCGTCGCGGACCGTTCGATCGGGTTGCTGGCGGGCGCGATCATCCCCGTGATGCTGATCTCGCTCGGGATCCAGCTCCAGGAGATCGGCTGGCCCCGTGTCGATCTCGACGTCGCCCGTTCGCTCGTCGCCAAACTGGTCGTCCAGCCACTCGTGGCGATCCCGATCGTGGCAGCGCTGGGCCTGTCCGGTGTGGCCGGAGGAGCCGTCGTCCTCCAGGCGGCGATGCCGGCTGCGGTGTTCACGGCCGTGATCGCGATCGAGTTGGACTCCCGCCCGGACGAGACCGCGGTGATCGTGATGGCCGGGACCATCGCCTCGGTGCTGACCTTGCCGTGGGTCATCCTGTACGTGTCGTGACGTCAGTCGAGTGTGTGGAGGTGCTCGCTCGCGACCCGCACCGTGCACGGTGAGCCGACCTCGAGCGGTCGGTCGGGTCCACGATCGGTGACCACCTCCGTTCCGTCGGCACGGCGCACTCCGTAACGGTGCGTTGCTCCGAGGAACTCGACCCGAGTGACGGTGTCGGGGCCTCCGGCCTCGACGGTCAGTTGGTGCGGCCGGGCGAGTTGCACGCCGTCGTCGGCCGTCGGGAGGAACGAAGCCACTTCGACGAACCCGGCGACGAACCGGTCGCTCGGCTCCAGGTACACCTCTCGTGGTGTCGCGCATTGATGGATTCGTCCGGCTCCCATCACGGCGACGCGATCCCCGAGGCTGATCGCTTCGTGACGGTCGTGGGTCACCAGGATCGCCGTCGTTCCGGTCGTGTGGAGGATGTCGGCGACGTGGTGGCCGAGTTCCTCGCGGAGCACCTCGTCGAGGCTGGCGAACGGCTCGTCGAGCAGCACGATCGCCGGTGCGGGGGCCAGGGCCCGGGCGAGGGCGACGCGCTGCTGTTCGCCGCCCGAGAGTTGGTGCGGGTACCGGCGCCCGACGTGGCCCAGGTGCACCAACTCGAGCATCTCGGCGACCCGGCGAGTGCGTTCGGCCCGCGGCAGGTGTCCGAGACCGAACGCAATGTTGCGGTCGACTCGGAGATGCCCGAACAGGGCGCTCTCCTGGAACACGAAGCCGATCCGGCGGTGCTCGGGGGCGAGGTCGGTGATGTCGCGATCGGCGAGGAAGACCCGACCCGCGTCGGCCGGTTCGAGGCCGGCGATGAGTCGTAGCAGCGTCGACTTCCCGCAGCCGCTCGGACCGACGAGCGTCAACAGTTCACCCTCGGCCAACTCGAGGTCGACCCGATCGACGACGGTTCGGCCGCCGAGTCGCCTCGTGAGTCCCTCGATGCGCAGGGTCATGACACGACCTCGGCACCCCGTTCGAGCGACACGAGGAGCCCTCCCACGGCGAGCATCCCGACGGTGATCATGGCCAGCGATGGTACGGCGGCCTGGACCCACAGGCTCTCCGATGTGGCCTGCCACACCCACACCGCCAGGGTGTCGAAGCCGAACGGTCGGAGCAGCAGTGTGATCGGTAGTTCCTTCATCAGGTCGATCGTGAGGAGCGCCGTCGCCGCGAGGATCGCCACCCGAGCGGAGGGGATCTCGATCCGGCACGCCACCCGGGTCGGCCCGGCTCCGAGCATGCGGGCGCTCGCGACGGTCGCCGCCGGGACCCGGTCGAGTCCGGCCTCGACGCCGTGGAGACCGACGGCCAGGAATCGGACGGCGAGGGCGAACACGAGGCCGACGAACGAGCCGACCAGCACCGTGCCGCTCGGGACGAGACCGGAGCGATCGAACGCAGCGAGTGTGATGACGGCACCGACGGCGACGACCGGGCCGGGCATGGCGTAGCCGAGTGATGCCGCCCGGGCGAAGAATCGTCCGACCGGTCCTCGACGACGGACGAGGAGGGCGAGGAGTGTGCCGGTGCCGATACAGACGAGTGCCGCGGCTCCGGCGATGAGGAGCGTGCTCGACAGATGGTGCCCGACGCCCCCGGCGGCCGTCGCCGTGGTGCCGGTTCGACGCGCTTCGGCAGCCCACAGCACGAGTCGGGTGACCGGTACGCCGACGGCGAGCGCCAGGACGGCGGAGGCGACCAGGACGGCGGCGAGTCGTCCGCCGATCCCGAGTCGGACGAGCGACGCCGGGCGGTCGCCCGGTCGACGGGTGTAGCGGGCGCCACCACGGAGCAGTCGTTCGATGCCGATCAGGGCGACGGCCGTGACGACGAGCACGGTGGCGAGTTCGGCGGAGGCACCTCGGTCACCCGTCCCGAACCAGACGCGGAGGACGCCGTCGGCGAGGGTGCTGACGTTGAACAGCCGGACCGTGCCGATGTCGGTCAGGACTTCCATCGTGACGAGGGCCGCTCCGGCTGCGATTGCGGGCCTCGCCGTCGGTACGGCGACCCGCAGGAGCGTTCGCGCTGGTCCGTGGCCGAGCGTCCTCGCCGCATCCCGCGTGTCGGCTCCCTGACTCGTGAACGCCGCCTTCGCGAACAGGTACACGTAGGGGTAGAGCGTGAGGACGAGGCTCGCTGCACAGAGCCAGATCGTCCGGACCCCACGAGCACCGAACGGACCGGACAGCGTGTCGAGCCAGACGAACCCGGCGACGTAGCCGGGCACGGCGAGGGGAGTGACGAGGAGCCAGCCGATCAGTCGTCGGGCGGGGAAGTCGTATGCGGTCACGAGCCAGGCCAGCGCCGTGCCGAGCACGACGGTGCCGGCGACGACCGTGACCAACAGGGTGAGGGTGTCGGTGATCATGCCGGGCAGGCGGGTCGCCCAGAGTTCGGACCACATCGCCCGGTCGGGAGTGAGGATCGACGCCATGATCACCGCGACCGGAGACGCGACGAGGGTGACGATCGATGCGATCGTCACCCAGCCGGGCAGGGTGCCCGTACGTCGTCGGAAGGTAGCGGTCAGGAGTGGAGCCTCATTGGTAACCGGCCGCCGAGAGGAGTTCGACGGCGTCGGAATTCAATCGTCCGAGCTCTCGCACCGCGGCGAGGTCCGATGAGAACTCTCCGAAGGTGAGCAGCACATCGGCGGGGGTCACGTCCGGGTCCGCCGGGTACTCGAAGTTGGCGTTGCTGAATGCCGCCTGCCCATCGGTGGCGAGCCACTCGAGGAGTTCGATGGCTTCGTCCCGGTTCGTCGCATCGGCGGTCACGGCTGCGGCGCTGACGTTGACGTGGGCACCGACGCCGTCCTGCTCGGGCCAGCTCACCGCGACCGGAAATGCCGGGTCCTCGGTGCGGAGTCGTCCGAGGTAGTAGGTGTTGGCGAGCGCCACATCGCACTCCCCGGCCTCGATCGCCTGGAGGATGCTGGTGTCGGAGTCGATGTAGAGCGGGTCGTTCGCGACCCACGAGTCGACGATGGTGCGGGCTGCGTCGTCGCCTTGGTTGGCGATGAGTGATGCGACGAGCGACTGCGTGTACGGGTGGGTACTCGGACGGAGGCAGAGCCGACCGGACCACATCGGCTCGCCGAGTTCGGCGTAGGTGGCCGGCGGGTCGTCGACCCGCTCGGTCGAGTACATGATCACCCGGAGTCGTCGGCTGAGGGCGAACCAGGTGCCGTCGGGGGAGCGGAGTTCCTCGGGAATCGCCTCGGTGAGTGTGTCGCTGTCGATGGTGGCGAGCAGGCCCGCCCGGGCGGCGAGTTCGATGTTGGCGGCGTCGGCGGTCATGACCAGGTCGGCCGGTGTGTTGGCACCCTCGGCGAGCAGGCGTTCGCGCAGTTCCGGATCGGAGCCGGTGGTGAACCGGACGTCGATGCCGGTGTCGGCGGTGAACTCCTCGAACACCGCCTCGATCCCGTAGTGGCGACCCGTGTAGACGGTCACCGTTCGGGCGTCACCGTTCTGGTCGCCGCCCCCGCAGGCTCCCGCAAGGGTGACCAGCGCACCGACGGTCACGAGGGCGCTGGCGATCCGGATGCCGGATCGGACGGCGGTGTGCCGGGGGGTGGGTCTCGCTGGCAATGTAGGGCTCCTTGGAGGATGATGTTAGGTGCGCTGAACATCATGCGCCAAGGTCCATGACCTGTCAAGGGCGGACTACCGTCGTGGGGTCATGACCGCCCGACGATTCCCTCGTCCGTCAGAGTTCAGCGACTTGCTCCGGTTCCGGGCCCCGACGATCGACCGGACCGCACGGCGACTCGGCGACGCCCACACCATCGCCGACCTGCGTCGGATCGCTCGTCGGGTCACCCCGAAGGCACCGTTCGACTACACCGACGGGGCCGCCGAAGCGGAGTTGTCGCTCGCCCGGGCCCGCCAGGCGTACCTCGACGTCGAGTTCCATCCGCAGATCCTGCGCGACGTCTCCGTCGTCGACACCTCGTGCTCCGTCACCGGCGGGCCGTCGGCGATGCCGTTCGGGATCGCCCCGACCGGCTTCACGCGGATGATGCACACCGAGGGCGAGCGGGCCGGTGCTGCAGCCGCCGGTGCTGCAGGGATCCCGTTCTCCCTGTCGACCGTCGGCACGGCGACTCCCGAGGAGGTCGCTGCGGCGAACCCGACCGGTCGGAACTGGTTCCAGCTCTACATGTGGAAGGACCGCGATCGGTCGATGGAGGTCCTCCACCGGGCGGCGGCTTCCGGTTTCGACACCTTGCTCGTGACCGTCGACGTCCCCGTCGCCGGGGCCCGGCTGCGCGACCGGTACAACGGGCTGACCATCCCACCGTCGTTGAACGCCCGGACCGTGCTGAACGCGATACCGCGTGTCCGGTGGTGGTTCGACTTCCTGACGACCGAGCCGATCTCGTTCGCGATGTTCACCGGCTGGGACGGGACGGTTGCCGATCTGCTCGACACGATGTTCGACCCGACGGTCGACTTCGACGACCTCGTCTGGATCGCCGAGCAGTGGCCCGGCCGGGTGGTCGTGAAGGGTGTGCAGACCCTCGACGACGCACGGCGCTGTGCGGCTCTGGGTGTCGACGGCATCGTGCTGTCGAACCACGGCGGTCGGCAGCTCGACCGTGCCCCGGTGCCGTTCCACCTGCTCCCCGAGGTCGTCCGTGAGGTGGGCGATGACGTCGAGGTGATGGTCGACACCGGGATCATGTCCGGCGCCGACGTGGTCGCCGCCGTCGCGCTCGGTGCACGGTTCGCGCTCGTCGGTCGGGCGTACCTGTACGGCCTGATGGCGGGTGGCCGGGCCGGTGTCGACCGCGCGATTTCGATCCTGTCCGACGAAGTCGTCCGGACCATGAAGCTCCTCGGCGTCAACTCACTCGCCGAACTCGAACCCCGGCACGTGACTCAGCTCGACCGGGCCGGCCGACCGCTGCACAGGTCGTAGATCCCGGCCCACGGTCTGATCTCTTCGAACACCCGACCGGGGCTCAGCTCCCCGTCGTCGCGGCGGTCCCGCGCAGCCCCACAGGCCTCTGACCTGGGGTGATGTCACTTCTCGCGCATCGGAACGTCAATTTCACGACGACGATGACCGGCCGAGCGGCCGGCGGGAAGGACGTGACGATGACGGCAATGGGACGGTTCGAGGCAGGACGATTCGAGACATGGGTGACGAGGGTCGCCGAGACGGCGATGGCCACGGCCAGGCGTCGGGGAATCGACTTCCACGATGCTGCCGACGTGGCGCAGGAGATCGTGCTCGGTGCGCTTCGGAGCGGTCCGGCGCTCATGCTGCAGTACCCCGATGCGCAGGTGTACGCAGCGGTCCGACTGCGCCATGCCCACGTCACGTGGTTGCGGAGTGAGGGGGTGCAGCGTGCCGAAGGGGCGCGTCGAGATCGGCGCGTCCAGTCGATCGACGCCGTGTACGACGACGGGTCGACCATCGACATCGCCTCGGCCGACGACGACGTGTGTGATGCAGTGATCCGCGGGATCGAGGCGAACGAGGTGCGCTGCCTCCTCGGGTCGTACCTCGACGATCGCGACGCCGACCTGGTGCTCGAGATCAAGGGACACGGTGTGTCCGTCGCTGACCACGCTCGTCAGCACGGGCTCGCCCGGGAGACGGTGAGCCGTCGTCTCGGCCGTGCGAGTCGCCGACTGGTGGAGGCCGATCTGTCGTCACACTCGGCCCTCGCTGGTGCGTTCACCTGCTGAGGCAGGCGTCAGGCGCAGCCACCTCAGCCAGCCCGAGCAGCCAGCCCGAACAGCCAGAACGGAGACCACCATGATCCACGCCCTGCAGACCGCATCGATCGGCATCCCCATCATCCGACAGGGCATCGCCCTGTTCCCCACCTACGTCCACCAGACGATGCCCTGCCAGATCGGGTCGGGCTCGGACGTGCTCGAGGTCACGGAGGTCGACGGTGGCGTCGTCCCGGTGCTCCGGGTCACCAACCACGGATCGGCCCTCGTGCTGCTGCCCGAGGGTGAGACCGTGGTGGGTGGTCGCCAGAACCGGGTGCTGAACGTCTCGGTGCTCGTCCCCGGCGACCGCACCATCGACATCCCGGTCTCGTGCGTCGAGCGGGGCCGGTGGAACGAGGGTCACCGGTTCGAGCGCGCCGAGTTCAAGGCGACCCGTCGGGTGCGCCGGGCGATGATCGACGGCGTCCAGGACAACCTGCGGCGGGGCGGTCACAAGACGGCCGACCAGGGCCGGGTGTGGTCGGAGATCGACCACGAACTCCAGCGATTCGAGGCGCACAACGCCACGGCGGCGCTGCACGCCGTTCGAGACCACCGCCGTGACACCGGCGCGATGCAGGCGATCGACGAACTGCTCACCCGTGGTCCGCTTCCACAGCAGTGTGGTGTGGTGATCGCCCGGGGGAGTCGGATCGTCGGTGCCGAGGTGTTCGCCACCCCGGCCTTGTTCGCCGACAACTGGCGCAGCATCGTCACGTCGGCGATGCTCGAAGCCGACGGCCGACCCGGCCGACCGTCGGCGACGCGGGCGCTGGCCTTCCTCCACCGCCTGGCGTCGGGGCCGGCACGGCGTGACTCCGGCGTCGGTGTCGGCCACGAGGTGCACGTGCGGACCCGATCACTCGTGGGTCAGGCGCTGATGTTCGACGAGGTGGTCGTCCACGCGTCCGCCTTCGCTCTGGCAGCCTGAGTGGGTGGACGACCGCCGACTCGACACCATCGAGGACCTCGTCGGACATCGGTTCGACGATCGACGGCTGCTCGCCGATGCCGTGTCGACGTCGGCGAGGGGCTTCGGCCCGCTCGAGACGCTCGGTGACGCGATCGCCGACTTCGCCGTGTCGCTCACCTGCTGGCGCCACGGTCTCGACGACGCCGAGGCCGCCCACCGGGTGAGTAACGCCGTCCTCGACGAGATCTTCGAACGCCACCTGCGAGGACTCGTCGACGCCGTCAGCGGGGACGTCGTCGAGTCGCTCGTCGGTGCCGTTCACCTCGACGGAGGCTTCGATGCCGCTGCCCGATCGGCGGTGCGGTGGTGTTGTGCGGATCTCGACTGGGAACCGCTCGGCGATGTCGATGTCGACGAGTGGGTGACGGTGGACGACCTCGAGCTGCCGGCCGGCCTGGCGTCGACGGCGCTCGATGCGCTGGTGACGGACGTGATCGTGCGCCGACTCGGACTCAGGGTCGCCACACAACGTGACATCCATCGGCTCCGGGTCCGTGTGGTGGACGGACCCGGCCGCCGGC
>JBMUCX010000040.1:0-23899 GCA_049458915.1 Ilumatobacteraceae bacterium
CGTCGTGACGCCGGACGGCCAGGAGGGCATCAAGTCCTTCCTCGAGAAGCGCAAGCCGACCTTCACGCAGCGAGCGCGATCGCGCGCAACTTGACGGCGATCCGGTCGCGGCGGTTCCGAAGTGTCCGAGGAGTGACGCCGAGTTCGGCGGCGATGTCGATCGCCATCCGTCCACTCAACAGTCGACGGAGCAGGTCGTGCTCATCTGCGGTGAGGAGGTGGGCGCCCTCGACCAGGAGGTGCTGCAACTCGGTCGCAGCGTCGTGGTCGTCTTCTGCCGTGAAGCGCTCGAACCCAACGGGGTCGACCGGAAGGTGTTGTCCTCGCCGGCGCAGGGCGGCCCGGTACTCGTTGTACTCGACGTCGCTGACGAGTGATGCGGCGAGTCGACTCGGTCGTCGCGCCGGGTTGTAGGTCCGGATCGCGATCCAACCGGTGGCGAGGAGGTCACCGAGTCCGACGTCGGTCCAGCCCTGCCACGATCGGCGTCGCTGGACGCGGACGAGGTCCGGAAGGAGACGCTGGAGGACGATCCTGGTGGCGAGGTCGTCCGTTCGGGCGAGCGCGACGAGCTGGTGCAGGGCCGGTTCGGCTCGGCGTTCGGGGTCGTCGGGTCCGACGAGATCGATCAGTCGGTCGAGGTCGTCGACCGGCCCGGTGAGCAGATTCCAGGTCGATGCCCGTCGGCATGCCGCCGGGTCACCGTGGAGTCGAGCCCATTCCCGATTGATGCGGCGGAGGGGCGAGGAGGCGTCGTGGCCGATGTCGTTCATGGCCCGGACCGTGCCGGACCGGTCTCACCGGTCGTCTCACTGGTCGTCTCACCGGAGCGGATCGACGTCCAGCAAGGCGATTCGATAGGACTCGAGGTACTCGACCACGCCGCCGATCGGACTCGGGTTCACGCTGCGTTTGTCGACCACGACCTCGACCGGTAGGCCGTCGGCTCGGACGAACCAGTCCTGGACGTGCGACTCCGGGAGCTCGTCCGTGTCATCGATGGTCATCCGGACGTGGTGGACGACGACGACGGTTCCGTTCACGGTTCGCTCCCGGACCCCGACGTGTTCCCACGTCGGCGACCAGGGTCGGTCCTCGAGAATGCAGTTCTGCTGGATCGTCACGGCGGCGCTCACGGGGCCGGTCAGTGGCACGGGAACGTCGCACGTGACGTCCTCCGGGGTCTCCTGTTCGAAGAACTCGTGGTACTGCAGCGAGGTCGTTTGCCACACCACGGCGGCGCCGTCGAGGCACAGTCGCCACGTCTCGTGCCGTTCGGCGAGCGCGTCCCATCGCAGGGATCGTCCACAGCCGCCGGCACGCTCGTCGTCGGTCACCGTGATCGTCGTGATCGCCGGGTAGTCGTGGCGCACACCGCCGAGCGCGTCGATCGATTCGTAGCCGCTCGTCTCGTACCGGTAGACGCCTGGCTCGGGGAGTGCCGGGTTCACCGAGGCCATCGTCGTCCCCGTCGTGGCGCCGGTGCCGGTCGTCGTGGTGCCGGTGGTCGTGGTGCCGGTGGTGTCGGTGGTCGTGATGTCGGTCGCTTCCGGCACGGTGGCCGACGTGTCGGGCACGCTACTGCTGCGGTATCGGTCGATGGCTGCGTCGAGGTCGATGACGGTCGATCGGTCGCGTGGCACGACGAACCACGCCACACTGCCGATGAGGGCGAGCCCGGCGACCGCCGTGACCGTTCGCCATCTCGGGATCCGATCGGTCGAACGCACCACTGCAAGCTAGTCGTGGGCAGTGTCGTCGGCGGCACCACCCGTGGACGCGCGTCGTCGGGCTACGGTCGGCTCGTGGACCCGATGGAGCGTTGGCGCACGATCGTCGGTCCGGGCCACGTGCTCACCCACCCGGATCTCGTCGCTCCGTACGTCACCGATTGGACGGGTCGCTGGACGGGGACCGGGACGGTCGTCGTGCGTCCGGGATCGGTCGACGAGGTCGCCGAGGTGGTCGAGGTCTGCCGCGACGAGCACATCGCGATCGTGCCGCAGGGTGGCAACACCGGGATGGTGGGTGGCAGCGTGCCGCTGCGCGGGGAGGTTCTCGTGAGCCTTCGTCGACTCGACCACATCGGAGAGGTCGACCCGGTCGCTCAGCAGGTGAGCGTCGGTGCGGGTGTCACCGTGTCGGCGCTCCAGGCCGCAGCCGCGGCAGCGGGACTGCGCTATGCCGTCGACTTCGGTGGCCGGGACTCGGCGACGGTCGGTGGATCGATCGCGACCAACGCCGGTGGTATCAACCTCATCCGGTACGGCGGCACGCGTGAGCAACTCGTCGGGATCGAGGCCGTACTCGGAACGGGGCAGGTCGTACGGCGGATGTCCGGGCTCGTGAAGGACAACACCGGCTACCACCTGCCGTCGCTGCTCTGTGGGAGCGAGGGAACGCTCGGGATCGTCACCGAGGCCCGCGTCCGCCTCGTGCCGGCCGCAGCGCAACGGGTGCTCGCGATCGTGGCGTTCGGCACCGTCGACGACGCCGTCGCAGCGGTCGCTGTGTGGCGGCGGATGCTCCGGGACCTCGAGGCAGCCGAGCTGGTACTGCACGACGGCGTCGAGTTGGTGGCGTCGACCTTCGGGCTGCCCCTGCCGTTCGTCGACGCGCATCCGGTCTATGTGCTCGTCGAGACCGCCGGTCCGGTCGACCCGACTGATGCACTCGCCGATGCCGTTGCGTCCGTTGCCGGTGTGCGGGACGTCGCCGTGGCGCCCGATGAACGCCGTCGGGCCTCGTTGTGGAGGCTGCGAGAGGACCACGCACTGGCGATCAACCGTGTCGGGGTGCCGCACAAGTTCGACATCACGGTTCCCCACGATCGAATCTCCGACTTCGTCGCTCGGGTGCCGTCCGTCGTGTCCGATGCAGCATCCGGAGCTCGGACGTGGATCTTCGGCCACGTGGGCGACGGCAACCTCCACGTCAACGTGACCGGGGTCGCGCCGGAGGCGCCGCGCCTCGACGAGGCCGTGTACCGGTTCGTCGTCGACACGGGTGGATCGATCAGCGCCGAGCACGGCATCGGCACCGCCAAGGTGGCCCACCTCCCGCTCCAGCGGTCGACGACCGAGCTGGCGGCGATGCGAGCGATCAAGTCGGCGCTCGACCCCGCCGGGATCATGAACCCCGGCGTGCTGTTCGGTTGAGCGGGCCTCAGACGGCGAGCAAGTCGCGCGCGCCGGTGTCGCTCGACGGATGCCGGAGCTTGCTCATCGCTCGCGCCTCGATCTGCCGGATCCGCTCCCGAGTCAAGTTGAAATGCTCCCCGACCTCTTCGAGCGTTCGAGGCTCACCACGGTCGAGACCGAACCGGAGCTTCAAGATCTCGCGTTCGCGTTCGTCGAGTGGTGCGAGCAGGCGACCGATCTCCTCGGGCAGGAGCGCAGTGGCCGCCACTTCGAACGGTGACTCGGCGGAGCGGTCCTCGACGACGTCACCGAGTTCGGCGTCGCCGTCTTCCCGGAGCGGTTCGGACAACGACAGCGGCTCGGCGGCGAACCTGAGCGCCTCGGTGACCTTGTCCTCGGGCATCTCGACCTCTTTCGCCAACTCGGCGAGGGTCGCCGGTCGGCCGTACTTGAGTTCGAGTCGGGACCTGGCCTTTTGGAGTCGGGCGAGCGTGTCACCCGCGTGGACGGGGAGACGGATGGTGCGGCCGGTGTTGGCGATCCCACGGGTGATCGCCTGCCGGATCCACCACGTCGCGTAGGTGGAGAACTTGAAGCCCTTTCGCCAGTCGAACTTCTCGACGGCGTGCATCAACCCGAGGTTGCCCTCCTGGATGAGGTCGAGCAGCGGGAGCCCGGAAGCCTGGTACTTCTTGGCGATCGACACGACGAGGCGGAGATTCGATTGGACGAACTGCCGCTCCGCTTCCTCGCCCTGGCGGGCGAGTCGTCGGAGTTCACGCTTCTTCGCTGCCGTCAGATCCTTGCCGCCGGCGTCGAGTGCTTCGATCGCCTCTTTGCCCGCCTCGATCGCCTTGGCGAGTCGGACTTCGTCGTCCTTGGTGAGCAAGGTGTACTGCCCGATGTCGGTCAGGTACAGCCGAACAAGGTCTTCGTCGTCACGGTCGACTCGATCTTTGGCCACTGCGGCTCCTCTGGTTCGAGATGCTGTTCACGCCGGCTGGCGATCCTGCTGTTTCCCTCCGGGTGTGGCAACTTTCACGTCGTTTCGAGCGAAAAGTCGCTCGAAGTCGCCGAGAACATCCGCCACCGGATCCGTGAGATGTGCTAACGATACCCAGTCCGTCGGCCGTGACAACGGTCCGGATCCGGTTCGTGTGGAAAACCCGTCGTCCCGGGATGCGCCCCGGGATGGTGGTCCGAGGCGGTAAAATCGGATCCGAGCCGGGGCTGACCCGGTGGTGCCAAGGAGGTTCCGATGTCCAATCCGGTGCTCAACGAACGGTCCCTGCAGAACGCCCGATCGACGTGGGCGCCGCCGTCCTCCGGCAGCGGTCACTTCCCGCCGGTCACCGACGGTCCCGTGTCGGATTGGTCGCCGTCCGCACCCACTGCGACACGACCGATGACGGTGAACGGGGCGGTCTCGGCCACCGCCACCCTGCTGGTCCTGCTCCTGGTGTCGGCGTCGTTCGGCTGGCTCGCCACGGGCGGTCCGATCCAGACCGCTCCCGGGGTCTACCAGTACGGCATCCCCACGCTCGCCTGGGTGGGCTTGATCGTCGGGATCGGACTCACGTTCCTGCTGATGTTCCGACCGACGCTCGCCAAGTTCGTCGCTCCGGTCTACGCCCTGGCCCAGGGCTTCTTCATCGGGGCGATCTCGCGGATGTACGAGACGTTCTACGACGGCATCGTCGTGCAGGCCGCCGGTGCCACGATCGCCGTGTTCGCCGTGATGCTCGTGCTCTATCGCACTCGCATCATCAAGGTGACGGAGCGGTTCCGGCGGATCGTCGTCGCCGCGACGATCGGCGTCATGCTGTTCTACGGCGTGACCCTGCTGATCCGACTGTTCGCAGGGGCCGACGCCGTGAGTTTCCTCGCCAGCCCGAGCCTCCTCGGGATCGGCTTCAGTATCTTCGTCGCCGGTCTGGCGGCGTTCAATCTCGCACTCGACTTCGACTTCATCGAGCGCGGTGCCGAGCAGCGACTCGACAAGAACTTCGAGTGGTTCGCCGCCTTCGGCCTGCTCGTCACCATCATCTGGCTGTACCTCGAACTGCTCCGCCTGCTCGCCAAGCTCCGGGAGCGGTGACCGAGTCGCTGCTCGCGGCGGCTGCCGGGGCCGCGCTCGGAGGCGCCGCAGGTGGCATCGTCGGCCTCGCCCTACCGGGAGCGGTGGTCGGCGGACTCAACGGAGCGTTGGCGGGTCACCGACGGATCCACGATTGGCGGTCGCCCAAGAGTGTCGGGTGGTTCGTCATCGATTCGACCTGGGCGCTGACCACCACGGGCGCTGCCCTGATCGTGCACGTCGTGGCCAACGTGCGCTCGGCACCCGGGTACGCGGTCGATCTGAGCGAGCGTCGGGATCGGCACGTGTACGCCCGAGGGTTCCGGATCCGCCGCGGCTTCGCGATCACGGTCGGCAACGTGGTGAGCGGTGTCGGTGATCCGACCGACCCGCGTCGTGCCCGGCTCGTCGACGATCACGAGGAGGTCCACGTCCGTCAGGCCCGACTCTTCGGTCCGGCGTTCCCGCTGCTCTACGGCGGCTGGATGATCGGAGGGTCCGTGGTCGGTGCCGTGATGTGGATCGTCCGGCATCGGGGCGAGCGATTCGGCCGTGTCGTCGAGACATACGCCTACTACCTGAACCCGTTCGAGTGGTGGGCGTACAGTCGCGACTCCGCGTGGCCGCCGGCGGGCAAGGTCCCGGGGATCGGCTGGCGACGACCGGCGATTCGGGGGTTCGCGCAGGAGGCGGCGATCAGTCCGGCCGGTGCCCGAGCAGATCGACGAGGTCGGCATCGACGAGTGAAATCACCCTGAGGGTCGCCGGGTCGAGGTCGGCGTCGACACGAGCCGAGATCGCAGCCAGGGCATCGCGTTCGGCGATCAGATGGGCACCGAGTGCTTCCAGGCGGTCGCCGCTCGCCGTGACCTCGATCGACCGTGGCCGAGTCCGCACGGCATCGTGGGGAATCGCCGGGCGCCGTTCGGCCCACAGCTCGGCGTGCCAGGCGAGTCGATGGCACACGGTCGAGAACCAGCGCTGCCGCTCCGGATGCGGTTCGTCCGGCACCCACCGGCCGACGGTTTCGAACCAACCGAGAGCGAGCGAACACCGAACGTCGCAGATGCCGCCGAGTTCGTCGATCGTGATCATCGTGATGCCGCCGCTCGCCATGCCGCCTCGGCGGCGCCCAGATCGGTCACCGGCGGGCCGTCGGCGACGTACTCGAGCAGCATCGCCCGGAACGGTCCCGTCACTTCGAGTTTGCCGAGGATCGCACTGACACCCCAGACGACCCGGTCGAGCACCACGAAGCTGGCCGGCATGTCGAGTGCCTCGATGACGGCGGCGTGAGGACCGTTCACATCGAGGATCGCTCCGAGCGTGTCGATCGTCCACTGGCGGGTGAAGGTGAACTCGTCGACGAGGTAGGGCTGGTACGGACTGCTCACGTAGTCGTACACCTCGACCGGATCGAGGCCGTGTCCGGGCCGGAGAAAGCCCACCTGCTCCATCGCTCGCACGAGCCGCTCGGGATCACGCTCGACGACGATGGCGTCGAGCGACGGGCGGAGTGACTCCCATTCGGTCGGCGCCCACCGCTTGACGAGTCCGAAGTCGAGGAAGGTCACACTGCCGTCGTGGTGGAACCGGTAGTTCCCGGGATGGGGGTCGCCGTTGAACATCCCGAGTCGGTGGATCGACATCTGGGCGAATCGCCAGATCACCTCACCCGCTCGCTGCCGGGTGCCAGGACCTGCCTGCTGCACGAACTCGTCGAACGACATGCCGTCGACCCACTCGGCCGTGAGGACCCGCTCGCTCGACAGCTCCGGTACGAGTTCCGGGATGCGGACCCATGGGTGGTTGGCGAAGTGCCGACCGAACTCGGCGAGGTTCCTCGCCTCGATGCGATAGTCGATCTCGTCCCGGATCCTGAGCCGGAGTTCGTCGACGAGCCGCTCGGCATCGAGGCCCTTCATCAGCATCGATGCGAACACCGAGTACATGACGCCGACGGCATCGAGGTCCGCCTCGATCGCCTCGGGCACCCCGGGGTACTGGACTTTCACGGCGAGATCACGACCGTCCCGCGCGACCGCACGGTGAACTTGCCCGATGCTCGCTGCGGCGACGGGCATGTCGGTCCAGTCCAGGAACAACCGCTCCGGTGGCCGACCGAGTTCGTCGCGGACGACGCCCGCCGCCAACGTCGGCGCCATCGGCGTCCCCTGCGATTGGAGCGTCGCGAGCGCTTCTTGAGCCCCTTCGGGAAGTGCTTCGAACACGAAGCCGATGAGCTGGCCGGCCTTCATGAGCACACCCTTCATTTCACCGAGTTCGCGAGCCACGTCCTCAGCGGTCCGAATGGCGAACTCGGTGTCCAGCTCGGCGCGGCGCTCGGCTGGTGAAGCGGCGATTCGCGCTCTGGTGACTGCGAAGCGGAGTGCGTTGCGCACCGACAGCTTCCACACTCTGACCGACCGTCCGAACGGACTCGTGGTCGAGGCCGCCGCGCGGCGGAGTCGAGCGACCGCTGCTCCTGCTCCTGCGATGGCGACACCGAGGCCGAGACCGCGACGGACCAGGGCGGCTGGTCGGGTCGTCACGGCACCGAACGGGCGACGGGGTCGACAGCCAACAGCGTGTCCGGGAGCTCGGCTCCGGTTCGCTCGTCGGTCCAGTAGGTGCCGTCGTCGAGGCGCCGCAGTGCGGCTTCCACTCCTGCGAGATCCCGATCGATCCGGTCGAGATCGATCGGGTCACGTGGGTCGTCGGCGTCGCTCACGAGAACGAAGCTACCCGACCGGATGGAGGTCGTCCTGGCCGGTGGTTTGCACGGTGCGTTCGTTTGGGTGAAACTCGGACCCGGGGCGGCGCCCCGGACGCGTCTGGAGTGAGATCTATGAACATGATGAAGAACGGTTCCCCGTCCGACGATCGATCGCCGGCGACCCGACGGACCTGGACCGTCCTCGCCGCTGCAGTTCTGGTCGGTTCGCTGGCGGTCGCCGGTCCGGTCGCTGCGGCGGGGATGGGCGGGGGGGGGAAGGGCGGCGGGGGGGGGGGGGGGGGCGGGGGGGGGGGCGGCGGCGGTCGGAAGACCACGACGACGCTCGTGACGACGACCAGCACCACGACGACCAGCACCACGACGACCAGCACCACGTCGACCAGCACCACGTCGACCAGCACCACGACGACGGTGCCGACGGGCGACCGCTGGATCGTCACGCTCGGCGACTCGGCGATTTCCGGCGAGGCCGGCCGCTGGGCGGGGAACACCAACGGCGATTCGTGGCGGCACGACACCGGCTCCGATGCGTATTTCGACAACGATTCCGGGACCGCCGAGACGACGCCCGGATGTCATCGCTCGAAGTCGGCCGAGGTGCACATCGGCGATGGCCTCCGGTCGCTCAATCTGGCGTGCTCCGGTGCTCGGACCTCCACGCAGACCGGCGGATCCTTCAAGCCCGGACTCGACTGGTACGACGGGAGCGCCGGGAAGAGCCAGGTCGTGCAGTTGCGGGAGTTCGCATCGGCGAACGACGTCGACGCCGTGGTCGTGTTGATCGGAGCGAACGATTTCGGGTTCGCCGCCGTCGTGCAGGCGTGCGTGACGAACTGGCTCACCTCACCGTCGTGGTGGAAGAACTACTGCTCCGACGATGCCGACATCGTCGCCCGATTCACCCCCGAGGCAGTGGCTGCGCGCACTGCCGACGTGGCACAGGCCTTGCGCAACGTCGCCACGGCGATGGATCAGGCGGGATACGGCGACGACGACTACACCGTCATCGTCCAGACCTACTGGTCGCCGGTGCCTCGGGGACGCCAGATCCGCTACAGCGAATCGGGTTGGGACCGACAGAACGTCGGTGGTTGCGGTGTCTGGAACCGCGATGCCGACTGGGCGAACGACGTCGTCGTGACCAGCATGAATCGGGCCCTCGTCGACGGTGCCTCTGCCGCCGGCTTGACGAACCACGTCGTGCTCGACATGTCGCAGGCACTCGACGGTCACCGACTGTGTGAGCGGGGGGTCGGCTTGCTCGAGGAGGTCGGGGTGTCCGACTGGACCCAGTCGGGCGCAGCCGACCTCACGGAGTGGGTGGCGCAGATTCGCACGGTGTCGGCGGTGTTCGGCCCGTACGAGGTGCAGGAGAGCCTCCACTCGTCGTACTGGGGTCAGTTGGCGATGCGGAACTGTCTCCGACAGGCGTACGCGGGCGGCGAGGTGCGAGGCGGCACGTGCACGAGTGCTGGCGGGGTGAACGGTCGCGGCGAGCCGAACATGACCCTGGGCTGAGGCGTTTCGACGTCAGCGAGGTCGGCCGATGGAGCGGAGGCGCTGCTCCCGGCGGCGGCGTTTGTTCCGTCGTGCGACGGCGACGAAGGCGATGAACGAGGTCGCTGCGACGACCCAGACGACGAACACCACGAACGAGATGGTGGCGAGGGCTGCGGCCCATCCAGCGCCACCCGGACGTTGCACGGTGGTCATGGCGTACGCGAGTTCCGACCCGTCGAGCGGTGCGACCCACTGGACGACGCCGTCGCCGAGGTCGGTCCCCGTCTCCGCCGACTCCAACGCCCCGGGCAGCGCCACACGGTAGGTGAACGAGAACGACTCCTCGACCGACGTTCCCGATGCTGCGATGTCGTCCGCGAACGGGGTGCCACCGACCGCAGCGATCAGGTCGGCATCGGCGAAGTCGGCGAAGCCGTCGGTGAGCCCCAGTACCCCGGCGACGGTGGTGACGACGTGTCCGTCCTCGTTGCTGGTGCGGGTCACGGTCGTCGGGGTGAGCGGCGGCCCGATGCTCGAGAGCACGTTGGCCAGGTCGGCGTCGGTCGAAAACGGTCGGGTCAGGACCACCGATGCCCCACCGCCTTCACGGAGCACCGGCCCGTCGACCGTCCATCCGTTGGCGACGGCGTCGTCGAGACGGAGGTCGTCGAGCAGGCCCGGCACCCGTTGGAGCAGGGCTTCATCGGCGACCGCTTCGACCACCACCGACCCGGTCCCGTCCGGCTGCATCTCCACGTCGACGACGACGTCGAGACGACAACCGGCGAGGACCAGGAGTCCGATGACGACGAGGGTCAGGCGACTGAAGCGGAGCACGGACCCATCATCGCAGGACGCCGGGTGACGCCCGGCGACGAACCGCTCACTCGGTCGGTGGCTCCACCGCGTCGTCGTTGGTCGCCGTGGTGGCGAGTTCGACCGACGACGGCGGGACGAATCCCTCGACGGCATGGAACGTGAGGCGCTGCTTGCCCTCGCGGTCGGGATCGGGCTCGACGTCGACGACGATGATCTCGCCGGCCGAGAACGACTTGTACAGGATCTTCTCGGAGAGCACGTCTTCGATGTGCCGCTGGATCGCCCGGCGGAGCGGACGCGCCCCGAGTTGTGGGTCGTAGCCGACGGTTGCCAGCTCTTCCTTGGCGGCCTGTGTCACCTCGATGCCGAGTCCTTGACCCTCGAGCTGCCCGACGAGCCGCTTGAGCATCAGGTCGACCATCTGGACGACTTCGGACTTCGACAGCTCGTGGAAGACGATCGTCTCGTCGATGCGGTTCAAGAACTCGGGCCGGAAGTGGGCCTTGAGCGCATCGTTGACCTTTTCCTTCATGCGCTCGTAGCTCATGGCGGAGTCAGCCGTGGTGAAACCGACATTGGCCTTGCGCAGGTCCTGGGTGCCCAGGTTGGAGGTCATGATCAGCACGGTGTTGCGGAAGTCGACCGAGCGACCCTGGCTGTCGGTCAGGCGGCCCTCCTCGAGGATCTGCAACAGCGTGTTGAACACGTCCGGGTGTGCCTTTTCGATCTCGTCGAAGAGCACGACGGAGAACGGCTTGCGTCGGACCGCCTCGGTGAGCTGGCCGCCCTCCTCGTATCCGACGTATCCCGGGGGCGACCCGACGAGACGGCTCACCGTGTGCTTCTCCATGTACTCGGACATGTCGAGCGTGATGAGTGCCGAGTCGTCGCCGAACAGGAACTCGGCGAGCGTCTTGGCCAGTTCGGTCTTGCCGACACCGGTGGGTCCGAGGAAGATGAACGAGCCGCTCGGACGCCGCGGGTCCTTCAGCCCGGCGCGGGTCCGACGGATCGACTGCGACACGGCGGCGACGGCGTCCTCCTGGCCGATGATCCGCTTGTGGAGCTCGTCCTCCATCCGGAGCAGCTTCTGGGTCTCCTCCTCGGTGAGCTTGTAGACGGGGATCCCCGTCCACAGCGACAGGACTTCGGCGATCGCCTCTTCGTCGACCTCGTCGAACAGGTCGACACCGGAAGCCTTGACCTCGAGTTCCTTCGCCGACTTCTCCTCGAGGAGGGCCTTTTCTTGATCGCGGAGTCGCCCGGCCTCTTCGAAGCGCTGCTCTTCGACGGCTCGCTTCTTGGCTTCTTGCACGTCCTCGAGCTTGAGTTCGATCTCGCGCAGGTCGGGCGGGGTCTGCATCCGCTTGATCCGCAGGCGGGATCCGGCCTCGTCGATCAGGTCGATCGCCTTGTCGGGGAGATGGCGATCGGAGATGTATCGATCGGCGAGGTTGGCGGCGGCCACCAGCGCCTGGTCGGTGATCGTGACCCGGTGGTGGGATTCGTACTGGTCGCGGATGCCCTTCAGGATCTCGATCGTGTGGGCGAGGGTCGGCTCGTCGACCTTGACGGGCTGGAACCGACGCTCGAGTGCAGCATCTTTCTCGACGTGCTTGCGGTACTCGTCGAGCGTGGTCGCTCCGACCGTCTGCAGCTCGCCGCGAGCCAGCATCGGCTTCAAGATCGACGCCGCGTCGATCGCCCCTTCGGCGGCGCCGGCCCCGACGAGGGTGTGGATCTCGTCGATGAACAAGATGATGTCGCCGCGGGTCTTGATCTCTTTCAGGACCTTCTTCAGACGCTCTTCGAAATCGCCTCGGTAGCGAGATCCGGCGACGAGTGATCCGAGGTCGAGCGTGTACAGCTGCTTGTCGCGGAGCGTGTCGGGGACGTCGTCGTCGACGATCTTCTGTGCGAGTCCCTCGACGATGGCCGTCTTGCCGACGCCGGGCTCGCCGACGAGGACCGGATTGTTCTTGGTGCGTCGCGACAGGATCTGCATCACGCGCTCCAGCTCACGCGATCGGCCGATCACCGGATCGAGCTGGTGATCGCGAGCCATCTGGGTGAGGTTGCGGCCGAACTGATCGAGGATCTGGCTGTTCTTGTCGTCGTCGCCCTTCTGCGAACCGGCAGCGACCCCGGCACCCTCCTGACCGCGTCCGCTGCCCGCCTCGCCACCGGAGGGGCCCTGGTATCCCGACAGGAGCTGGATCACCTGCTGGCGGACCCGACTGAGATCGGCACCCAGCTTGACGAGCACCTGGGCGGCCACGCCCTCGCCCTCGCGGATGAGGCCGAGCAGGATGTGCTCGGTACCGATGTAGTTGTGGCCGAGTTGCAGCGCCTCGCGCAGCGACAACTCGAGCACCTTCTTCGCCCGCGGCGTGAACGGAATGTGTCCCGACGGCGACGAGCCGCCCTGGCCGATGATCTCTTCGACCTGACTCCGGACCGCCTCGAGCGAGATCGAGAGTGACTCCAGCGCCTTGGCCGCCACGCCCTCGCCTTCGTGGATGAGGCCGAGCAGGATGTGTTCGGTCCCGATGTAGCTGTGATTCAGCAGGCGGGCTTCTTCTTGGGCGAGGACGACGACCCGGCGAGCCCGATCGGTGAAGCGTTCGAACATGATGTCGCCTTTCAGGGAGTGGCGAATACGTTCGCTCACTCTACCGGCGTCGCGGGGCGGTCCCGGGTCGGTGCCGTCGAATACGGTGAGGCCCATGGACGACTCGAACGACGGACGGTCCGGCGAGGCGCCCACCAACCGCCGTCGGCGGCAGTGGGTGGGCCTCGCGTCGGCGACCGGGTTCGAGCGATGCGTGCGCGAGTCGCTGCGTGAGGTGTACGGATACGTCGCTCTCCTCGTCGGCCGGGATCGTCATGAAGCGGAGCAGCGGGTCGGCGATCTGTACCGGTCGCTGTTCCGGTCGGTTCGATCGGGCCACACCGAAGCGGTGTCGCTCGGGATGCTCCGGACGGCGGCACGTCGATCGTGGTTGGAGGACCACTTCATCGAGATCGTCTCGGTGTTCGAGGTGGCCGGCAACCCGGTCGCGACGATTGCCGAGTTGTCGGCGATCGAGCGAGCCGCGATCGTGCTCCGATACGTCAACGAGATGTCACTGGAGGCCGTGGCGCTCGAACTCGGCCGGAGCGAGCGCGACGTCGCCGCCGTCGAGGCTCACGCCGTTCGACGACTCCGTGGAACCGATGAGACCTCCGGGGCGTGGATTCGCGCCTACCTGGGGCCGACGGTCACTCCGGCGCCGGGAGCGATCGACCGGATCATCGATCGATTGTCACGCGAGCCGGTGCCCGAGCCGGTGTCCGCGCCGGTGTCCGCGCCCGCTCCTGTTCCCGAGCCCGCTCCGGTGCCGGTGCCCGATCCGGTGCCCGCGCCCGCTCCGGTGCCCGAGTCCGATCCGGTGCCGGCGCCCGATCCGGTGCCCGAGTCCGATCCGGTGCCCGATCCGGTGCCCGAGTTCGAGTGGGCGCCCGAGACGGCGGCGGTGTTGGAGGCCCAGTGGGCGCCCGAACCGGTGGCGCAGCCGGACCTCGCCCCGGAGCCGACCGAGGTCCCGCGACCCGTGATCGAGCACGACCCGATCGAGCACGACCTGATCGAGCACGGCATGGACGCCGACCGCACGGGTCGTCGACCTCGCTGGGTCGTCGCCGTCGGTGCCGCGCTCGTGGCCGCGCTGCTCGGATCGGTGACCGTGCTGCTCCTGCGCGGATCGACCGACACGACGATCGCCGTCACGGTCACGACGCTGCCCGCCGTTCCGTCCACGAGTGAGGTCGTCGCGTCCACCGTCGCTCCTGCGGTCGAACCGGTCGACGACGCGTCGGGCGGTTTCGATCCGCCCTGTGTCGAGCGATCGGGCGGTTCGTCCACCGCGATCGACTGGCCCGACCAGTTCGACGTGCTCGGGGCCTCGCCGACGCTGACGGTCCGTCTCCCGCGTTCGGTCGACGCGGCGACCGGTGCGGTCTCGTTACCGGTCGACGTCGCGGCCCGGCCGAGTTCGAACGGCCTGATCGTGGCGGTGAGAACCGACGAGCGCGCCGTGGACCGGACCATCCTGGCCTCGTTCGGCCTCGACGGTACGGTCGGCTGGGTCCGTTGCCTGACGGGCAGGCTCGACATCGGCGCCGACCCCGAGTCGGGCATCGCCCTGGTCGTGCGTGATCGGACAACCGGTTCGGGCTGGGCGCCGGTCTCGATCGAGGACGGCACGATCGGACCGTCGATCGACGCCGTCGGGAGCGCTCGACTCGACGAGCGGTTCGCAGCGGAGTCGGCGGCGACAGCGGCCCCGGGTGCCGTTGTCGACGGTTCCGATGTCGACGGGGCCGATGTGACGGTCGGATTCAGCTATGACGGCGATTCGGGGCGGTCGGTGTTGGCCGGACTCGTCGACGGATCGGTGAGCTGGGCCCTGACCGACGTGGTGCTCCCCGACGACGGCTTCCGCTACGCCGTGGTCGACGAGGTCGTCATGGTCCGGTCGTGTCCCGACTCCGACGGTGAGACCGTGTCGTCGTCGGACCCCGCTGAGTCGGACGACCCGGCGGCGTTCACGGCGTGTCCGGGTGGTGAACTGCGGGGGTACGCCCTCGGGTCGGGGGATCTTCTGTGGACCCGCTCGGGGGATCGGTCGGTCGCCGTGATCGCCGACGGCGGTGCCCTCGTCGGCGACTCGACGGGATGGGAACTCCTGGAGGTGGCGACCGGCGAGGCCCGTGCCGAGCGGCGTTGGGACGACCCAGCCACCTTCCCACTCGGAGCCGATCTCGGATCGATCCAGCGGGTCGGAGGAGCGGTCGTCGTCGTCGGTGTCGACGTCGTGACGGTCTGGCTTCCGGACGGAGTGGGTGGTCCGGCGGCCTCCGTCGACCTCGGCTGACCCGTCGGCGAGATCGGTCCACGGTTTCCGGGTCGGCGAACGGTCGCGTAGCCTGACCGGCGTGACCACGACCCGCACGCCGACGTTGTTGTCCGTTCCGGGCATCGACGCCGAACGTGAGCGGGTCGAGGCGGCGATGCTGGCGGCCGTCGTCACGGCCGACGACTACCTGACCGAGATCGCTTCCCATCTGATCGTCGCCGGCGGAAAGCGTCTGCGTCCGGTGCTCGCCGTGGCCGCTGGGCACCTGGTGGTCGGTGCGGCGTCCGACGACGTCGTGCTCGGCGGGGTGGCGTGCGAACTCGTCCACCTCGGCTCGCTCTACCACGACGACGTCATGGACGAGGCCGAGACCCGACGTGGTGTCGAGACCGTCAACGCGCGTTGGGGGAACCTGCAGGCGATCCTGGCGGGTGACTTCCTCCTGTCCCGGGCGTCCGAGATCGCCGCATCGCTCGGCACCGAGGTCGCCGGGCTGCTGGCCCGGACGATCGGCTGGCTGTGTGAGGGACAGATCGAGGAGCTTCGTCACACCTACGACCCGTCGCGTCCCGCTTCGAGCTATCTCGCCTCGATCCACGGCAAGACGGCCTCGCTGTTCGGCACGGCGGCGCGTATCGGAGGAATCGTCGCTGGCGCCGACCGCGACAGCATCGACTCCCTGACCGACTACGGGAACGCTTTCGGGATGATCTTCCAGATCGTCGACGACATCCTCGATCTGACGGCGACGTCCGACGAGCTGGGCAAGCCGTCCGGTCACGACCTCGAGGCCGGTGTCTACACCCTGCCGGTGATCCACACGCTCGGACTCGGCGGCGCCGCCTCGGACGAACTGAGCGCTCTGCTCGGATCGCCTCTCGACGCATCAGCACGCGATCGTGCGCTGGCGATCGTTCGTTCCGGCGACGGCATCGAGGCGACCCTCGAGACCGCTCGCACGTACGTCGACACGGCGGTCACCGCCTGTGAGGTCTTCGGCGACGGTCCGGTCGTCGAGGTCCTGCGGGCTGCACCGACGACCCTGCTGTCGTCGGTGCTGAGCGGCACCGTCTGACTCGCATCCCGCTGCGGACCACCGGCCCCGGGTGTGCCGACGGCTACCTTGCCCTACGTGCACGTCGTCATCATCGGCGCCGGCGAGGTCGGCTGGTACCTCGCCCAACGGCTCGGAGCGGAAGATCACGACGTGGTGGTGGTCGAGCAGGACGAGGTCATCGCCCGGGCGCTGGGGGACGAACTCGACGTGCAGACCGTCGTCGGGAGTGGAACGCACCCGTCGGTCCTGCGCGCTGCTGGCGTCGAACGTGCCGACCTGGTTGCCGGTGTGACCCAGAACGACGAGGTGAACCTCATCGCCTCGGCGTTGTCCAAGCACCTCGGGGCCGCTCAGACGGTCGTGCGGATCCAGACCGATGAGCTCCGCGGTGTCGACGGTGACGCGCTCCGGACCCTCGTCGACGCCGATCTGGTGATCGACCCCGACGCCGACACCGCCGAGGAGATCCTTCGACTGGTGAGCGTGTCGGGTGCCGACGAGGTGTACCCGATGACGAGTGGTGGACTCGTCGTACTCGGCGCCGTGGTCGGCCCGTCGTCACCGATGGCGGGACAGCGACTCGCCGACATCGGATCGGTGGACCAGTGGAGCTTCCTGTTCGGGGCGGTGACGCGGAACGGCACGACCACGATTCCGCGCGGCGACCTCGAGGTGCACGCCGGTGACCACGTCCGTGTCCTCACGCACGAGTCCCGTCAGGAGTCGGTGCTCGAGTTGCTCGGTGCCGCCGGGCAGCGGGTGCGGCGGGTGATGGTGCTGGGTGGAGGAGCGGTCGGAGCCCGGGTCGCCGAGCAGTTGTCACGGAGTGCGGCCGTGACCCTCGTCGAGCGCAGCCATCAGCGAGCGGTCGACCTCGCGGAGCGACTCCGCCGAGTGACGGTCGTCGAAGGTGACATCACCGACACCAATCTGCTGTCGGAGGAGTCGGTCGCCACGGTGGACGTGGTCATCGCCGCCACCGGCGAGGACACGGCGAACGTGTTGGCGTGCGCATACGCCGCTGCCGAGGGCGATGCGTTCACCGTGGCCGTGCTGCACCGCCTCGCACTGCTCCCGCTGGTCCGCCAGTTCGGGATCGATGCGGCGTTGAGTCCGCGGACGGCATCGGCGAACGCGGTCCTGCGGCAGATGCGTGGCGGCGCGTCATCGGTCGCCACCTTTCTCGAGAGCGACATCGAGGTCGACGAGTTCACGGTGCGCCCCGGGAGTCCGGGCGACGGTGCGCTCGTCCGTGATCTCCACCTTCCCCGGCTGGTGCTGCTCGGTGCCGTGGTGCGGTCCGACGGCACCTCGGAGATCGTTCGGGGCGACACCCGCCTCCACGGGGGTGACAACGTCGTGCTCTTCGCCCGTCCGGCCGCGCTTCCCGACGTACGACGGCTCCTGACCTGATGAACGATCGCCTCATGGGAGGGTTCGTCGGTGACCTCGCCGAGCGCCGGGGGCGGCGGGCCGTCGAGTCGCTCCTCGGTCATGTGCTCGCCCTGACCTGCGCGGTGGCCGGTCTCGGGATGATCGCATCGGCCGCCGTCGATGCCGCGATGAACGGTCCCGACACGCTCGCACTGGGAGTCGTGGGTACCGCGATCTCGATCGTGGGCGGGATCGGCTGGTGGTACACCGAGTTGCCGAAACGGATCCGGACGCTCGACGTCTTCATCACCGTCACGTCGTCATGGGTCCTGCTGATGGTGGCCGGTGCGGTGCCCTACTGGGTGACCGGCTGGATCCCGGCCTTCGACGATGCGATGTTCGAGGCGATCTCGGGATTCACCACCACCGGGGCGACGGTGCTCCGTCCGATCGAGGGAACCGGTCCGGGTGTTCTGTTCTGGCGGGCGCTGTCGCAGTGGATGGGTGGGATGGGTGTGATCGTGCTCGTGGTCGCCGTCCTCCCGACCGTCGGATCGGGCGGCATGAGCTTGCTGGAAGCCGAAGCACCCGGCCCGACGGGTGAACGCCTGACCCCGAGGGTTCGCCAGACCGCACGGCGGTTGTGGGCGGTCTACATCGCGTTCACGGTCGTGCTCGGCGTCGCCTACTGCGCTGCGGGCATGTCGCTGTTCGACGGCGTCGCCCACTCGTTCACCACGGTGTCGACGGGCGGGTTCTCGCCGTACAACCGGTCCCTCGGCCACTTCGAATCGGCGACGATCGAGTGGATCGCGATCGCTGCCATGTTCCTCGCCGGCTCGAGCTTCACGCTGCTCTACCGTCTCGTCCGGGGCTCGTCCGGGCCGCTGCTCCGATCGACCGAGTTCCACCTCTACGCGGCGCTCGCCGTGTCGGTGACCTCGATCCTGTTCGTGGTCAACGACGCGACGGGTCCGGTCGCCGATCGGATCCGTGGGAGTGCGTTCACGACGATGACGGTCATCTCGACGACCGGTTATGCGACGGACGACTTCGGAGGGTGGTCCCAGGCCGCCCAGGTCGTGCTGCTGGTCCTGCTCCCGATCGGGGCGATGGCCGGCTCGACGGCGGGCGGGATCAAGCTCGTACGGATCCTCGCGATCGCCAGTTATGCCCACCGTGAGGCACTGCGGCACCTCCACCCGAAACTCGTTCGCCCGGTGCGGGTCGGCGGCGGGATCATGCCGGACCGGACGGCCGACAAGGTCGTCGGGTTCCTCGTGCTCGCGCTGGCCACCTTCGGTGGTGGTGCCGTCCTGATCGCTCTGACCGGGACCGATGTCGTGACGTCGTTCTCGGCGGCTGCGACGGCGTTCGGCAACGTCGGCCCGGGGCTCGGTGCCGTTGGTCCGACGAGTGACTTCTTGGAGCTCCCGCGATTCGCCCGGTGGGTCACGATGGGTCAGATGTTGCTCGGACGGCTGGAGATCTACCCGGTCATCCTGGCGTTGAGCGTCGTGACGCTCAGACGCCGGTACCGACGCCTCGTGATCTGAACCGCGCCGACGCTCGGGATGGTGTGGCCGGCCTGACATGATCGGGTCATGGGACCGCTCGCCGACGAGACGAGATGGATGGACGCCACCGGACAGGCGGCGTTGGTCGAGGCCGGTGAGGTGACGGCTCAGGAACTCGTCGATGCGGCGATCGAACGGATCGAAGCGCTCGACGGTCCGATCAACGCCGTGGTGGTGCGCTGGTTCGAACACGCCAGGGAGATCGCGCAGGGGGCGCTGCCGGACGGACCGTTCCGAGGGGTGCCGTTCCTGCTCAAGGACCTCTGGGCCTCGTACGCCGGCCAGCCGCTCACCAACGGCAACGCGGCGTTACGTGCGGCCATGCCGATCTCGGACGAGGACACGGAGCTCGTGTCACGGTTCCGTCGGTCCGGTCTGGTCACGCTCGGTCGCACCAACAGCCCCGAACTGGGGAGCCTCCCGGTGACCGAACCCGTGGCGTACGGTCCGACCCGCAACCCGTGGGCGCTCGATCGCACCCCCGGCGGTTCGAGCGGTGGGGCGGCCGCTGCCGTGGCGGCGGGCATGGTGCCGATCGCCCACGCCAGCGATGGTGGCGGTTCGATCCGGATCCCGGCGTCGTGCTGCGGACTCGTCGGGCTGAAGCCGTCCCAGGGCCGGATCACCGCCGGGCCGCGTCGCAGCGAGACGGGCCTCGGGGTCGAACTCTGTGTGAGCCGGTCGGTCCGCGACACGGCTCGGTTGCTCGACGCCGTGCACGGCCCGGGTACCGGCGACTCGGTCATCGCGCCGTCGCCGCTGCGCCCGTACGTCGACGAGGTCGGCGCCGATCCGGGTCGGCTGCGAGTCGGTTTCCTCGATCATCATCCACGGAACGGTGGTCTCCATCCCGATTGCGCCGACGCGGTGCGGGACACCGCCCGGTTGCTGGAGTCGCTCGGCCACGTCGTCGAACCGGGATTCCCGGCACCGCTCGCCGATCCGATGTTCACCCGGCGGTTCATGTCGATGTGGGGGGCGATGATGGCCCTCGGGATCGAGGGGTACGGCGAGTCGCTCGGCCGAGCACTCACCGAGGACGAGATCGAGCCGGTGAACTGGGCCCAGGCCCGCTTCGCCGATCGGGTGTCGTCGACCGACTACGCGCGCAGCCTCGCCGCGGTCGCCGAGTTCCGTCGAGCGGTGCAGCAGTGGTGGGCGGACGGGTTCGATCTGCTGCTCACTCCGACGCTCGCCGAGCCGCCGGTCCGCATCGGCGAGCACGATCCGTCACCCGAGGAACCGATGCGGGGGATGCGACGGGCCGCCGAGTTCGTGCCGTTCACCCCGCCGTTCAACGCCAGTGGTCAACCTGCGATCAACGTGCCGCTGCACTGGAACGCCGACGGACTGCCGATCGGGGTCCAACTCGTGGCGGCGTACGGTCGAGAGGACGTCCTGATCCGGGTCGCATCCCAGCTCGAGTCGGCGGCCCCGTGGGCGTGGAGGGTGCCGGCCGGTGGATGACCGGGAGGTGGTGGACCTGCTCACCGGCCTGGCGACGACCCGGGCCATCAGACGGTTCTCGCCCGCACCGATTCCGGACGAGGACCTCGCCGCGATCCTGTGGCACGCGACCAGGGCACCGTCCGGCACGAATCGTCAACCGGTCCGCTTCGTCGTCCTCCGTGACGGTGAACGGGCGGCGGCCGCCAAGGCGATCCTGGCGGGTGCGTTCCGGGCCGGCTGGCACGACAAACGTCGCGATGCCGGGTACGACACCGGCTCCGCCGTCGAAGCCGATTCACCGAAGGCCCGTCAGCGAGCGGCGATGCAGCACATGGTCGACCACTTCGAGGAGATCCCCGTGGTGGTGCTCGCGTGTCTGGTCCGGTACCGGGACCCGAACCCGTACGAGGGAGGGTCGGTGTATCCGGCGTGCCAGAACCTCTTGCTCGCCGCCCGAGCGCTCGGATACGGCGGCGTGTTGACCGGGTGGCACCATTCGGTCGAGTCCGAACTCCGCGAGGTCCTGAACATCCCGACCGGCGTCGCGATCCACACGGCGATCCCGCTGGGTCGGCCGCTCGGGAACCACGGCCCGGTTCGTCGACTCCCGCTCGCCGACGTCGTGTTCGACGGAGGGTGGGGCGACTCGGCCCCCTGGGCGGTCGATCCCCCCGGCACTCGCCATGCGGGCCCTCCGCCGGGTCGGCGGGTCTGATCGGCGAGGCCCGGTGTCGTACGGTCTCGGGTGATGAACGCTCCCCGTCAGATCCGCCAACACCGCTTCCAGCCCGCCGAGGGCGCGTGCGAGATCCTCTTCGTCCGTCACGGCGAATCCGCTCCGTTCGTCGAGGGGCAACCGTTCCCACTCGTCGGCGGGCACGCCGATCCGCCGCTCCATCCCGATGGTCGGGTCCAGGCGCAGCAGGTGGCCGAACGGCTCGTGGCGACGGGCGAGCGGATCGCGGCGATCTATGTCACGACCCTGACCCGTACGCACCAGACGGCGGCACCCCTCGCCGAGCGACTCGGACTGGAGCCGCGGGTCGAAGCGGATCTCCGTGAGGTCTTCCTCGGCGAGTGGGAGGGCGGTCTGCTCCGCAAGCACGTCCTCGACGAGGATCCCGTCGCCGTGCGGATGTACGCCGAGGAACGGTGGGACGCCATTCCCGGTGGCGAGCCGCTGGCGGACTTCGACGCTCGGATCCGAGCCGGGGTGGCTCGGATCGTCGCAGCCCACCCGAACGAGCTGGTCGTCGCCGTGGTGCACGGCGGTGTGATCGGTCAGATCATGAACATCGCCGCCGGCACGACCGGCTTCCGGTTCAACGGTGCCGACAACGCCTCGATCCACCACGTCGTCGTGGACGGCGACCGATGGATCATCCGGTGCTTCAACGACACGAGTCACCTGAGTCCGAGGTTCAGCACCGCCCCGGAACCGCTCACCTGAACATCACGACCGGCACGTCACGACCGGCACGTCACGACTTGACGGTGCCGACCTTCAGGTCCTTGAACGCCACCTTGGTGTCGACGCTGATGTCGCGGGGGAGCCCGAGCACCCGGTCACCGATGATGTTGCGCTGGATCTCGTCGGTGCCGCCGGCGATGCTCGACTGGAACGAGCCGATCATCGTCAGCGCCAGTTCGGCACCTCGTTCATCGGTCGGGTCCCATGCCTGGCTGCCGGCTCCGGCGATCTCGAGGGCGATCTCTCGGAATCGCCATGCGATCACGGATCCGGCGAGCTTGCCGAGCGAACCACCGGGGCCCGGGGTCTTGCCGGCCTTCAGTTCGGCCCGCACCCGCATCGCCACCATCGCCTTGGTGGTCTCCATGCAGTAGATCTCGGTGAGCTGCTGTCGGACGACCGGGTCCTGGTCGACGCCGTTCGCCCGGGCGGCCTTGAGCAGGACCTCGTACATCGGCTGACTGATCGCGCCGGCACCCATCGAACCGATCGCGACGCGTTCGTACATGAGCATCGCAGTGGCCTGTCGCCAGCCGTTGTTGTACTCACCGAGGAGGTTGTCGGCGGGGACGCGGAGGTCGGTGAAGAAGACCTCGTTGAAGTGGCGGCCACCGTCGATCTGGTGGATCGGTCGGATCTCGACGCCGGGGGTGTCCTTGAGCGGCACGATGAACATCGAGATGCCGGCGTGCTTGGGCTGCTCCGGGTCGGTCCGGGCGATCAGGACGCCGTAGTCGGACTCGTGGGCGAGCGTGGTCCACACCTTCTGGCCGTTGATGATCCACTCGTCGCCGTCGCGCTCGGCCTTGGTCTGCAGGCTCGCCACGTCGGAGCCGGCGCCGGGTTCGGAGAACATCTGGCACCACACGGTCCGGGCGGCGATGTTGTCGGGCATGTAGGTCCGCTTCTGCTCGTCGTTCCCGAACTCGTTCAGCACCGGAAGACACATGCCGTGGCTGATGACGAGTTCACCGGTCATCTGCGGGAACTCCTGTTGCACCTGCCGCCAGATCCGCTCGTGCTCGAGCGTGAGGCCGGCACCGCCGTACTCGGAGGGGTAGGCGAGCCCGGCGAGTCCTGCCTCGGCGAGTGCCTGCTGGAACTCCCGGGCAGCCGTGAGGTTGCGGCGGGCGCCCGGCTTGGCGTGCTCGCGCAGGAACGCCCGGCAGCGCTCACGGAAGGCTTCGGCCTCCTGCGCCGTGAGTGGGCCGGTGGTGGTGGGGATGTCGGTCGCGGTCATCAGGGGGCTCCCGGGTGTGATCTGTACGAAGTTGAACTGTATGGTGGCAGACAATCATGCCGGTGACAAACCCGAGCCCGAGCGCCGTGGCGCCGAGTCACGAACTCGACGCGCCCCCGTGGCTCCGGGTCGAGAGCACCTTGATGGCAACGGCCAACTCGATCCGGGGCGCCTACGACCGCCGGCTGACCGAACTCGGCCTCACACTGAGCCTGGCGAGCCTGCTCGCCTACATCCGGGATTTCGGCCCGGTGACGCAGTCTCGTGCCGCCGAGCACCTCGGTCAGGGACGCGCCGTGACCGGAACGCAGATCGACAAGCTCGAAGCCTCGGGCCTCGTCGAACGCCGCCCCGACCCCGACGATCGTCGCGTGTGGATGATCGTCGTCACCGAGGACGGCCGCACGCTCGCCGATCGGGTCGACGAGGTCGACGCCGTGCTCCGGGCCGAACTGCGCGATGGCATCAGCCGCGCCGACCGTCACACCTTGGCGGCGCTGCTGCTGCGGATCCAGCACAACCTCCGCAGCGTGGCCCCGTCCGACACCAGCCACACCGAC
>JBMUCX010000041.1:0-23663 GCA_049458915.1 Ilumatobacteraceae bacterium
CGCGCCCGCCGCCCCCCCCCGTCGGGGTCCGCCCCACGCTGAACCCGAACCCGGTCTGGGTCTCGTCGCCGTCGTCGGCCAACGTGGACACGCTGACGTAGCAGCCGTTCTCCCGGCCCCACTGTCGGATCCCGGTGGTCGTGACGACCGCCGCCTCGCCGTGGGCGTCCGCGTAGTTCGATTCGTCGACCCGCACCCGGCCGTCGACCGCCAACGTCAACCGCTCGAGGTCGGTGGCCAACGCGATCTTCGCGGCGGTGTCGAAACCGGCCAGTTCGTCGTTCCACAGTTCCTGGGCCGTCGGAGCGACCCCGTCGGGCTCGGCCAATCCGGCCCACTCGTCGACCGTCCCGAACGAGACGTTGTCGCGGGCCTCGGCGAGCACCGACTCGATCGATGCGGGGTCGAGCGTCCCGGCGTATGCGAAGCCGGTTCGGCCATCGCGAATCACCCGGATGCCGATCCCCTCCGACTGCGCCGAGACGAAATGCTCCACCTGCCCCTGGTACACGCGGATCTCGGTGTCGCCACCGCGCGACACGAAGGCCTCGAGTTGCTCACCCGGCGCCGCCTGCGCGACGACTCGGTCGGCGAGACGCAACAGGTCCGAATCGGCGTCGGTGCTCACGCCGCCGTGCCACCGACCGTGAGCTGCTTCACGCGCAGCGTCGGCTGACCGTCACCGACCGGTACCCCCTGGCCGTCCTTGCCGCACGTACCCGGGTTCCCCATGGCGAAGTCGTTGCCGAGCATGTCGATGTCACGCAGCACCTGGGGCCCGTTGCCGATCAGGTTCCCTTCGCGCAGCGGCTCGGTGATCTCACCGTTCTCGATCAGATACGCCTCGTTCATCCCGAACACGAAGTCGCCCGTCGCGGTGTCGACCGACCCGCCACCCAGGTGACTCACGTACACGCCGTACTCGGTCGCCGCGACGATGTCAGCCGGGTCATCGGGTCCGTCGAGGACGAAGGTATTGGTCATCCGCACCATCGGCAGGTGCATGTAGCTCTGCCGCCGGCCGTTCCCCGACGGAGCACGACCGTCGTGCCGTGACCGGATGTGATCCCACATGAAGTCGACCAGAACGCCGTCCTCGATCAGGACGTTGCGCTGGGTCGGGTGCCCTTCGTCGTCGATCGAGATCGTGCCCCATTCGCCCGCCATCGTGCCGTCGTCGACGAGGGTCACGAGTGGGGATGCGACCAGTTCGCCGACCTTGCCGGCGTACACCGACGCCCCCTTCTGCACGTGATCGGCTTCGAGACCGTGGCCGCACGCCTCGTGGAACAGCACACCACCGGTGCCGTTCCGGATGACGACCGGGAGCGACCCCGATGGGGCGGGACGGGCACGCAGCTTCGTGATCGCCTGGCGCGCCGCATCTCGCGCGAGCGCCTCGACGTCGATGAACGAACCGTGGTCGGAGTCGAAGAGTTCCCAACCGATCGTGTGACCGAGCGACTGGAATCCGGTCTGCATCCCCGAGTCACCGCTCGCCACGACGCTGATCCGGGCGAGGACCCGTACGACGTCGTCGCCCGACAGCAGTCCATCGCTGTTCGCCACGAGCACCCGCTTGCGGCTGTCGCCGTACCCGGCCGAGACCTGCACGATCTCCCCACCGGCCGACCGAGCGGCCTCGTTCATCCGCAGGAGCACTGCGACCTTGTCCGCCTTCGGGACGTCGTCGGGATACCGCTCGACGACGTTGACCCGACGATCGACCGACGGGGCGAGCGCCACGGTCCGGGTCACCCCGTCGCCACGACTCGCCGCTTCGGCCGCGGCCCGGGCCGCCGTGGCGAGGCCGGCCGCGGTCAGGTCGCTCGTGTGGGCGAAGCCCGTCGTCTCACCCTTGATCACGCGGATACCGGCACCTCGGTCACGGCCGGAGGTCACCTGCTCGATCCGACCGTCGTCGAGTGCGACGGAGGTGTTGTGCTTGTCCTCGGCATAGATCTCGGCGAACTCGGCACCGGTCCGGAGCGCGACGGAGAGGGTGGCTTCGATGAGGTCTTGGTCGATCACCCCTCCAGATTAGGACGACAGACCACGGTCGCCCATGCGGACGTTGGACACACGCGACGATGCGTTAGCGTTCCGGTGGTGAACGCAGCGGTCGGACTCAGCGGCGAAGCCCGTCTCACGGTCACCGAGCACGACACCGCTCGCGCGCTCGGCTCCGGCGACGTCGACGTCCTCGGCACACCCAGACTCGTCGCCCTCTTCGAACAAGCGACCGTTGCGGCGCTCGCCGGGACCCTCGACGCCGATCAGACCACCGTCGGCATGCGGGTGCAGGTCGACCACCTGCAACCGACTCCCGTCGGCGCCGAGGTCGTCGTCGATGCCCATCTCGACAAGATGGAGGGCCGCCGGATCACGTTCACCGTGACGGCGACCGACCGTGGCGGACTGGTCGCCGCCGGCAAGGTGACACGGGTCGTCGTCGATCGGTCGAAGTTCATGGAGCGGTGCTGCAAGGCCGATTGACCGGCCACCCGTCACGCCAGGTTGCTGGACCGCGGATAGACGTCCGACGGATCCGTCATCACATTGACGAGATACGGGACACCGCTCGCGAAGGCTCGATCGAGCGCCGGGCCGACGTCCTCCGGATCCGTCACGGTCTCGCCCGCACCGCCGAGACTCGCCACGACCTGGTCGTAGCGTGTGTCCGGCTGGAGATCGCAGGCCATGTCCCACCCGTAGATGAACTGCATCGGGTGCTTCTCCAACCCCCAGATGCCGTTGTTCCCGACCACCATCACCACCGGCAGTCCGTGTCGCACCAGGGTGTCGACGTCCATCAGCGAGAATCCCGCAGCGCCGTCGCCGAGCATCAGGACCACTTGGGCATCGGGCCTGACCGTCCGCGCAGCGATCGCCGAGCCGAGGCCGTTCCCCAGACATCCGAACGGACCGGTGTCGAGCCAACCGCCCGGCTGATGGACCTCGACGTACTTCCCGGCGTACGACACGAAATCGCCACCGTCGCACACCACGACGGCATCGCGGTCGAGTCGACTGCGGAGTTCCCCGTACACCCGGGTCGGCTTGATGGCCGGGCCACCCGCGGCGAGCAACGGTTCCTCGCCCGCTCGGGCCGCATCCTCGGCATCGCGGAGTTCAGCGAGCCAGCCGGCGTGGTCGACGCGGGCACCGACGTGATCGGCGAGCCCCCGCAACACGCTGGCGATGTCACCCACCACCGTGAACGCGTCCACATGGCCTGCGACCTGCGACGGGGCGTCGACGACATGAGCGACCCGGGCCTCTCCGAACCGACCGAAGCCGACACGGAAATCGAGCGGTGTGCCGATCACGACCACGAGATCGGCACGTTGCTTGAGCACGGCCCTCGTCCGCAGGAACGCGTTCGGGTGATCGGCGGCGAGCATCCCTCGCCCGAGTCCGTTGAAGAAACACGGCACGCCGAGCGCGGTGACGGCGGCGGCGAGCGCGTCCTCGGCCTCGTCCCAGTAGGCGTCGCTACCGACGAGGAAGGCCGGCCGCTCCGCCCCGGCGACGAGCGTCGCCAGTCTCCCGACGAGATCGGGGTCGGGCTCGACCCGATCGATCGGCGATCCGTCGGGGACGTCACCGGCGCTCGGCCCGAACAGGTCGAGCGGGAAGTCGAGGAACACCGGTCCGCGATGGGGTGACGCGGCACAGCGAACCGCATCGTGCACCTGCGCTCCCGCCGTCGTCGCCTCGAACACCGTCGCCGACCGTTTGGTGATCGGGGTGAAGATCGGGACGTGGTCGAACTCCTGCAGCGACCCCGCACCCCATCGACCCTGGGGTGCGCGACCACCGAGCACGACGAGCGGCGCTCCGTTGAAGTGCGCCGATGTCACCGCCGACACCCCGTTCGTGACGCCCGGACCGGCGGTCAACACGGCGAGTCCGGGACGACGGGTGAGCTTGGCGTAGGCCTCGGCAGCGAACACGGCGGACTGCTCGTGGCGGGTGTCGATGACCCGCACACCGCGGTCGCGTGCCGCCTCGTAGAACGGCCACACGTGCCCACCGTTCAGGGTGAACATGGTGTCGATCCCGTACTGCTGCAGGGCCGCCACGGTCTGCTGACCGGCATGTCCGTCGATGTGCGCCATGCGTCGACCGTACCGGACGTCACGGCCACGGAGTCCGGTCGGGCAGGAGGGTCGGGAGCACCGGTAGCGTGATCCTCCGGATGTTCCTCGACCGCCTCAACGAACCAGCCGACCTCCGGCAACTCGGACCCGCCGAGCTCGACGCACTGGCCGGTGAGATCCGCGACTTCATCGTCGCGGCCGTGGCCGAGACCGGCGGGCACCTCGGCTCCAACCTCGGCGCGGTCGAACTGTCGATCGCCCTCCACCGGGTGTTCGAATCACCCACCGACGCCATCCTGTGGGACACCGGCCACCAGGCGTACGTCCACAAGATCATCACCGGACGCCGGACACGGTTCGACGAACTCCGGCAGGAGGGCGGCCTCTCCGGCTACCCCAGCCGCGAGGAGAGCCGACACGACCACATCGAGAACAGCCACGCCTCGACCGTGCTCTCGTACGCCTACGGCATGGCCGTGGCCCGCGACGCCGGCGCCGCCGATCACCGCCACATCGTCGCCGTGATCGGCGACGGCGCGATGACGGGTGGCATGGCCTACGAGGCGCTGAACAACCTCGGTCACTCCAAGCGACGGGTGATCATCGTCCTCAACGACAACGGCCGCAGCTATGCGCCGACCGTGTCGAACCTGTCGGCCAATGCCCAGGGACGCGACGAACGCGAACAGCACCCGAGCTTCACCGACAAGCTCACCGACAAGCTGTCCCACGCCCTCACCGACATCCGGCTCAACCCGGTCTACGTCCGCCGACAGCGCCGGATCGAAGAGTTCTTGTCGAGCCTTCCGGCGATCGGGCCACAAGCCGAGAAGGCGATGGAGGGCCTCAAGGCCGGGGTCCGGGAGTTCCTGCAGCCGCCGGCGTTCTTCGAGGCGCTCGGCGTCCGATACGTCGGCCCGGTCGACGGCCACAACGTGGCGGACATGGAGGCGGCGTTCCGCAACGCCGAGGAACTCGCCGCCGAGGGCCCGATCGTGGTCCACGTCCTGACCCAGAAGGGACGCGGCTACTCGCCGGCCGAGGACGACGACGAAAAGCACCTGCACGACGCTCCGGTGTTCGACCCCGCCCACGGACCGCCCAAGGCGTTGCCGACCGGCTACACCCAATCCTTCGCCGATTCGATCATCAAGGCGGCCGAACGCGACGAGCGGATCGTGGCGATCACGGCGGCGATGCCCGGGCCGACCGGGCTGATCCCGTTCCAGGAGCGGTTCCCCGACCGGTTCTTCGACGTCGGAATCGCCGAGCAGCACGCCGTCGCTGGCGCTGCCGGGATGGCGATGTGGGGGCTTCGACCCGTCGTCGCGATCTACTCCACCTTCCTGTCCCGGGCGTGGGACCAGATCGTCTACGACGTCGCCCTCCACCGCCTTCCCGTGGTGTTCTGCCTCGATCGGGCCGGCATCACCGGACCCGACGGAGCGAGCCACCACGGCGTGTACGACCTCGCGCTCCTCTCGAAGGTGCCCGGGATGCGGATCCTCGCCCCGTCGAGCGCTCAGGAACTCCAGCAGATGCTCGACGACGCCGTTTCGCTCGCCGACGAGGGCCCGGTCGCGATCCGCTACCCACGCGGAGCAGCACGTCAGGTCTCCGAACACGACGTCGGCAGCGGCCTCGCCGCCCGCCGCAGCGTCGAAGGGGACGGATCGATCTGCATCCTGGCCGTCGGTCGGATGCTCGAGCTCGCCGAACGGGCCGCCGACGATCTCGCTGCCGCCGGTGTGGCCGCCACCGTGTGGGACGTCCGTTCGTGCGCCCCGCTCGACCAGGTGATGATCACCGACGCCGCAGCGCACCGGAGCGTGCTCACCGTCGAGGACGGCATCGTCGACGGTGGCATCGGCTCGGCGATCGCAGCGCTCGTGCACGCGAGCGACCCGACCGTCGAGATCGCGTCGCTCGGTGTACCCACCCGATTCGTGCCGCACGGCGAGCCGAAGCAGATCTTCGCCCGACTCGGACTCGACGCCGACGGCATCGCTCGGGCTGCTCGGGCACTCGTCGACGCCACCGCACGACGAGCCGACCGGTGACGATCGATCCAGCGACGATCGATCCGGCGGACGATCTGGCGATCGCGCTGCGTCTGGCCGACGTCGCCGACTCGGTGACGCTGCCACGCTTCCGGAACGCCGACTTCACCCTCGGCTGGAAGGACGATCGGACCGAGGTCACCGAGGCCGACCGCGATGCGGAGACCGAACTCGCCGCCACAGCGCTCCGACTCCGACCCGAGGTCGCGTTCGTCGGCGAGGAGCACGGTCGCCAGGGACCGTCGGACACACCCTGGACATGGATCGTCGACCCGATCGACGGAACGTCCGGGTTCGTCCGGGGGATCCCCGTGTGGGCGACGCTCATCGCCCTCGTCCACGCCGATTCGGGCGTCACGACGGCGGTCGTCTCGGCTCCGGCACTCGGGAGACGCTGGTGGGCAGCTCGCGGCATCGGCTCGTTCGCCGACGGCCGCCGTTGCCGCGTGTCCGACGTCGACACGATCGAAGCAGCGCAGATCTCGATCACGTTCAACGACGGATGGGATCGACTCGGCCTCACCCCGGCACTCGTCGACCTGGCCCGACGCGCCCGACGCCCCCGGGGGTTCGGGGACTTCTGGCAGCACTGCCTGGTGGCCGAAGGAGCCGTCGATGCGGCGATCGACGCCGTCGGGGTGAAGCCCCACGATCTCGCCGCCGTGCGCCTGATCGTGGAGGAGGCCGGGGGGACCTTCACCGATCGCAACGGTACGTCGACCCACGACTCCGACACGGCGGTCTCGTCGAACGGTCGGCTCCACGCCGAGGTGCTCGCCGCGCTCGCCGGCCCCTGACCCACCGACGCTCGACCCACCGCCGCCCGGTCGGCCCGGCTCACCCCTCGGCGACGAAGCAGAACTCGTTGCCGTCGGGATCGATCATCGCTTGGAAGCTCCCCTCGGGCTCGTCGACCACCCCGCCGAGTCGGCGGGCGCCCAGTCGCTCGGCCAGTTCCGCCGCGGCGACGAGGCCGGCGCGATCCGGCACCCCGACGTCGAGATGGACGCGGTTCTTCACCGACTTCGGCTCCGGGACCCGCTGGAACCCGATCCGGAGCGGGGACCCGTGGAGCACCACCCAGTCGTCGTGGACGGCCTCGATGGTGCCGCCGACGACGTCGCGCCAGAACAGTGCCGACGACATCGGAACGGCACAGTCCACGACGACTTCGTGCAGGGAGCCGATGGCCACACCGGTACCGTACGTCCCGTGCGTGGCGCCGACACTCCACCCTCCGACGACGGCGCTCCGACCGGCCCGCCGACCGGCGTCGGCCGAGCCGGGCGACGCACCGGCGAATCGGCGCTGACGGCTCCACTGTGGACGACATCGGTCTGGGAGTCGGCCAGCTTCGACGACGCCCATCGCCGAGCCACCGGGGTCCGGGTCGACGAGTTCTACGGTCGCTACGCCAATCCGACGGTCCGCACCTTCGAACGGGCCGTCGCCGACCTCGAGCAGGCCGAGGACGCCCTCGCCTTCGCGTCGGGCATGGGTGCGGTGGCCACCACGGTGCTGGCCCTGTGCTCTGCCGGCGATCACGTCGTCGCCGCCCGGCAGCTCTACGCCGGGACGCTCGCCTTCCTCCAGGGCCCGTGCCGACGGCTCGGCATCGACGTCACCATCGTCGACGCCACCGTCCCCGGAGCACTCACCGGAGCCGTCCAGCCGGGCCGAACGACGCTCGTCGTCGCCGAGACACCCTCGAACCCCCGTCTCGAACTCGTCGACCTCGACGAACTCGGTTCGATCGTCGGCCCGTTCACCGTCGTCGACTCGACCTTCGCCACCCCGCTCGGCCAGCAGCCGCTCGACCACGGCGTCGATCTCGTCCTGCACTCGGCCACGAAGGGGATCGCCGGCCACAACGACGCCACCATCGGGGTGATCGCCGGCGAGCGGGAGCTCGTCGACACGATCTGGGCGTACGGCGTCCTGCACGGAGCGATGGCGTCGCCCGGCGACGCCCTCAATGCGCTGCGGGGCATCAGGACGCTCGACGTCCGCACCGCCAGACAGGCCGACACGGCGCTCGCCGTCGCGGGCTGGCTCGAGGGCCACCAGGCCGTCGCGAGGGTCCACCACCCCGGACTCGCTTCCCACCCCCAGCACGAGTTGGCCCGACGCCAGATGCGCCGCTTCGGAACCGTCCTGGCATTCGAACTCTCCGGCGAACTCGACGCCGTGAGGATGCTCGTCGACCGGGTCGAACTCGTTCACCGGGCCACCTCGCTCGGCGGCCCCGAAACGCTCGTGTGTCACCCGATGACCACGACCCACGCCAGCCTCACCCCCGACGAGCAGGTCGAAGCAGGCGTCACTCCCGGTCTGGTCCGGTTGAGCGTCGGGTTGGAGCACGTCGACGACCTGATCGCCGACCTGGATCAGGCGCTGCGAGCCTGACTCACCGGCCGCTCGGCGGCCGTCGCTCAGCTGAAGTACGGATTGGAACCCGTCGAGTGATCGGTGAGGTCCTTGACCCGCTGCACCGCCGGGATCGCTTCGGACAGCATCGTCTGAACGCCCTCGAGCATCGTCATCTTGCTCATCGAGCAACCATGGCAGCCGCCACCCATCGTCATGTACGCCGTGCCGTCGCCGTCGTGGCCGACGTACGTCACGAAGCCTCCGTGAGCGGCGAGCTGCGGGTTCACCTCGGCGGCGACCATCGCCTCGATCTCGGCCGAGAGTTCGTCGTCCCGGATCAACCCCTCGACGTCGGGGGCCTGCGGTCGGTTGGGGTTGCGGATCACGAGGCCCTGGTTCGGGTTGTGATCGAGCGTGGCGTCCTGGAGCGACTCGACGTCCTCCGCCGGCACGATCACCTTGATCTGCCCGGCCTCGCCCTGATGCGTCCGGACCTCGTCGGTGAATCCGGCGGTCAGGAACTCGTCGAAGCTGAGGTCGTACCGGAAGTCCTCCCCGGGTCCCGAAGCGACCGCGAGACGGAGCCCGAGCTGTTCGGCGTCGGCCTCCTCGGAGCGCAGTTCGATCAGCACGGCCAGCGCCGCTTCGGTGATCGTCACGATCGGACGGCTCGCCGACGCTCCGTCGCCACTTCCGGCCAAGGCTTCCAGTGGGCTCATGCGGCCAGGCTACCTTCGGTGCCCATGAACGCCGAGACCAGCTCCGCTCCCGACCGCGACACGGCCTGGTACGCCGATCGACTCGCCGCCGACGGCATCCGCTTCACCGCGCTCATCGCCGCAGGCGACCTCGACGCCCCGGTCGCTGCCTGCCCCGGGTGGGACGTCCGTCGACTGGTCGTCCACGTGGGCACCGTGCTCGGCTGGGCGGCGACGTGCATCGCCGATGCCGCACCACCGGCGTCCATGACGGAGTTCGAACCCGGGGACCGCGACCTCGGCGAATGGTTCGGCGATCGAGTCGCGACGATCGAGCCGACGATCCGATCCCTCGATCCGGCCGCACCCACCTGGCACCCCTTCCCGGTCGAACGAGTCGCCGGCGTGTGGCCCCGGCGACTCACCCACGAACTCGCGATGCATCGCTGGGACGCCGAGGCGGCGGTCGGGGATCCGTCTCCGATCGACGCCGAGCTGGCTGCCGACGGGATCGACGAGTACTTCGAACTCGCCGTACCCCGGCTGCTCCGACGAGACGGCGTCGTCCTGCCGACGAGCAGCTTCCACGTCCACTGCACCGACGTCGAGGGCGAATGGTACGTCGAGGGCACCGACGGCGAGTACCGCCTGGAGCGCGCACATCGGAAGGGCGACGCAGCGCTCCGTGGTCCGGCCGAATCGCTCCTGCTCCGGCTGTGGGGCCGACCGGTCGCGGACGGAGTCCTCGATGCCGTCGGCGACGCCGCCGTCCTCGACGACTGGCTCACCCTGTCAGGGATGTGACGCTCGGCGCCCGGCACCACTCGTCACATGCGACCGCCGCCGTCGACCACGATCCGCTGACCGGTGACGTACCCCGAGCCGGCACTGCAGAGGTAGTGCACCACGTCGGCGATGTCCGACGGCTGACAGACCCTCCCGAACGGGAACCGAGCATCGAGTTCACGGAGGTCGTCCATCTCCTGGCGGCCGTACACCGCCCGCGCGAGCCGGACCCCCATGTCGGTCTCGACGAGCCCCGGGGCGACGATGTTGACGTGGACCCCGTTCCCCGCCTCCTCCTTGGCGAGCGTGTACGCCAACGCCTCGAGCGCCGCCTTGGCCATGTTGTACGGCGCTCCGTTCGGTCCGTGCACGTGAGCGGCCACCGACGAGATCATCACGATGTCGCCCCGAGCGGCGGCCCGCATGCCCGGCAGCACCAAGCGGGCGGCATGGTGGGCTCCGACGGCATGGGTGTGCAGGACCCGGATCAACTCGGCGGGGTCGGTGTCGACGACCGAGCGACCTCGCGACGCGATCCCCGCGTTGCACACCAGCAGGTCGACGGGGCCGAAGTCGTCGACGACCGTGTCGACCATCGCTGCCATCGCATCGGCATCATCGACGCTCGCCGGGTAGGCCCGCGCGACGCCGCCCATCGCCTCGATCGACCGGACGGCATCCGCAGCGGCGTCGGCGTCGCGTCGGTAGTTCACGGCGACCGTCGCGCCGGCAGCGGCCAGCCGCTCGGCGATCGCCCGACCGATACCACGGCCGGCGCCGGTCACGAGTGCCACCCGGCCGAGCAGGTCGCGAGCGGGAGTGGAGTCGTCGACGATCGATGAGGAGGACGGGTCCATGTCCGCCACTTTGACACGAGCGACCCGGCCGCCGTTCACCCGCCGGTCACGTGCCGTGCACCCGCACCTGGTATCCAAGGGACATGCGCATCCTGGTCACGAACGACGACGGCATCACGGCACCGGGCATCGGTCACCTCGCCCGGGCGATGGAGGGCCTGGGTGAGATCGTGGTGATCGCACCGAACCGGGAGTTCTCGGGTGCCGGTGCGGCGATCGGAGCGATCTGGGAGTCCCACCCGAGCGTGCAGCGGGTCGACTTCGACGGCGCTGCCGAGGCGTGGGCGGTCGACGGGCCACCGGCGCTGTGCGCGATGTACGCACGGTTCGGGGCGTTCGGCGATCCGTTCGACCTGATCGTCTCGGGCATCAACCCCGGCGCCAACGTCGGCCGATCCGTCTACCACTCGGGCACCATCGGGGCGTGCATCTCCGGGCGCAACGGCGGCATCCCCGGCATCGCGGTGAGCCAGGCCGCCGCCGGGTGGGGTGTGGAGGGCCAGGCATGGCACGAGGTCCTCGCCCTGCAGAAGTGGGAGACGGCCGCCACCGTCGCCCGGGCCTTCGTGGAAGGCTTCATCTCCGAACCTCCCGAGCATGTGGTCGTCGCCAACGTGAACGTCCCCAACGTCGAACTCGACGAGATCGCCGGTTGGGCCCGAACCGAGGTCGGGATGCGTCCGCCGAGATCGATGTCGAAGGCCCGCCTCGAACCACGGATGCTCCCCGACGGCCCGAGCACCGACACGTTCGACATCGTCGTCGACTGGGGTGGACCCGAAGACCTCCCCGCCGACACCGACGGCGGCGCGATCGAGCGGAACCTCGTTTCGGTCACCTACCTCAGCACGCTGCACGCCGAATCCCGTGACGACCTCCGCAAGGCCGAAGCAGCGCTCGACGTCCTGCTGACCGAGCGCTCCCGGTAGCCTCGCCTCATCGACAGGGGAGCCCGCCGGATCGGCGGGCTGAGAGGGTGGACGCCTCCACCGACCCGAGAACCTGATCCGGGTAATGCCGGCGGAGGGAGCCACGATGAGCGACGACCACGAGATCCACCCGTCGACCGACACGGTCGTCGTCGTCACCGGCGCTGCACCACTGCCTCCGGATGCCGCCAGTCGGGTCCCGGCGGGAGCGATCGTGCTCGCCGCCGATGGTGGACTCGATCACGCGCTCGCCGCCGGACTCACGCCGGCCGGCCTGATCGGTGACCTCGACTCGGTCTCGGAGGACGGGCTCGCATGGGCTCGGCAGCACTCGACGATCGACCGCCACGACCCCGACAAGGACCGGACCGACACCGAACTCGCCCTGGCGATGGCAGCCGATCTCGCACCCCGCCGGGTGGTCATGCTCGCGGGTGGTGGTGATCGACTCGACCACCTGCTGGCCGCGATCGGAGCACTCGGTGACCGCTCGCTCACGGCGGTCCCCGAGGTCGACGGGTGGTGGGGCGACGAGCGGTTCCACGTGCTCCACGGCCCGGGCCAACTGCGACTCGAACTCGAACTCGGCGCGATCGTGTCGCTCCTCGCCACCCACGGGACCGCCGAAGGCGTGACGACATCGGGGCTGCGCTGGCCGCTCGACGACCGGGACCTCGGGCCGCTCGCCGGCCACGGCGTCAGCAACGAAGTCGTCGAGGAGCACGTCGGGATCAGGATGCGAGCGGGCGTCCTGACGGTGTTCGTCCGGGCGTCCGAGACCAGCCGCCAGGCTCAGGGTGCGAACGGATGAGCAGGCTGGGCATGAACACGTCGGGAACGAACACGTCGGGGATGAGCAGGGCACGAATGCGAACCGGATCACCCGGCCGACCCGAGGACCGACGCCGACCCGCCGGGAACCTCCTCGGGTGCGCCCTGGTCGCCGGTGCTCTCGCCGTGTCGGCCTGCTCCGACGGGTCGACCGAGTCGGTCAGCGTCACCCTCGTCACGTACGACTCGTTCCCGGCACCCGATCCCGAGAACCCCGTCCACCGGGCACTCGCCGAGTTCACCGACGCGACCGGCATCGAGGTGGAGGTCCTCGTCGCCGGCGACACCGGCACGATGCTGGCCAGAGCCGAACTCACCGCCGGCAACCCGGAAGGTGACGTCATCTGGGGGATCGACAACACCTTCCTGTCGAGAGCCGTCGAAGCCGGCATCTTCGAACCGTATGCCGCCGCCGGCCGCGAGGATCTCCGCGACGAGTTGCTCCGGCTCGTCCCCGGCGACGAAGCCACCCCGGTCGACTTCGGCGACGTCTGCGTCAACTTCGACCGATCGGCGCTCGACCGCCTCGGACTCGACCCGCCGACATCGTTCGACGACCTCGCCGACCCGGCCTACGCATCGATGCTCGTCGTCCAGGATCCGGCCTCGTCGTCGCCCGGCCTCGCCTTTCTGCTCGCAACGGTCGCCGAGTTCGGTGACGACGGGTGGCAGGCCTACTGGGAACGACTCGTCGCCAACGACGTCGAGGTCGTCGACTCCTGGACGACGGCGTACTACGAGTCGTTCTCCCTGGCGGGGGGCGACCGGCCGCTGGTCGTCAGCTACGGGTCGAGCCCACCCTTCGAGGTCCTGTTCGCCGTCGAGCCGACCGACACCGCTCCCACCGGTGTCGTCGAGGCGACGTGCTTCCGACAGGTCGAGTTCGCCGGAGTCCTCGCCGGCACCGATGCACCCGATGCCGCCCGACGGCTCGTCGACTTCCTCGTCTCACCGCGCTTCCAGAGCGAGGTCGCACTGAACCTGTTCGTCTTCCCCGCGAACCGGACGGTCACCCTGGATCCGGTGTTCGTCGAGTACGCCGCCATCCCACCCGAGCCACTCGGGCTCGACCCCGCGATCATCGACGCAGGTCGAGCCGGATGGATCGATCAGTGGACGGGCATCGTCGGAGCGTGACCACCGGCCGTCACGCCGATGTGAACCGGCTGCCGATCCGGTTCCTCCTCGTCGTCGGCCTGCCCCCGACGATGTTCCTCGTCGTGTTCTACATCTGGCCGTTCGCGACGCTGGTGGGCGAAGCGACCGGATTCGGCGCCGTGGCGGACACCTTCGGCCGCGGACGCACCTGGGACGTGCTCTGGTTCACCACGTGGCAGGCCGCCATCAGCACCGTCCTCACACTGGTGGTCGGCATGTTCCCGACCTGGGCGATCTCACGATTCTCGTTCCCCGGCCGATCGACCTCGATCGGCGTGTTCACCTCGGTGTTCGTCCTACCGACGGTCGTCATCGGTGCCGCGTTCGTCGCGATCCTCCCGGCATCGCTCGAACGGAGCGTGTGGGCGATCCTGGGCGCACACCTCGTGTTCAACCTCGCCGTGGTCATCCGAATCGTCGGCGCGGTCTGGGAGCAACTCCCCGACGATCTCGGTGCTGTGGCCGCCACGCTCGGCGCATCCCCGTGGCGGACGTTCCGACTGATCACGCTCCCACTCCTCCGGCCAGCAGCGGTCGCCGCCGGCTCGATCGTGTTCCTCTTCACCTTCACCTCGTTCGGAGTGATCCGGATCCTCGGCACCAACGCGACGGCCACCGTCGAGGTCGAGGTCTGGCGCCGAGCGACGCGACTCGGCGACATCGGAGGTGCCGCTGTTCTCGCCGTGCTCCAGCTCACCGTCCTCGCCGCTCTGGTGGGTGCGTCGACGGTGGTGCAACGGCGGGCCGGTCACCGACTCCGCCTCGAACGACCGACCGGACGTCCGACGCCGACGGGCCGTGTCCGACTCGGCGTGGCCACCGCAGTGGTCGGCCCCCTGCTCCTCGTCGTCGTTCCACTCGGCGCACTGCTCGAACGTTCGCTCCGCGGACCCGACGGCTACGGGCTCGATGCGTGGCGAGCCCTCGGGAACGACGAGATCCGCCCGGGGCTGCGCCTCGGCATCGATCCGGTCGGCGCCCTGTGGAGATCGCTCACGACAGCGACGTGGGCGACGCTGTTCTCGCTCGCGATCGGAGCGGCCGCTGTCGCTGCGATCACGACGGCACGTCGGGCCGGTCGACTCCTCGACGTCGGGCTGATGCTCCCCCTCGGCACCTCGGCGGTCACGATCGGTTTCGGGATGTTGCTCGCGTTCGACACCGATCCGTTCGACTGGCGGGCGTCGTGGTGGATCGTCCCGCTCGGTCATGCCCTCGTCGCCGTCCCGTTCGTCGTCCGATCCCTGCTCGGCGTCGTACGGAGCATCCACCCCGACCTCCGGGCCGCAGCGGCGGTCCTCGGCGCACCGCCGATCCGGGCGTGGGCGCCCGCTGTGGTGCCCGCAGTTCGACGGCCACTGATCGCCTCCGCAGGACTCGCGGCCGCCATCTCGCTCGGCGAGTTCGGAGCGACGAGCTTCCTGAGCCGATCCGGTGCGGACACCGTGCCGCTCGCCATCGAGCGACTCCTGGCGCGCACGGGCGGCACGTTCCAGGCCCAGGCGTTCGCTCTCGCAGTGGTGCTCGCGGCGGCGACGACGACGATCGTCGTCCTCACGGAACGGTGGGCCGGTGCTCGACGTCGTTGAGATCTCGGTCGCGTTCGGCCCGCACGAGGTGCTGAACCGGTATTCGCTGCACGTCGACGCCGGTGAAACCGTCGGCCTCCTCGGGCCGTCCGGATGCGGCAAGAGCACCCTCCTGCGCCTCATCGCCGGCATCCTGACCCCCGACGACGGCCGGATCGTCGTCGACGGAGACGACGTCACGTACCTGCCCACCCACCGACGCCGGATCGGGCTGGTGTTCCAGGACGAGCAACTGTTCCCCCACCTCTCCGTCGCCGACAACATCTCGTTCGGGCTCCGCATGGCCGGCACCGGCCGCTCCGAACGGCGCCGACGAGCCGACGAACTGCTCGCCACGTTCGGACTCGCCGGTCTCGGCGACCGGTCCGTCGATCATCTGTCCGGAGGCGAGGCGAAGCGGGTCGCCGTCGCCCGGGCACTCGCCGCCGGCCCCAAGGTCCTGTTGCTGGACGAGCCGCTCACCGGCCTCGATCGCGCCCTGCACGAGCGACTCCGCTCCGAGGTCTCGTCGATCCTCCGAGCGGCCGGCACGACCGCGATCTGGGTCACCCACGACGAGGACGAGGCCCGGAGCGTGAGCGACCGGATCGTCCGCCTCGGCAGCGCCGGACTCCCGCCCACGTCCACCGCACCCGGCCCGATCGCGTAGGGTCGCTGGCGTGCGCATCGGAGTCGTCGGAACGGAGACCGGGACCGATGACGGCGAGCGCCGGGTCGCCGTGACGCCGGACGTCGCCACTCGACTGATCGGGCGCGGACACCAGGTCGAGATCGCAACGCGAGCCGGCACGGGCGCCGGCCACACCGATGACGACTACACCGCCGTCGGTGCCCGGATCGTCGACGAGGAGACCGCCTGGACCGCCGACCTCGTCGCCACGGTCGGACGACCGTCCCTCGCGACACCCGTCCCCCGCGCCGTGATCGGCCTGCTGCGACCGTTCGACGACCCTGCCGGCCTCGCCGAGTTGGCGAGCCGAGGAGCGATCCTGTTCGCCTTCGAGGCGGTCCCTCGAACCACTCGAGCCCAGGTCGTCGACGCCCTGTCGTCGCAGGCGACGGTGCTCGGGTACCAGGGCGTCCTCGAAGCCGCTGCTCGGAGCGACCGACTGTTCCCGATGTTGACGACCGCGGCCGGGACGATCCGACCCTCGAAGGTGCTCGTCCTCGGCGCCGGCGTCGCGGGGCTGCAGGCCATTGCGACGGCCCGGCGACTCGGCGCATCCGTGTCGGCGTTCGACGTTCGTGCTGCCGCGGCCGAGCAGGTCCGCAGCCTCGGTGCCACCTTCGTCGAGATCGACGCCCCCAGCCAGGACGCCACCGCATCCGGCGGCTACGCCCAGGCCGTCGGCCGAGACGAGCAGGACCGGATCATCGCCGGCTTGGCCCCTCACGTGGCAGCCGCCGACGTCGTGATCACGTCGGCGGCCATCCCGGGCCGACGAGCTCCCGTCATGATCGACGCCGCGACATTGGCCGGGATGCGCCGCGGTGCCGTGATCGTCGACCTCGCTGCGAGCACCGGGGGGAACTGCGCTGCCACCGAGCCCGGACGGACCATCCAGGTCGAGGGCGTGACGGTCATCGGCGATCTCGACCTCGTCGGTCGGGTCGCACGGGATGCGTCGGCGATGTACGCCCGCAACGTCGCAGCGTTCGTCGACCTCGTCACCGCCGACGACGGTTCGTTCCACACCGACTGGGACGACGACATCGTCGCCGGATCGTGCGTGGCCCGCGACGGTGTCGTCGTCCATCCGCTGCTGACCGCTCGTTCGACGGAGGCTCCGTGACCGAACTGCTGATCCCGATCACCGTGTTCGTCCTGGCGTCCTTCGTCGGATTCGAGGTGATCAGCAAGGTGCCACCCACCCTGCACACGCCTCTGATGTCGGGGTCGAACGCGATCTCGGGCATCTCGATCATCGGCGCGATCATCGCCGCCGGCCACGAGAACGGCGGCGTCGCCGCAGTGCTGGGCTTCCTCGCCGTGACACTCGCCACGATCAACGTGGTCGGCGGGTTCCTCGTCACCGACCGGATGCTGAAGATGTTCAAGCGAGGCCGGAAATGAACCCGACCGCAGCCGGATACCTGTACCTGATCGCGGCGGTGCTGTTCGTCGTCGGGCTGAAGCGCCTGTCGTCACCCGCCACGGCCAAGGACGGCAACCGGATCGCAGCGCTCGGCATGCTGGTCGCGATCGTCGTCACGCTGCTCGACCGGGAGGTCGTCGGCTACGGACTCGTGGCGACCGGCCTCGTCGTCGGTGGCGCGGTCGGTGTCGTGCTGGCGAACCGCGTCGAGATGACGTCGATGCCGCAACTCGTCGCCGCCTTCAACGGATTCGGCGGCGGAGCCTCGGCATTCGTCGCACTCGCCGAGTTGGGTCGTGGCGATCAGGTCGAGCGCACGTTGATCACGATCTCGCTCTCCATCGTCATCGGGTCGATGACGTTGTCGGGAAGCCTCGTGGCGTTCGGCAAACTCCAGGACCTGATCACCGGACGACCGATCGTCCTCCCCGGCCAGATCGTCCTCGACATCGCGCTCCTCGCCGCCGCCCTCACCTCATCGGTGCTGCTGGTCCTCGAGGGGTCGACGACGTGGGGATGGTGCGCATTCGCAGCGACGGCGCTGCTCGGGATCACCCGGACACTCCCGATCGGCGGTGCCGACATGCCGGTCGTGATCTCGTTCCTCAACTCACTGTCCGGACTCGCCGCAGCCGCGACCGGCTTCGTGATCGAGTCGAACGCCCTCATCGTCTCGGGCGCACTCGTGGGCGCATCGGGGCTGATCCTCACGCGCATCATGGTCGCCGCCATGAACCGAACCCTCGCCGGGGTCCTGTTCTCGGCGTTCGGAGCGTCGACCGACACCGACGGTGCGATCGACGGCGAACGCGTCGCTCGACGGGCGTCCGCCGAAGACGTGGCGATCACGCTCGCCTACGCCCAGCGCGTCGTCGTCGTGCCGGGCTACGGCCTCGCCGTGGCACAGGCCCAACACGTCGCCCGCGAACTCGCCGACCTGCTCCAGGCCCGCAACGTCGAGGTGCGATACGCGATCCACCCGGTGGCCGGTCGGATGCCGGGCCACATGAACGTGCTGCTCGCCGAAGCCGATGTCCCCTACGACCAGCTCTACGACCTCGAGGACATCAACCCCGAGTTCGCCCACACCGACGTGGCGCTGATCGTCGGGGCGAACGACGTCGTGAACCCGCTCGCCCGCCAACCGAACACCCCGGTCAGTGGGATGCCGATCCTCGACGCCGACCGGGCGACGACGGTCATCGTCGTGAAGCGGAGCCTGTCCAGCGGGTTCGCCGGCATCGACAATCCGCTGTTCTACCTCGACAACACCCTCATGCTGTTCGCCGATGCCAAACAGGGCCTCGCCGACGTGGTCTCCGCCGTCAGAGGACTTTGAGCGGCGGTCGGACACCGTCCACGACTCGAACGAGCAGATCGTCGTACGAGGGTGCGACCACCGACCAGTCGAACCGCGCCATCACCGGTCGGAGTCGATCGACGACATCGCGACGCCCGTCCGGGTCGAGGATCGCCCGGCGGAGCAGGTCGACGAGACCATCCACGTCCCGATACAGACAGACCCGGTGGAGGTCCGGCGGGATCCGCTCGGGGTACACCACACGGGCGGGAACGACCGGAAACGCCCCGGCGGCCACGGCCTCGGTCAGGGCCACCCCGAAGAACTCGTGGTGAGCCGTGCTCACGACGATGTCGGCGCGCCTCAGCAGGTCGTGATACTCGGTGACGTCGGCGAACCCGTCGTGGACGACCCGCTCGCCGAGCAGCTCACGAAGTCGCAGCAGTGCCGGCGGCGCCTGGCGAGGTCGCTCCCCGGCGAGCGCCACCTCGACATCGATGCCATCGGCGACGAGCCGTTCGATCGCCGCGACGAAGTCGTCGGGGCCTTTGTCGAACTCCCAGCGTTGGTTCCACAGCACGAGTGGACGACGGGAGTCCGTTCGAGAACGGGGTGCCGCTCGCAGGATCGGCGCCAGGTCGACACCCACCGGGAGTACACACGACCGGCGCTCCACCTCGCCGATGAGGGCGTCGTGGCGCTGATCGGGCAGCCGCCGCAGGAATCCCGGCACCGCTGCGAACCAATCGCTGCGATGGAACTCGGAATTGAAGACCACCACGTCCGAGGCCAGCATCGACGTCCAGTTGGTCATCGCATACGTGAGGTCCTCGACCTCGCCCGGCTGGCGCGGGTAGGTGAGTTGGTTCTCGTGAACGTAGAAGACGATCGGTGTCCCGGCGAGCACCCGACGGCCGAGGCCGGCGAGCCCGGCGACGTCGGTCATGGAGGAAGCGACGAGGACGTCGAACGGTCCGTCGGTCGTCGACGAATCGACCACGGCACGGGCGATGCCGACGTGGCCACCCTGCATCCGCCACTTCCAGTGCGTCGCCGGGAGGGAGAACAGTCGGACGTCGTGTCGGGAGTGGTGGGCGTAGCCCTCGGCCCACACCCGATGGGACCCACCGAGATACTGCTCGACGAGGGCGACCCGGAGCGTGCGTTCGGTCATCTCGCCTGACAGCATGTCGCGTCGTGGCCCGGGTCGTCGACCTCACAGCATCCGACACGCACGATCTGCGACGACGCGTCCTGCGCACGGGGACACCGAGCGTCGAACTCGTCTGGGACGGCGACGACGATCCGAGGACGTTCCACCTCGGAGTCGACGACCACGGGCGAACCGTCGCCGTGTCGACATGGCTCGAGCGTCGGTACCCGGACCGTCCGGCCGAACCCGGTCGGCAACTCCGCGGGATGGCCACCGATCCCGAGTGGCGCGGGACGGGCGTGAGCGCCGACCTGCTCGCCGAGGGCCTCCGCAGATGCAGCGAACGCGGTGCCGTGCTCGTCTGGGCGCGAGCGCGCTGCACGGCGATCGGCTTCTACGAACGTCACGGCTTCAGCCCGGTCGGCCCCGTCTACACCGACCTCACGACGGGGCTCGACCACCGGGACATCCTCCTGGCCCTCTGACCCGGGGCACGTCGGTACTCGTCGCCGTTCCGCTCCAGGTCGCCGCGGCCCTGACGGAGCGCACGAAGGAGGACACCGTGCAACCACCGATCTCGACACCGCACCACGACACCACACCGCTTCGCCGTCGCGCCGAACATCTCCACGCCCTCGCCCGACGCATCGAACGTGCGGAGGTGATGCGCCTCGACGCCGGCGAACCGCTCGACCGCACGAACGAGCTCGCCGGACGCCTGCTCCGACGGAACGTCGTGCAACTCGCCGTCGCCGTCGCCGAACTCCGCGAGACGGCCGATCGGATCCGGCAGCACGCCGACGACATCGACCGATCCGCCGGCATCCCCGTCGATCGACGGACGGGTGTCCGATGAGTCGGTTCCGGGACACATCGGAGGCCGCCCGGCGTGCTGCCGCCGAACTGCGCGCCATCCGATCGGACGATCCTGCAGCGGCGTTCGCGATCGCGACCGTTCGAGCGACGATCCACACCCTGGAAGGCACCTGGTTCGACCCCCGACGGTCGCCGGACGGACACGACGAGGCCTGAAGGGTTGACGACCGGGTCGGGACACTCCGGCTCAGAACAACCCGGCGGGCGGCAGACCCTCGACCTCACAGCGTCCGAGCAACCAGGCCAGTCGAGTGGTCGGAGGGAGCCGGAGCGCACTGTCGGGCAACGGCGTGAGCCCCATCGGTTTGCGGGCCCGCCACAGCATCTCCATCAGCCGGAGATCGTGGCGGACGTAGTCGGTTGGCATGTCCTCGAAACGGTGACCGAGCCCGAGGTCGAATCGGTGCACCTCGACCTCCCGCTGGCGCAGCACGGGCAGGAGATGACGCGGTCGCGGACCAGAGAGCATGGTCGCCGTCGAGTCCCAGTCCTGCTCGGCCCCCCAACGGGTGTCGAGCTCGTTGCTCGACGCGGCGACGTCGTCGACGAGTTCGGGCCAGGAACGGCGGGCTCCGGCTTCGATGTCGGCATCGCGGGCTGCAGCACTCGGGTACTGGGGCGCGCCGTCGAGCATCGACACGTGGCTGTCGGCATTGCGCGCCACGTGAGTCAGCACGTGGCCCACCGTCCAGCCGGGGAGGAGCGAGGGTCGTGCCGGATCGATCGGATCGAGTCCGATCAGCCAGTCGGTGAGCGAGACGTGCGATCGACCGCACGAAGCGATCGACTCGGTGAGGCGGCGACGCTCGGAGGGTTCCACGGTTCAGCAGAGCCGGTCGGCGAGGAATTCGAGCACCCGCTCGACGGCCGCATCGTCGCGCTGCTCGGTCAGGACGGAATGATCCTGCTTCGTCGAACTCGGCAACTCGACGGCGATGAACGCATCGCCGAGTTTGTCGCGCAGGCTGGCGAATCTGGCGTCTCCGACGAGACGGTCGCCGGTGAACCGCAATCCGAGGACCTGGCACCCCTCGGCGGCACGCCTCACGATCTCGGCCTCGTCACCGGGCGACACGCCGAGATTGCCGGCTCCGGCACCACGCCCCCGGGCCATCGGCAGCGACGGCTGGGACAGGACGGGCGCCACCATCGAGTCGTCGACCATCATGCCGAGCGCGAACCCGCCGCTGAAGCACATTCCGACCGCACCGACGCCCGGCCCGCCGCATTCGTCGTGCAGGCGTCGAGCGAGTGCCCGGAGCCATGCCACGATCGGCGACGTGCGGTCGAGCGCCCAGGTCGTGAACTCGCGGGCCACGCACATCTTCAGCGCCGAGGTCGCCAGGTAGGCCGGTGACACCGCTCTGCCGGGCGTTCCGACGAGATCGGGCATCACGACCGTGAACCCGCGTGCGACGACCTCGTCGGCGAACCGGATGACCGCCGGGGTGATTCCAGGGATCTCGTGGATCACGATCACGCCCGGTCCGTGCCCGCGTCGATACGTGTCACGGCTGTACCCGGCGGCGGTGAACGAACCGCGCTCCCAGTCGGCGAGCGGATCGGTCATCGTTCCTCCTCGAGCGCGGCGAGCGCGGCACGGGCGAGATCCTCGGTGCCCTGCCGGAACTGGTCGAGCACCGCCGGATCGACGTGATCGGCCATCGCCCCGTGCACGTACCTGGCGTAGACGCCCTCGCTGATCACGGCCAGCCGGAACGACGAGAACGCCACGTAGTAGCCGATCCGGGAGACGTCGCGACCGGTTCGGGCGGCGTACCGATCGACCATCTCGCGGTACGACGGAAACCCCGGCGCGCTCGTCGGGTCGTTGTGTCGGCCCTGGCCGTCGGCGCCGACCCAGTACACGCCCACGTACCCCAGATCGGCGAGCGGGTCCCCGAGCGTGCACAACTCCCAGTCGAGCACCGCCGCGATCCGACCGGCCGTCGGGTCGACGAGCACGTTGCCGAAGCGATAGTCGCCGTGAGCGATCGACACGCCCTGCTGCTCGGGGACGTCGGCCGCGAGTCGGGCTGCGACAGCATCGATCTCGGGCAACTCTCGCGTCCTGGAGTTGGCCCACTGCGTCGTCCAGCGCTTGATCTGGCGTTCCACGTAGCCATCGCGCCGGGCGAGGTCACCGAGTCCGATCTCGTCGACGTCGGCGGCGTGCAGATCGGCGAGCACGTCGATCAAGTGCTCCGCCGCCGGCCGCCGGAGCGACATCGGGAGCACCTCGGCCGCCTCCGGCGAGTCGAGGACCACGCCGTCGACGAACGACATCACGTAGAACGGGGCACCGTTCACGACCTCGTCGGTGCACACGCCGAGGGTCCGCGGGACCGGCACCGACGTACGCCCGACGGCGGTGATCAGGCGGTGCTCCCGCACCATGTCGTGGGCGGTGGCGAGGACGTGGCCGGTCGGCGGGCGACGAAGGACGAACCGGGTACCGTCGGATCCGGTGACCCGGAACGTCAGATTCGACCGCCCTCCGGTGATCAGTTCGAACGAGAACGGCGCGACGGCTCCTTCGACCTGATCCACCAACCACGCCGTCACCCGTTCGACGTCGATGCCCTGCACCCGTGCGACGCTAGTGGACGGCCATCGGCTGGCACCCGATGAAGCACGACATCGCCGGATCCACCAGTTCGTTCGATCGGCCCGGCCGATCGGCCCGTCCGGTCGGCCCGTCCGGTCCGCCCGGCCGGCCGACCGCGGTCACCTTGCCCCCCTTAGACAAGCCGACCCATTCCAGGTGGTCTGGATAGAGTCTCTTCCAGGCGTCCATGAAGAGGCGCTGTTTCGAGAACCGATCCTTGGTGTCGAGCACCAGCAGCTTCGATCTCGG
>JBMUCX010000042.1:0-23278 GCA_049458915.1 Ilumatobacteraceae bacterium
TGACGGCCCCGGTGTTGACGGCCCCGGTGTTGACGGCCCCGGTGACGCCACGTCATCCGGTGAAACTCCCCGAGGTCCGACGTCCCGGGACACCGAGGAAGCACTGGATCGTCCTCTCTCCGGATGCCCATGACTCCGAGGTCGGACCGGAGGTGGCGATCCGGAACGGTGAGTCCGGCGCCGTCGGCGGTGCGGCCGATAGACACGTCGCTTCCACGAGGTCATCGAGGACTTCGTCGTTCACGGCGGCCACGTCTGCGTCGTCGATGGCGCTCAGGTGGAACCGTTCGAGGTCGTGGGGTCGGTCGCAATCGACCACTCGCAGGCTGGTCGAACCCTCGATTTGGAGCAGGCAGTCGCCGACGGCACCCGTCGGCCAGACCACGGACGGGTCGTCGAGGGGGACGAGTCCGGCCGGGCGGGGGATACCGATCGGACCGACGTCGTCGTCGGACCGCAGGACGGCGGCGAGGACCGACCCGGTGACCCCGAGGAACAGTGCGACGGCCAGGATCGCCGCCGGACGACGCACCTTCACACGGCGACTCGAGCCCTCGGTCGTGGGCGGTTCGGGCCGCACGACGGTCGGTGCCCGCCGTCGACCACGGCCGACCGTCTCGTCGATCACTGCCTCGGGCACTCGATCCAGGTCGAGGGGAACCGGCCCGATCACCGGCAGTGCGGTACACGGTTCGGGGAGTCGTCGTTCGATCTGTCCGATCCGATCCAGGACCTCCACCGGTGATGGTCGCCGCGCCGGATCAGGGTGCAGGCAGTCGGCGATGAGTTCGGCGAGCGCCGAGCGTTCCGGATCGTCGGTGGCTTCCGGTTCCCACGGCGCGAGTCGCTCCTTGAGGGTCGGCGGTGAGCCGCGCAGGAGGTGGACGAGCGTGGCGCCGAGGGAGTACACGTCGGTCGCCGGCCCGACCTGGACGTCCTCTTCGAGGTCCTCGGGGCTCGCATAGCGCATCGACCGGGCGCTGGTCGCGGTCCGGAACTCGTCGCTCCGGGTGAGTGATGCGATCCCGAAATCGCACAGTCGGACCCGACCGATGGCGTCGATGAGGAGGTTCTGTGGCTTGACGTCCCGGTGGATGATCCCCTGCTCGTGAGCGGCACGTAGTGCCGATGCGGTGTCCGAGGCGATCATGACGATGGTGGGGACCGCGAGTGTCGGCCCGCAGCGATCGAGCAGTGCCGCGACCGACCCGCCCGGTGCATGGTCCATCACGAAGCCCGGGAGGCCGTGGAGGACGTCGACGACCTGGATCACGTTCGGATGTCCGTCGAGGGCCCGGAGGGCGTGCAGTTCCCGTCGGGTCCGGTGCCATGCGACCGATTGGTCCGTGACGTCGCGCAGCACCTTGATGGCGACGGTCTCGTCGGTCGCGGATCGAACCGCTCGGTAGACGTCGCCGATCCCACCGGTCCCGATCGGGACCAGGTCGGTGTAGCCGTCGATGCGCGGGGCCACCGTCATGGGGCGGTGGCCGACGAAGTGTCGAGGAGGTCCAGGTCGTCAGCGGTCACGAGTCGGACGGCGAGGGCGTACTCGACGAGGCGCGCGCGGCGGTTCGCCGCCAGTCGGCCGGGCTCGCCGTGCAGTCCGCGGATTCCTTGTGCTGCGAGTTTGTGACAGACGTTGTCGAGCTTTCGGTTGAATCGGGTGATCGTCCATCCGAGTCGGCGAGCAGCCTCGTTCGAACTGGGGATGAGGCTCCGGCTCCGTCCGTCACCGCGGAGTGCGGGTTCGGCGAGGGCGAGTACGAGTCGGAGTTGGTCGGGGGTGAAGGTGACGCTGCCGATCGTCGTGTCACCCTCCTCGCTGCGGATCACGTCGTGCATCGTGAACGCCGGGTCGGGGAGGTGCACGGCGAACTCGTACGAGGTCGGTCCGGCGGTGAACCGTACGGTGGTCGTCGCGACCACGAGCGGCAGAGCCGTCCCGGGGGCGAGGAACGCCTCCAGTCGGCCGTCGGCATCGGCGACGGTCGCCGTGAGTCGTTCACCGAGATTGGTCAGGAGCCAGATGTCGTGCTGACGACCGAGGCCGAGGAACGTACGGTGCAGGAACCGGTTGTCGTCGATGACGAGGTCGGCGTCCCGCCCGATCGTGTACGGATCGCGATCCACGGGTGTGAGCTCACCGCAGAACTCGATCGTCGGTCGGTCGGGTCGCTGGTGGTTCATGTTCGTATCGTCGTGATCGCTCTGGAATTCTTCTCTCATCTTGTCGCTCGCGATGGGTGGCTGTCGATGGTTTCAGCCCACGACCGGGAGCGGAACGAGGTCGGGGCAGGTGTCGATGACGATCGCCGAGGCATCGTCCGGACTCCCGGACTCGATGGCGCTGCCCACCAGTTCGTCGGCGGCGTGTTGTGGATCGCCCACGACGTCGAGGATGCGCTCGATGACGGAAGGCTCGAGGTGGGCCCAGACACCATCGGAACACAGGAGGAGTCGACCGGTCGGGGCGCCGACCCGTCGGAGATCCGCCGAGACGTCGGGGCGCGTTCCGATCGCACGAGTGAGCACGTTCCGGAGCGGGTGGGTGTGCGCCCGGTCGCGGGTCAGGTGACCGGTGTCGACGAGTTCTTGCACGTGCGTGTGATCGGTCGTGAGGAGCGACAGTGCGCCACCGTGGAATCGGTAGCAGCGTGAGTCACCGACGTGGAAGACGGTCGTCGACCCGTCGTCGAGGACCACGGCGCCGACGACGGTCGTCCCCATTCCGCTGCGAGGTCCGGTCGCCGCTCGATGGACGATGTTGCTCGCCCGCGTGATGGCCCGCTCGATGACGGCATCGATGATGTCCGGATCGGTCGCCGTGCCGACCGTTGCGAACCCGGCCAGCACGTCGACGACGAGCGTGCTCGCCACCTCTCCGGCTCGGTGACCACCCAGTCCGTCGGCCACGGCGTACCAGGCCGGACCGGTGAGGACGGCGTCCTCGTTGACGGATCGGCGGCGACCCGTGACGCTCGTCCAGCCGACGACCGGGGATCGTCGGGGTGCTCGGTTCTCGATCGTGCTGGTGCTGCTGCTGGTTCGTTGCATGGGCAGCACTCTGGACGCGAGCGTCGATCCGTCGACATGGGGAGCGCTCCCCGCCGGCTCGGCGCGACGACACCCGGAACCGCGGCCGAGTCCGACATAGTGTGACTCCATGTCGTGGGAGCAACTCGCCGCTGGCGTCGATCTGCCGTTCGATCCGGCGTTGACCGTCCCGCCGATGTACCCGCTGTCGCTCGACGCACCGACCGCCCCGACGGTCGAGGACGTCGAGCGAGCGGCTCGCGATGCCGTCGTCCAGAAGTTCGCCGGTACCTTCGCCCGGGGTTCGACGATTGCGGTCGGAGCCGGATCGCGTGGCCTGACCGGTCGGGTGGAACTGGTTCGTGGGACCGTGGACGGACTGAGGGCGGTCGGTGCCGATCCGTTCGTGGTGCCTGCGATGGGGTCGCACGGCGGAGCGACGGCCGACGGTCAGGCGCGGTTGCTCGCCGAGCTCGGCATCACGGCGGAGAGCGTCGGAGCGGAGATCCGGGCGACGATGGAGACGGTCGTCGTCACCCACACGAGCGCTGGGACCCCGGTGCACCTCGACGCTCACGCCGCTGCTGCGGACCATTTCCTCCCCGTGAACCGCATCAAGCCACACACCTGCTTCAAGGGACCGGTCGAGTCGGGCTGCACGAAGATGGCCGTGGTCGGCTTCGGGAAGCGTCCGGGAGCGTTCCTCGTGCATTCGTGCGGACCGGTCGAGATGCGCGACCGCCTGCTCGATGCGTGTGCCGCGCTCAGGTCGACCGGACGGCTCCTCGGAGGTGTCGGCTCGATCGAATCGACCTCCGGTGACGTGGTGCACGTGGAAGCCCTCGGGCGCGACGACGTGGGCGGTGACCGGGAGCGGGAGCTCACCGACCGGGCCCGGTCGATGGTCCCCTCCTTGCCGTTCGACGAGATCGATGTCCTCGTGATCGAGCGGGGAGGCAAGGACATCTCCGGAACCACGATGGACCCCAATGTCACGGGACGGTTCTGGGTGCCGGGCCTCGCCGAACCCGACCGGCCCGTCATCGGTGCGATCGTGCTCCTCGATCTGACCGATGTCAGCGGTGGTAACGCGCTCGGGGTCGGGTTCGCCGACTTCATCCCGGCTTCGCTGGCCAACAAACTCGACTTCGCGAAGACGTACGTCAACTGCTTCACCGCAGGTCCGGCGGGGCTGCGTCGGGCCCGTCTGCCGATGGTGCTTCCCGACGAGGACTCGTGCATCAAGGCCGCCCTGACGATGTGCGGCCGTGGACCCGACGAGCCCAAGCGAGTGGTCCGGATCGCGAGCACGTTGCACCTGACCGAATGCTCCGTCAGCGAGGTGCTGCTCCCGTGAGTGTGCGGCACGTGAAGGCCGTGTCAGGACGTCGCGAAGCGGCTCAAGTTCGGACCATCGTGACCGATCGGTGGCCCGTGACGGACCAGTTTCGACCCGGCGATCGACCGCGCCGCGATCCTGGCCTGTCGTTGCTCGAGATCCTGATCGCCGTCGCGCTGCTCGGTGTCGGGGTCGTGGCGATGTTGACCACGCTCGACGTGGTGATCAAGTCGACCGATGCCGAGCGTGATTCGGCGAATGCACACGCTTGGCTCCAGTCGGCGATCGACACCCTCTACCGGGCCGAGCGTGTCGACTGCACCGACTTCAACCCGAGCCAGGTCGAAGCGAAGTACCAAGAGGTCGTGATGTTGGCGCAGGACCCGGAGGGGTGGTTCGAGACCGGTGGATCGATCGAGGTCCTGAGCCCGGTGCTCTACTGGGACGGATCGATCTACCAGGACGTCTGTTACGACGACCAGAACATCAACTTGCAGTTGATCGAGGTCCGGGTCACGCATCCGGACGGTCGGATCGTCGAGACCGTTCAGGTCGTGAAAGGGTGACGACCGTTGGGCGGTGATGCGATGATCACGAAGCGGGTTCGAGGCGCCAGGGTTCGAGGCGTCACGGATCGTGGTGCGGGCGTGGCCACTGCGCCGACCCGTCGCTCCGACGTCGGGTTCACTCTGTTGGAGACCCTCGTGTCGCTCGTCGTCCTCGCGACGATCGGCGCCGTGATGGTGGCGATCGTGTCCGTCGTGCTCCGGAACTCTCCTCAGGCCGAGGCCCGCTCCGACGACGCCCGGTCCATCCTCGGTCTCGTGACCTGGATCCCCCAGGACGTCGACTCGACGCCACCGACCGGCTTCGACACGGATCCACTCGCTCCGACGGGTTGTGGGGTCGAGCCGGACGGGAACGAGCGACGGAGCCTGTTGCGACTCCAGTGGAGCGAGTCGTACGGCGAAGAGTCCTCCACCTTCGTGGCGGCGTACCACCACGTTCGAACCGGCCCGTCGGCTCGCATCGTTCGGGTCACCTGCCGGCCGAGCGATGTATCGCTCGGCGTCGTCGAGCAGAATCTCACGTCGGACGTGCCGCTCCTTCCCGCCGGCTGGCAATCGGGTGATGCACCGGCTGCGGTGACCGTCACCCGCGACGAGGAGTCGGGTGATGTCGTCGCCGTCCGCTTCGTGCTCTCGCTCGTCGATGGCGGCGAAGTCGTCGTCGACGCCGCCCCGAAGAATCCGGGTGACACGCTGCCGCCGACGACGCTGCCCGGTTGGCGCCCCCCGGCTCCCGAGACGTCGGAGGCCGTGAACTATCCGCCGGTGGTCGAGGACCAGGCCCTCGAGGTCCATCCAGGATCCCCTCGTTCGACGACGGTGGTGGCGTCCGACGAGAACGGCAACCCGATCGAGTTGTCGATTCTGTCGAGCCCGGCCGGATGGCTCGTCGAACTCTCCGGCGACCTCGTGACCATCACGGCGAGCGAGCCGGCATCGTTTCCCACGACCAGGAGCATCGTGATCGGGGCGGACGACCAGAACGACGGATTCGGATCGGGTGAGATCGTGGTCACGGTCGTCGACCCGGCGACGCCGATCAGCACCACGACCACGTCGACCTCGTCGACGCTCCCGCTCGTGCAGTGCGAGGTCCTGGACTCGTCGATCTCTCCGTCGCCCGTCCGGAACGTCCAGCAGGACAGTTCGAACCAGAACTCGGGCAACGTCAACATCGGCGTCTTGAAGGACAAGGTGACGATCGTCGCGATCACCAACGACGAGTGCACCGGACTCGAGGTCAGGTACGACTCGGGCGGTACCAACTCCCCTCCTCAGGTCGGTCTGGTGCAGACCGGTCCGAACAGTTGGGCGGCGGAACTCCCCGGCCGGGACGAGGGATCGTCGGAGACCTGGTCGGATGGTGATCACCTCGTCGGGTTCTTCGACGCCGATGGCGGACCGTGGGGCACGATCGTGCTCAGGATCAACTGAGACGTGAACGTGCGAACCACCACCGATCGCGACGACGGGACGGTGCTCCCCATCGTGCTCGTGTCGCTCGTCGTGTTCACCCTGATCGTGATCGGGGTCGCACGGTTGACGATGACGGGGCTCCGCTACGGCGCCGTCGTCGAGCAACGAGCCGACCTGCTGGCGGCGGCCGATGGCGGAATGCGCTTCGGCGTCGAACGACTTCGCAACTTCGAGGACCTGTGTACCACCGGGGTCGGTGCCGGGGGTTTGACCACGAGCTTCCCGCCGAGGATCAACGACGCCGACACCGTCGTCACGTGCCGCCGAGTCGGGGCATCGATCTCCGACATGCAGGGCTGGGGTGTGATGGTGACCGGATCGAACGTCCCGTCGGACCAGGACCTCTTCGTGGTCCAAGGAGCGGGTGGCTCCTCCAAGGAGGAGAAGCGGTTGCGTGGTCCGGTGTACATCGCCGATCCGGACCGCATCGATCTGCGGGCCGACCTGATCATCGAGGACGGCGACCTCTGGTACACGGTGAGTGACTGCACGTCACCTCCGTTCGTCGGTGACGATGCATTGACGTTCGATCCGGACTTCCTCCGGGGACCTTCGTGCTCGGAGTTGCCCTGGACGGCGTTGTTCTCCCCGCCGACCGCTGATGTGCCGACGGCCGATGCGCTGATGACGGCCGCTCCTCCGGACGACTTCAGCTTCAACGGTTGTCGGGTGTTCAACCCGGGCCGCTACGTCGGTCCACTCGAACTCGCCGACGGCAACTACTTCCGATCGGGTGATTATTACTTCGAGGACGTGGATCTCGAGTTGTTCGATCGAACCGCCGTGTTCGGGTTCCCGAGTGGCTCGGGTGACGTGCAGCGCGTCTCGCTCGACTCCGGCTGTCAGGCCGCGCTCGACTACGACCGGGTCAACAGCGGAGAACGTGGCGGAGCAACGATCTGGCTCGGTGGCGACAGCAAGATCACCGTCGACACCGGAGGCGAGCTCGAGATCTTCCGTCGCTTTCACGCCGAGGCGTACCTGAGCATCGTCGTCGTCGAGGCGAACGGAATCGGTTTCCGACCGAGCACCAACAGCTATCTGGCCTCGTCCTCGATCGACTGGATCCTCGAAACGAAGTCCGGCAACACCAACGACACCGCGGTACACGGCATCATCTGGGCGCCGCACAGCAAGATCACACTCGGCAACGTCACCAATGCGGCCGTCGGTCAGCTCATCGGTGGTGTCGCCGTCGCACAACTCGACGTCCAGGCCTCGGCATCGGCCGAGGAGTTCGCGATCGGCGTCGAAGGGACCCCGATCGAAACGGTGCTGGTCCTCGAGTCCACCGCCGTCAGCGAAGGCCTGTCGACCACGATCCGTGCGGTGGTGCAGTTCCGTCCGGACAGCCGTCAGTTGGCGGTCAAGTCCTGGCGGGTCGTCGACTGATGGCCGTGGTCGTCGGGCCGTCGGGTGGCCCGGGACCGGGATGTCAGTCGTCGGGACCGAAACCGAGGTCGGCTGCCGTCAGCAGCGGTTCGTAACGGACACCGGCAGCCGCACACAGGTCGGCACAGGTGGTGCCGCGGTCGACGACCAGCGTGACGAGCACCACCTCGCATCCGAACTCCCGTACCACCTCGACGGCCTCCATGAGCGACGTGCCCCGCGTCGTGGTGTCCTCGGTGATCACGACCCGATCACCGGGTTCGAGCGCGCCGGCGATCCGACCGGTCACGCCGTGATCCTTCGAGTCCTTCCGAACGCTGAAACTGCGGAGACGATGGTGACGGGTCGCGGCGACGGCGGCCACCCCGAACGCGACGGGATCGGCGCCCATCGTCAGTCCACCGATCGCCGTTGCATCCGGAGGGATCAGGTCGAGCATCGCGTCGGCGACCAGCAGGATCCCGTCGGGGCGGCAGGCGGTTTGCTTGGTGTCGAGGAACCACGTCGAAGTGGCCCCGGATTTGAGTGTGAAGTTCCCCCGTTTCACCGAATGGCGCAGGACGTGGTCGCGCACGGCGTCGAGTTTCGGGGGGAGGGGAGGGAGCGCCATGGGGCCGAAACTATCCGTCGGTCCGAGGGGATCGGCGGTGCTGCCCGGTGCCTCGGTCGTAGGGTGGCCCCATGGACCTACACGACTTCCGCATCTTCACCGAGCCGCAACAGGGAGCGACCTACGACCAACTGCTCGCCGTCGCCCGTCGTGCCGAGGCACTCGGGTTCGGAGCGTTCTTCCGCAGCGACCACTACCTGAAAATGGGTGATGTGTCGGGTCGACCGGGCCCGACCGACGCCTGGGTCACTCTCGGCGGCATCGCCCGGGAGACCTCGACGATCCGTCTCGGAACCCTGGTCACGGCGGCGACGTTCCGGATGCCGGGTCCACTCGCCATTTCCGTCGCACAGGTCGACCAGATGTCGGGCGGCCGGGTCGAGTTCGGCTTCGGTGCCGGATGGTACGAGCAGGAGCACACGGCCTACGGCATCCCGTTCCCCTCGCTCGGTGAGCGATTCGACAACTTCGAGGAACAGTTGGCCGTGATCCAGGGTCTGTGGGGCACGCCGGACGGATCGACGTTCACGTTCAGGGGTGATCGATGGACGGTCGTCGACTCCCCGGCACTCCCGAAGCCGGTGCAGGACGGGGGCCCGCCGATCATCATCGGAGGGCGAGGCACGGTGAGGACCCCGCGACTCGCGGCTCGCCATGCCGCCGAGTTCAACCTGCCCTTTCCATCGATCGATGGCTTCGTGTCGCAATGTGGTGTCGTCCGGCGGGCCTGCGACGAGATCGGGCGGGATCCGGCGACCATGGTCTGGTCGGTGGCTCTCGTGCTGTGCGTGGGTCGGAACGAAGCGGAGTTCCAGCGACGAGCTTCAGCGATCGGACGCGAAGCCGACGAACTCCGCCGGAACGGCGTGGCCGGCACCGTCGACGAGATCGTCGACACGATCGGGCGCTGGCGTGGAGCCGGTGCAGATCGGATCTATCTCCAGGTCCTGGATCTGACCGATCTCGAGCACCTCGATCTGGTCGCCGAGACACTCCAACTGCCGTGATCGATGTGCGCCTTTTCTCATATATGGAATGCTGATTTTGCCAGTTGAGTTGCGCCGATTCCAGTTCGGCGAACTCTCTGACAAAAGGTTGTGCATGTGTCGAATCGACCCGAAATCATCGGATTCGACGTCACGGTCTTCCAGCGATATGACTCGGCGTTTCGAGGCCGGTCCGTCTCGACTCGGATCGATGATCCGATGCAGTCCGATCGATCTTGCAAACCGTCAATCGCCGTGTAGCTTTGGGCACTATGGCAAAGAAGGGTCCGAAGGAAATGAGCTCCGAGCACAAAGCGGCGATGGAGCAGGGTCGTGCCGAAGGGCGCGCCGTCAGGGAGTATCTCGAAGGGCTCCGGTCCTCGAAGCCGAAGCGCGGTCGGAAGCGGAGCGCGGAGACGATCAAGGCCCGCCTCGCCCAGATCGAGGACGAGCTGACCGAGGCCGGCGTCATCGCCGAACTCCAACTCGTCCAGGAACGGCGTGACCTGACCGACGAACTCGAATCGATGGGTGCCGAGGTCGATCTCACGAGCCTCGAGGAAGCATTCGTTTCGGTGGCCAAGGCCTACGGAGCCCGCAAAGGGATTTCCTACGGTTCGTGGCGTGATGTCGGCGTTCCGGCGTCGACGCTGCAACGAGCCGGCATCAGCCGCAGCAACTGATCACCTGCCGTCGAGGTTCTCGACCTGGTCGAAGACCACGTCGAGATGTCGAAGGCTCCGGTCCAGGTCGAACGCTTCGTCGAGTTCACGCTCGACGCCGAGCGCCGTCACGTCCGGATCGGCGTCGAGCAAGCTCCGGAAGTCGACGCCCTCGTCCCACGACCGCATCGCCGATCGTTGCACGATCCGGTAGGCGTCGTCCCGAGGAAGGCCACCCGCTACGAGGGCGAGGAGCACGGGTTGGCTGAACACCAGCCCGTGGCTGGATTCGAGGTTCGCGCGCATCCGCTCGGGAAAGACCTGCAGCCGGGCCAGCAGGCCGGTCAGGCGCTTGACGACGTAGTGGGCGAGGTGTGACGAGTCGGGCAGGACGATCCGCTCCACGGACGAGTGCGAGATGTCGCGTTCATGCCACAGGGCGACGTCCTGGAGCCCGGCGAGCAGATTCGTCCGCAGCACACGGGCGAGCCCCGAAATCGTCTCCGCCGAGATCGGATTGCGTTTGTGGGGCATCGCCGACGATCCTTTTTGGCCGGATCGGAAGCCTTCTTGCACTTCGCGCACCTCGGTGCGCTGCAGGTGGCGGAGTTCGACCGCCACCGTCTCGCACGTCGCACCGATCGAAGCGCAGGCGTACAGGAACTCTGCGTGGCGATCACGGGCGATGACCTGGGTGGCGGGCACCGGCCGGAGACCGAGCGCTTCACCGACGAACCGCTCGACCGCCGGTGGGACGTTCGAGTACGTGCCGACCGCGCCGGAGAGCTTCATCACCGCCACCGAGTCGCGCGCCGCCCGGAGGCGCGCTCGATCCCGATCGATCTGGAGCGCCCAGAGCGCCGCCTTCATGCCGAATGTCGTCGGCTCGGCGTGGACGCCGTGGGTGCGGCCGATCATCACCGTGTGACGGTGCTCGCGGGCCAGGGCGACCATCACGTCGATCAGCGCTGACAACGCCGTGAGCACGTGGTCGGCTGCATCTCGCATCTGCCAGCACAGCACGGTGTCCCCGACGTCGCTCGACGTGAGGCCGTAGTGGATCCACTTCGCGGCGTCGGCCGCCCCGCTCTCGGCGATCGCTGCTTGGACCACGTCGACGAACGCGGCGACGTCGTGGTCGGTCACCGCTTCACGCCGGGCGACGGCGCTGACGAACGACTCGTCGACGGTCGGCGCTCCCGCTCGACAGGCGACCGCATCGTCGGGTGTGACCAGGCCGAGCGACGCATGTGCCTCGGTGGCGAGCAGTTCGACCTCGAGGAACCGAGAGAACTTCGCCACGTCGGACCAGACCGAGTCCATCTCGACGGTCGAGTAGCGGCGGATCACGATCAGGCCCCTCGAACGACGCAGTCGTCGCGCTCGGCGCCGACACCGACGATCCGGATCGGCACACCGACCGCATCTTCGACGAGTTCGACGAAGGCGGTCGCTTCGGTCGGCAGGTCCTCGGCTCGGCGCACACCGGACAGCGTGGACTTCCAGCCCGGGAGTGTGGCGTACACCGGCTCCACCCGGGCGAGGAGGTCGGATCGATCCGGGTACCCGGGCACGTCCTCACCGTCGATCCGGTAGCCGGTGCACACCCTGATGGTGTCGAAGCCGTCGAGGACGTCGAGCTTGGTGAGCGCGAGTTCGGTGAGGCTGTTGAGTCGGACGGCGTGACGCAGCATCACGCAGTCGAGCCAGCCGGTCCGTCGTCGTCGGCCGGTGACCGTGCCGAACTCTCGTCCGACCTCGACGAGGGTCTCGCCGTCGGCGTCGAACAGTTCGGTGGGAAAGGGCCCCGAACCCACTCGTGTCGTGTACGCCTTGGTGATTCCGACGATTCGGTCGATGTCGCGTGGACCCAGGCCGGATCCGACACATGCACCGCCAGCAGTCGGGTTCGACGACGTGACGTACGGATACGTCCCGTGGTCGAGATCGAGGAACGTCGCCTGCGCCCCTTCCAGCAGGATCGCGTCACCACGGTCGATGGCGTCGTGGAGGAGCCCGACGGTGTCGCGAACGTGAGGACGGAGTCGGCGTGCGTACTCGGTGAACTCGGTGACGATCGCATTCACGTCGAGCGGCTCGCCACCAGCGGCGCGGATGATCTCGTCCTCGGCGAGGGCGCGAGCGCGCACGGTCGTTGCGAACCGATCGAGGTCGAGGACCTCTTCGACCCGGATGCCGACCCGGCGGGCCTTGTCGGCGTAGGCGGGTCCGATGCCCTTCAGGGTCGTCCCGATCCGGTCGTCTCCCCGCCCGGCTTCCTCGATGGCGTCGTGGGCTTGGTGCCAGGGAAAGATCAGGTGGGCACGACCGGACACGGCGAGCCGTGCGCACGAGATGCCGCGCGCCTCGAGCCGATCGATCTCTGCGAACAACGTCGGCAGGTCGACGACGACGCCGTTGGCGATGACCGGAACGACGTGGTCGTACAGGACGCCACTCGGGGTGAGTTGCAGGGCGTACCGCTCCTCGCCGACGACCACGGTGTGGCCGGCATTGTGACCACCCTGATAGCGAGCGACATAGGTGTGCTCGCGGGCGAGCAGGTCGATGATCTTGGCCTTGCCTTCGTCACCCCACTGGGCGCCGACGACGACGGTGACGGGCATGGACACGCTCCCCGGGATCTCGGACTGGAACGTGAACCGACTCTAGCCCGGACCGGTACCCTCCAGGATCATGAGCACGGCCGCTGCGGTCATGAGACGCCAGCGCTGGTCGGAGATGGACACCGGAGCTCGCGACCGGCTCATGTCCCGAGGACTGGCCGACATCTTCGATCCCGAACTCCGCTCGAAGATCGGTGACCTGATCGAGGACGTCCGACTCCGGGGCGATGTCGCCGTGTGCGAGGCGCTGGCGCGCTTCGACCGCATCGAACTCACCCCCGACGGCCTCCGAGTGACCGAGGATGAGATCGAACGGGCCCGGGTCGGTGCCGACGTCGATGCGGCCATCGACGATGCGATCACCCATCTCCGCGTGTTCAACGAGCGTCAACTGGCTCGCTTCGACGATTGGTCGTTCGAGAGCGAGCCGGGGCTCGTCGTGGGCGAGAAGATCGGTCCGATCTCGTCGGTCGGATTGTTCACGCCGTCGGGCAAGGCGAGCTATCCGAGCGTGGCATACCAACTGGCGGTGCCGGCCGTCGTCGCCCGGGTCCCTCGGATCGCACTCGTGGTCCCGCCGGTACCGGGCGGTGGCGGCGATGTCGACCCGGCGGTTCTGGTGGTGTGTCGCAAGCTCGGGATCACCGATGTCTTCCGAGTCAACGGACCGGCCGGTATCGCTGCGCTCGGGTTCGGTACCGAGTCGATCCCGAGGGTGCGCAAGGTCGTCGGGCCGGGCTCCCCGGCGGTGACGATCGCACAGGTCGAGATGCAGCGTCACGGCGTGGCGACGATGATGCTGCTGGGACCGACCGAGAGCGTGGTGATCGCCGACGACAGCGCCGATCCGGTCCGCCTCGCGGCCGATTTGCTCATCGAGGCCGAGCACGGAACCGACAGCTCGGTCGTCCTCGTCACGACCGATGAGCGGCTGGCCGATGCAACCGATGCCGAGCTGGCCCTCCAACTCGCGGATCTCCCCGCCGTCCGGGCGGATGCCGCTCGAACCGCGCTCGGCCCGAACGGCGGCTGTGTGCTCGTCGACGATCTCGACACGGCTGTCGAACTGGTGAATCGTTACGCCCCCGAACACCTGCAGATCGCCGTTTCCGACGCCGTCGTCGACGCACTCGTGGCCGAGGTGATCCATGCCGGCGAGATCCTGGTGGGTCAGCACACGCCGTTCAGTGCGGCGAACTTCGTGATCGGATGCCCGGCGAGCCTGCCGACGAGTGGCTTCGCCCATGTCAGTTCCGGCATCACGGCGGCCACGTTCCTCAAGCGCACCGCAGTGGCGCGCGCTGACGCCCGTGCGATCGCGAGGATGTCCGACTCGATCGTCGCTCTGGCCGATCACGAGGGCTTCCCGGCTCACTCGGCGGCGATCCGCCGCCGGTCCGGCTGATGGGCACGCGTCCGACGCTGGGCCGCATCGTCGCGTACGCTGTCGATCCGTGACAACCATCCTGTTGGTCGAGGACGACGAGCGGATCAGCGAGCCGCTCCTGCGCGTCCTCGGCAACGAGGGGTTCGAGGTCGTGCACACCCCGACCGGGAGTCGCGGCTTGGCGGAGGTCGCCGGTCATCCTCCTGATCTCATCCTGCTCGACCTGACGCTGCCCGACATCGATGGTCTCGACGTCTGCCGCAAGGTGCGTGAGCACCATCCCGACCTGCCGATCATCATGCTGACCGCCCGGTCCGAGGAGATGGATGTCATCGTCGGTCTGAACGCCGGCGCCGACGACTACGTACCCAAACCGTTCCGTCTGGCCGAGTTGGTCGCGCGGATCCGTGCTCGGCTCCGAGCTGCGAGCGCCTCGAGGCGGGTGCCGCAAGAGTTGATCGTCGGCGATCTGCGGCTGAACACCGAGTCGAGGCGCGTCCATCGTGATGGTCGAGAACTCGAGTTGACCTCGAAGGAGTTCGATCTCCTTGCGCTCTTGATGAGTCGGCCCGACGTGACCTTCACCCGCGAGCAGATCATGGCGAGCGTGTGGGACGAGCACTACTGGGGGACCACCCGCACGCTCGACACGCACGTGTCGACGCTCCGCCGCAAGATCGGGGACGTCAGCGACCCGCCGTCCATCATCGTGACGGTCCGCGGTGTCGGATTCCGCTTCGAGGGCTGACCTGCCGTGCGGCGGCGCCTGATCGCGTCCACGGTCGCGATCGTCCTCGTCGTCCTCGGTGCCCTGGCGGCACCCGTCGGGATCCTCGTCTATCGCTCGGGCGAGCAACAGATCGAAGTCCGTTTGGAGCAGCAACTGGCGCAGATCGTGGCCGACTACAACCTCGCCGCCGTAGCGGCCGGTGATGCGGGCGTCGAGACGGATGCGCTCCTCGGGCTCGTCGAGACGCTCGGCCCTCGGGACGGGCTCGCGATCTTGCGACGGGGTGGCGAGGTGTTCGAGTTCGCACCGTTCAGCTCCGACTCGACGCGGTCGGCGTCGCGAGCCGCAATCGATGGTGCGCTGATCTCGGTGTCGACCGACACCGACCCGTTCGACGAAGATTTTCGTCGTCACCTGAACATCTTGCTGTTGTTGGTGCTCGGTGCACTCGCTGCGGCGGCGGCGTTGGCAGCGGTCCAGGGTCGCCAGTTCGGCCGGCCCCTCGAACGACTGGCGCGCCGCGCCGCTCGTCTCGGCAATGGCGACTTCAGTCATCAGCCCTACGAGCCGACGGCGTTCCGCGAGATCGATGACATCGGTGTCGCCCTCGATGCGAGCGCTGACAAAGTCGCGACGATGCTCGCCGCGGAGCGGCATTTCACCGCCGATGCGACGCACCAACTCCGAACCGGCATCACGGGGGTCTCGATGCGGCTCGAGCTCCTCACGATGCATCCCGACCCGGAGGTCGCCGCCGAAGCGACCGTCGCCCTGGCCCAGACGGAGCAACTCGATCGAACGATCGATGAGTTGCTCGCTGCGGCACGATCTCGTTTCGAAGGTGAGCGGCAGCCGTTCGACCTGTCCCGACTCGTGTCCGATCACGTGGACGAGTGGCGCATCCGTTACGCCGCCGTTCAGCGAGATCTCCAACTCGTCGTCGACGGTGACGGCGGTCGATCCCTCGTCAGGGGGACGCAGGGCCTCGCTGGCCAGGTCATCGGCATTCTGCTGGAGAACTCGCTGCGGCACGGCGGTGGTCGGACCACGGTGACGGTGTCGGCGACGTCGATGGTGGTCGTCGACGAGGGCTCGGGTATCGCCGACGAGGCGGTGGCGACGTTGTTCGACGGACCGGTCGATCCGGCGGCGCGACATGGACGCGGGCTGTCGCTCGCTCGTCGACTCGCTCAGGTCGACGGGGCATCGCTCGACCTGATCGATGCCCGCCCGGCGAGTTTCCGCTTCCGACTCGTGCCGGTCGACTCCTAGGTCGCGCCGCGATGAGCGGTCGCTTCGCCCCGTCCCCGACCGGTGACCTCCACCTCGGCAACCTCCGTACGGCGTTGTTGGCGTGGGTCGATGCCCGGTCCCACGGCGTCGACTTCATCGTGCGCATGGAGGACCTCGATCGAGTGACGTCGTCGGTCGAACACGAAGAGACGCAACTCCGTTCGCTCGCCGCGCTGGGTCTCGATTGGGACGGGCCGGTCGTTCGACAAAGTGACCGCTTCGACTCCTATCGGGCGGCGGTCGAGGAACTCCGGCGGCGCGACCTGGTCTACCCCTGTTTCTGCACCCGCCGAGAGATCCGGATCGAGATCGAGTCAGCGAGCCGCGCCCCGAACTCGCCGCTGCCGGACGGTGCCTACCCGGGAACGTGCCGGGAGTTGGCCGCAGCGCGCGTCGCCGAACTGGAGCACGCCGGTCGCGTTCCGGCCCTGCGTCTCCGAGGAAGTGACGAATTGGTGGACTTCGACGACGGGATCGCCGGTCGATTCGTCGGAGCGGTCGATGACGTGGTGCTCGTCCGCTCCGATGGTGTGCCGGCGTACAACCTGGCGGTCGTCGTCGACGACGCAGCGCAGGGAGTGACCCGGGTGGTCAGGGGCGACGATCTCCTGACGTCGACCCCTCGACAGATCCTGTTGCAGCGCCTGCTCTCACTGCCGACGCCGAGCCATCTGCACGTGCCGCTCGTGCTCGGAGACGACGGTCGACGCCTGGCGAAGCGTCACGGTGCCGTGACGCCGTCGGACCTCGAACGCGCTGGGTGGAGCCGGACCGAAGTCCTGGCCGTGCTGGCCCGCTCGCTCGGCCTCGCGGGGCCGTCGGAACAACCGCATCTCGAGGACCTCGTCGCTCGGTACGACCCGGGGCGGCTTCCGAGATCAGCGGTTCGATGGTCGGATCTGCGAGCATTCCGGCGTGGCTGAGACGGCACCGAGCGCTCCGACCGACCTCGAGCAGATCCTCGGGTACCAGGGAGCTGTCGACGACCATCCCGACGCGGACCATCCCGAGGTCGAGCGGGTGGCGGACGAACTCCACCTCCTGCGGTTCTGGACCCCGTCGTTCTGTGCGACCGTGATCCGGGCTGCGGAGGCGACCGGGGCGTTCGAGCCGCATCCGGATGACCCGGTTCCGGGGTTCGAGGTCTCGCTCGCCGTGATCAGCCCCCGCCTGTTCGAAGCGGTGCAGGTGGACATCGGCACCCGGGTGTGGCCCCGCTTGCAGGAGATCTGGCCGTTGATCGAGTACCGGGGTCTCCGCGATGCGTTCGTGATCAGGTACCGAGCGGGGGAGCAGGAGTCGCTTCGCCTCCACCAGGACATCGCCCAGATCTCGGCAACGGTGCGGTTGAACGACGGGTATCGGGGTGCCGATCTGCACTTTCCACGCCAGGGGTACGTCGCCGACTCGATGCCGGTGGGCTCGATGCTGGTGTGGCCGTCGCTCGTCACCCATCCGCACGAAGCGACGCCCCTCGAGTCCGGCGTCAAGTACGGGCTGACGGTCTGGTGCGAACTGCCCGACGACTCCGTCGTGTGGTGATGATGCGCCCGTGACGTGGTGCGGTGCCCGGGTCGTCGATCGTCAGGAGACGACCTTGATGGTTTCGTCATCGAATCGTGACATGACCGTCGCACTGGTGACACCACGTGGTGCCGGTGGATCAGTAGCGTTCAGATCACCATGAGCCTCGTCGTGCACCCCGGAACGACCCGTCTGCTCGCAGTGGTGGCGGTCGGCGTGCTGTCCGGTTGCGCCACGACCACCCTCGCCAGCACTCCGCCGGCACCCGTCGTCGTTCCGGCCACGACGGTCTCGACCGAGGCCGACTCCGTTCCGACGACGACCACCACCTCGACCGTCCCGCCGACCCCCACCACGACGACCGTCCCGACGACCTCCACCACGATCGACACCACCACCACGACGGCACCGTTGGTTCCCGAGGCCGACGCGGTTCCACCGGCTGACCCGCCGATCGTGCCGGTCGGAACGAGTGACGGCGACGAGACCCGTCGGGCCCAGGAGCGACTCCTCCAGCTCGGCTTCTGGGTGAACGGGGCCGACGGTGATTACGGCCTCACGACCCGACAGGCGGTGATGGCGTTCCAGAAGTACCACGGCCTGGAGACCGACGGCGTGCTCGACGAGGTGACGGCGCAGGTGATGACGGCCGTCGACCGTCGTCCGACGGCGCGAGCCGACGCCGGGACCCTCGTCGAGGTCGACAAGGGGCTCCAGTTGCTGTTCTTCGTGATCGACGGCCGGGTCGAGTGGGTGCTCAACACCTCGACCGGGAGCGAGATCCCGTATCGCGAGCGCGACCAGAACACTCCGGGGCTCTGGCTCGAAGGCGACTCGGTGACGCGTAACGGCCTGCACAACGTGTACCGCGAGCGGGCCGAGGGGTGGTGGGACGGTGATCTCGGCTCGATCTACCGTCCCAAGTACTTCAGCGGGGGGATCGCCGTGCACGGATCGAACCACATCCCCGACTATCCGGCGTCACACGGTTGCGTGCGCGTCAGCGTGCCGGCGATGGACTGGATCTGGGAGTCCGGCCTCATGCCGATGGACACCGCGGTGTGGGTCCACGAGGGGATCGAGGACTGACGGGGGGCGGTCAGTCCCCGACGTCGACCGGGCGATCCGGATCGCTCGACCACTCGCTCCACGAACCCGGGTACAACCGGGCGTCGCGAACGCCTGCGAGGTGCATCGCCAGGATGCCGTGACAGGCCGTCACCCCGCTCCCGCAATAGACGATGGGCTCCCGGCCGACGTCGGCGAACGATGCCACCAGGTCTTCGGGTGCTCGGAACCTTCCCGTCCCGTCGAGGTTCGCCAGGTGGAAGCGGTTGATGGCGCCCGGGACGTGACCGGCCTTCGGATCGATCGGCTCGTCGTCCCCTCGGAACCTGGCGGGCGCCCGGGCGTCGATCACCGTCGTTCCGTTCCGGATCGCGCGAGCGACGCCGTCGGCATCGACGGTACCGGCCCAGGCGTCGGGTGCCGGGTAGACGGTCGACGGTCGCTCCGGGACCAGCGTGGAGAGCGATCCTCCCGCTTCCGTCCAGGCGCTCAGCCCTCCGTCGAGCACGGAGACCCGTTCGTGCCCGATGGAGCGCAGCATCCACCAGAGTCGCGACGCCGTTGCGCCTCCGGCGTCGTCGTACGCCACGACGTGGTGCCGAGGCCCGATCCCGAGTCGGCCGAGCACCTCGACGAATGCGGCGACGGTCGGCAGCGGATGACGACCGCCACCCGTCGATCCGGCGAGTTCACGATGCAGATCGACGAACGCAGCCCCGGGAAGGTGCCCGGAGTCGTACTCGCGTCGCCCGCGGTCGTGATCGGTGAGGTGGAAGCGGACGTCGCACGGCACCGGTCGTTCGACGTCATCGGGGCTGTCGAGGATGCCGAGGAGTTCGGCGGCGGAGATCAACGGCACGCCATGACCGTACCCGGCCCGAACATCCCGGTACGGAGGGCCCTGGCATCGACCGTGCGACCGACGCAAGATCGTCACATGTCCGAGACCCGGGACACCGGTCGAACCCCGGAATCCGATCGAGCGATGAGGTTCCGAGCGACTCCGGAGGACGACCGGGAAGTGGACGAGGAACGTACCGACGAGGGCGATGACGTCCTCGATCTGCTTCCGGAGGAGCTGCAACTCCCGCTCGAGACCCCGGAAGCCGACGCGCTCGAGCAGATCCGGGAGGTGCCCGTCGACGACGACCGCGGCTGACGCCGGCGACGCGTAGGGTTGGGTCGATGAGCGGCACCCACTGGATCGTCGAAGGCCGGATCGACCCGAGATGGCCCGTCAACACCCGCGGCAACGTCGGCGAGGTCTTCCCCGAGGTGTTGACACCGTTGTCGTACGAGTTGGGGGTGCTCCCCGGTGAGCGGGCGTGGCGTGACTCCTACGCGCGACTCGGCGTCCTCCGACCCGGTGACTTCTCGTCGGACGACCCGGTCATCATCGGTCTGTACGGCGGATATGCGTATCTGAACATGTCGTATCTGCGGATACTCGGTGTCCGCGCTCCGGGTTCGTCGCCCGAGGCGATCGATCTGGCGTTGTTCGGCGAGTCCGACGCACCGCCGTACGAGGCCCGGTCCGGGGATCGCAGCCTCGTTGCATCGATGAAGATCCTCCGGACCGTGCTCGGGGCACTGGGGCAACGCGAGTCACCGGCGATCGTCGAGGAGAGCTTCCGAACGGCCGAGGCCTACGGTCGTGGGCGGCCTCCCCTCGACGCACCCGACGAGGCATTGCTCGACCATCTGATGGCCATGCCGCAGCCGTTCGAGATCGTCTTCAGGAACCACATGACCTCGACCGCACTGGCCTCGATCGTCAGCGGGATCCTGGGGGACGCGTGCGTGGCGGCCGGGGAACCGGGGTTGGTCACCCATTTGCTCGGCACCGCCGGGGACGTCAGGTCGGCGAGTTACTCGCGGACCCTGGCTGCGATCGCCGATCTCGTTCGGTCGTCCGCACCGCTCTCGGAGGCGTTCGACGCAGGCGTCACCGGCCTCCTCGATCGGATCGCGAACGAACCCTGGGCCGCCGAGTTCGTGGTTCGGTTCGCCGAGTTCATCGCCGAACACGGGCACCGTGGTCCGAACGACTGGGAGTTGTCGGGTCGCACCTGGGAGAACACGCCCGAACTGGCCCTCCTGGCGGTCGATCGCATGCGGATCGCCACCGAGGGCCTCGTCGTCGAACACGATCCGGTTGCCGAGCAGCGCCGACGAGACGCGGCGATCGCCAAGGTTCGTCCGGCCGTGGCGCGGATCGACCGACTCAACTTCGATCGTGCTGTTCGGGCAGCGCCGGTCTGGTCGAGAGCGCGTGAGGCGACCAGGGATCGTGCGGTGCGTCTGACCTCGTCGGCCAAGCAGGTCTACCGCGAGCTGGTTCGACGGGGTGCCGAGCGAGGCGGTGATCACGATCCGGTCTCGGTCGCACTGCTGTCACCTTCGACCGAACTCCGGGCCTATCTCGCCGAGCCAGCAGGCTCACTCGGGGTGATCGCCGAGCGCAGAGCGCTGTACGACCGCTTCGCTGCCGTCTCCCCGCGTTTCTTCATCACGTCGCAGGCCGAGGTGCCGACGATCGAGGAACTCGAATCCGAGCGATCGGCGTCCGGTCGGACACCGGTCGCGGACCGAGGTGCGGTGCTCTCCGGGAAGTCCGGTTGTGCGGGTATCGCGCGCGGTCGAGTTCGCGTGGTGCTCGACCCCGGCGCAGCGGACGAACTCGAACCGGGCGAGATCCTCGTCGCTCCGATCACCGATCCTGCGTGGACACCGCTGTTCCTCCCGGCTGCGGGTGTGGTGGTGGACGTCGGTGCGCTCATGAGCCATGCGGTGATCGTGGCCCGCGAGCTGGAGATCCCGTGCGTGGTGTCCGTCGATGGAGCCACCCGTCGGTTGGTCGACGGCATGCTCGTCGAGGTCGACGGGACCGCCGGCACGGTCACCGTGCTCGAGGTCTGACGGTGTCGAACGCTCGGAGCAACGTCGTCCTCACCGGTTTCATGGCGACCGGGAAGTCCACCGTCGGTCGGCTTCTCGCCGCTCGGTCGGGTCGGGAGTTCGTCGATACCGATGCCGTGATCGAGGAACGTCACGGATCGATTCCACGGATCTTCGCCGAACACGGCGAGGCCGAGTTCCGGCGACTCGAGCGCGAACTCGCCGTGGAGTTGGCGAGCCGACGTGGTCTCGTGATCGCCACGGGCGGCCGGATGCTCGTCGACCCCGTGAACGCCGAAGTGCTTGCGGCATCGGGCGTGGTGGTGTGCCTCACGGCCTCGCCCGAGACGGTGATCGAGCGACTCACCGCCGATGGCGTCGCGTCCCGTCCGATGCTCACCGGCGCGGACCTGCCCGGTCGGATCCGGCAGTTGCTCGCCGAGCGCGAAGGTGCGTATCGGAGATTCGTTCAGGTGTCGACCGAGGACCGGAGCCCGATCGAGGTGTGCGACGCCGTTCTCGACGTCGTCCCGGGCGATCCGGATCTCCGATCAGCGGATCCGCACCGTGACCGGACGGCACCGTTGGGCTAGGATCCGCCCCGCGGACACGCTCCGGGACGGTGCCTTCGACGACACCCTGCCGCAGGGTGCGAGCGCGAACATGACCGGGTCGTGGGCCGTGCGAGATTCAAGCGACGCTCGGGCGGCGCCGATAACGGTCGTCGTCCGGGTGGCTGGGCAGGTGCCCGTTCGACCGGACCACAGGGTTGCCGCCGCGAATCCGTGGCGGCCCACCGGGAGGATCGACGCGACATGACGACGGGCAACGACGAGTTCCGCACCAGCCTCGTGGCTGCCGTGCAGGCAGAACTCGATCGACACGCTGGAGCGGTCGTGCGCGAACTCGAGGCCGTCCGGCGCGACGTCGAACGTGATCGTGCCGACCTCGAGGCGAGGCTCGACGAACAGGCCCGGCAGATCGCCCTGTCGGTCCAGTCGGGTGGAGGTGCACCCGATGACGGTGGTCACCAGCGGTCGAGAGCATCGCGGCCCGCTCCGGACCAGCAGCTCGAGGCCATGGAGCGGCGCTTGCTCGATCACGTTCGACAGGTGCGTCAGGAGGTCTCGACGGCCATCGAGGCGACGGTGAACGAGATGGCCGACCGGGTGTTGCAACCCTTCGCGTCCGAACTCCGCCGCGAGGTCGCAGCGTTGACCGAACGCGTGACGACACTCGACGGCCAACTCGCCGACTTCGACAGCCAGGCGGCTCGAATGGTGACCTACGTGAGCGAGACGACCGCCAGGCTCGATCGCCGTCAGGACGAACTCGCCGCCCGGGTGGGGAGCGACACCGAAGAGCGCCTGTCGGCGCTCCGACAACTGGTGGATCAGCAGTCCGGCGAGATCCGGTCCGCCCGCTCCGAGGTCGAGGCCCGATTGATCGACGTGACCGGCTCGATCGGCGACCTCGGCACCCGGTTGAGTGAGGCCGAAACGACGCTGCGGTCGGACGTCGCTGACCGGGTCGACGTGCTGGAGCAGAGCGTGAGGGCGACGATCGCCGAGACGTCGGCAGCGATCTCGGCGGTCGATGTCCGTCTCGGTGCGGTCGACGAGCGCCTCGGTGCGGTGGATGAGCGGGCCGGCGCCGTCGACGAGCGGTTGGCGGCGGTCGA
>JBMUCX010000043.1:0-22677 GCA_049458915.1 Ilumatobacteraceae bacterium
GTAGCGCGAAGCAGCCGGTCCGAAGTCCGGAGATCCGTAATTGCCGTGGAAGTCGATCAGTGGGTGGCGCAGCGAGAACGGCTGGGCCATCCGTACGAGGGCGTCGTAGATCGCGCTGTCGCCGTGAGGGTGGAACCGAGCCATGGTGTCACCGGCGACACGGGCGCACTTGACGAATGGCCGGTCCGGGCGGAACCCCTGGGTCTCCATGTCCCAGATGATCCGGCGGTGCACCGGCTTGAGGCCGTCGCGCACGTCGGGCAGGGCCCGCGACATGATGACCGACATCGCGTAGTCGAGGAAGGAGTTCTCCATCTCCTCCTGGAGGGCGATCGGTTGGATCGGACCCGGGTCGTCCGGCCCGTCGGTTCCGTCGGTCGGCGGATTGGGGGTGTCACTCATGGGATCTGGTTCTCCGGGCCGACTCAGAAGTCGAGATTGCGGACATCGCGGGCGTTGGTGGTGATGAACTCACGTCGGGACTCGACGTCGTCGCCCATGAGGACGCTCATCACGAGATCGGCCTCGGCGGCCTCTTCGACCGTCACTTGGAGCAGCGTCCGGGTGTCGGGGTTCATCGTGGTCGACTTGAGTTCCTGCCAGTCCATCTCGCCGAGACCCTTCAGGCGTTGGAACTCCTTCTTGTGGTTCGGCCGGTCGGCGAGGAACCGGGCCTTGGCGCCGTCGTCCTTCAGGTACACCTTTTCCTTGCCGACCTCGGTCGAATACAGCGGGGGTTGGGCGATGTACACGTACCCGGCCTCGACCAGGTCGCGCATCTGCCGGAAGAAGAACGTCAGGAGCAGCGTCCGGATGTGACTGCCGTCGACATCGGCATCACAGAGGGCGATGATCTTGTGGTACCGGGCCTTGTCGATCTCGAACTCGTCGCCGACCCCGGCGCCGATCGCCGTGATGAGCGCCTGGATCTCGTTGTTCTTCATCATCTTGTCGATGCGGGCGCGCTCGACGTTGAGGATCTTGCCTCGGATCGGCAGGATCGCCTGCCGGTGCGGATCGCGGGCGTTGACCGCCGACCCACCGGCGGAGTCACCCTCGACGATGAACAGTTCGGACTCGTCGGCGTTCTTCGACGAGCAGTCCTTCAGTTTGTCGGGCATCCCGGCACCGGCGAGCGCCGTCTTGCGGCGGACGGCGTTGCGGGCATTCTTGGCCGCGACCCGGGCTTGAGCGGCGGCGAGCGCCTTCTTCACGACCTTGTTCGATTCGGTCGGGTTCTCCTCGAACCACTCGCCCAATCGCTCGTAGGCGACCTTCTGGACGAAGGATCGCATCGGGACGTTGCCGAGTTTGGCCTTGGTCTGACCCTCGAACTGGGGCTCGCGGAGCTTGACGGAGATGATCGCCGTGAGGCCCTCGCGGATGTCTTCACCCGTGAGGTTCGGGTCTTTCTCTTTCAGTTGGTTCTTGTCGCGGGCGTACTTGTTGAGGGCGTTGGTGAGCGCCGTGCGGAACCCCTCGACGTGCATTCCACCTTCGATGGTGGAGATGCCGTTGGCGTACCCGTGGATGCCCTCGTGGTAACCGGTGTTCCACTGCAGGGCGATGTCGAGCATCTGGCCCTCGTCGTCCTCGTCCTCGAAATTGCACACCTTGGAGAACAGCGGTTCCTTCGAGGCGTTGAGGTGTTTGACGAAGTCGACGAGGCCGCCCTTGTATTGGAAGGTGACGTCCTGAGCGCGATCGGGGCGTTCGTCCCGGAAGACGATCTCGAGTCCCTTGTTGAGGAACGCCATCGTCTGGAGACGCTCGAGCACGGTCCGGGCGACGAACTCGGTGCCCTCGGCCTGGAAGATCGTGGCGTCCGGCCAGAACGTGATCGTGGTACCCGTGCTCCGACCACGCTTCGGGGTGTCTCCGACCACCTGCATCTTGCCCTGCGGCTTGCCGCCCTTGGCGTACTCCTGGAACCAACGCTTGCCGTCACGGTCGACCTCGATCGTGAGACGCTCCGAGAGTGCATTGACCACGGAGACACCGACGCCGTGGAGCCCGCCGGACACCTTGTAGCCCTCACCGCCGAACTTTCCGCCGGCGTGGAGCACGGTGAGCACCACCTCGGCAGCGCTCTTGCCCTTGTGCTGGCCCGAGGTGTACGGGTCGACGGGGATCCCGCGACCGTTGTCCTCGACACGACACGCGCCATCGGCCGTCAGGGCCACCACGATCCTGTCGCAGTACCCAGCCATCGCTTCGTCGACCGAGTTGTCGACGACTTCCCAGATGAGATGGTGGAGGCCCGCCAGACCGGTCGAACCGATGTACATGCCAGGACGCTTCCGAACCGGATCGAGTCCCTCGAGGACCTGGATGTCCTTGGCGCCGTAGTCGGCGGTGCCCTGCTTGGACGGCTTCGGGGACTCGGTGGTGGAGGTGTCGGTGGACACTCAGGACCTCAGTTCGGGGCGCTTCGGGCGTTCAGGATCTCGGTTTCGGGGCGACGTCGCCGGGACCGGTCGATCGGCACCGACATCTGCGGACGACGTCGATCAGACGTTCGGTCGGCGGATGACCCGGGCCGTGTCGACGACGAGTCGGTCGATGACGAATCGCAACGATGTCATCCTACCAGAGGGGTGTGCGTCGAATCGGTCGCATCCGGCGGGCTCCCGGACCCCTGGGGGAGGGGCGGGGCCCAGGAACCGGCCGGCCGGGGGACACCCGGTGCAGAGCACCGTCAGCCGGACCGAGCGATCGAGGAGGGCGCCGAACGACCGGGCGTCGAGTGCACGTCGGACGGTACGCGGCACGGGTGAACCACTCCCCCGCCCGAGGTGACCGTCGAATGAACTCTGCTGAACGAACTGGTACCGGTCAGAGTCCCAGCCGCGACTTCACCATCGCCGCGATGCGCCCACCGTCCACCGATGCGCCGGCACGTTCCCGCACCGCCTTGATCACGGCACCCATCGCCCGGCCCCCTTCGGCCCCGGACGCCGCAGCAGCGGCGATCTCCTCGTCGACGATGACGACGAGATCGTCATCCGACATCGATGCCGGGAGATACCGCTCGATGACGAGCAACTCGGCTCGCTCCTTGTCGGCCGACTCCGGACGCCCGTTCTGGTCGTACACCTCGGCGGCCTCGACCCGCTTCTTCGCCTCGGATCGCAACACGGCGATCACCTCGTCGTCGCCGAGTTCGACCGCGGTGTCGCCGGCGACCTCTGCATTCGTGATGGCCGACCTCAACATCCTGATCGTCGAGGTCGCGACCTCATCACGAGCCTTCATCGAAGCCGTGAGATCGGCCTGCAGACGGGACTTCAACGAACCATGCTGATCGGACATGTGGACATGATGCCAGCGAGCCGCACCGGAGGCTGGTTCAACCCGCCGGACGCCGTGCCGCTCCGCGCCGACCGGCGACACCGTGGACACGCGCCTCGATCCGATCGACCCGGACCCCTGCCACGTCGGCCAGACGTTCGATGATCGTCCCGGCGAGGAACTTGACCTGAGTCGCCCAAGCGGGATCATCGACCTCCACCAGGAGCACCCCCGCATCGAGTTTCAGCGGACGGACGTGTGCAGCCACCTGATCGCCGACCACGTCGTCCCAACGTCCGAACAGGCCGCTCACGGTCGACCGATCCGGCCCACGCAACGATCGGACGACGGCGTCCAACGACGACGAAACGGTCACCGGATCACGATGTCCCTCACGCATCGGGGTCACCGTACTCCGGCGACTCCACGACGGCGCCGGCGTCGATGTACACGATCCGATCGGGTCGAGCCGCCGGCGGAAGCGGCGAGGCCGAGGTGATGATCACCTGCCCCGGTGGAAGGTGCTGCAGGAGGGCGGTGGCTCGCCCGGGGTCGAGTTCGGACAGGACGTCGTCGAGCACCAGGACCGGTGTGCTGCCGGAGCGTTCGGCGACGAGACGATGAGCGGCGAGACGCATCGCGAGTGAGAGGGTTCGCTGTTCACCCTGCGATGCATGCGTCCGGGCGGGAAGACCCATGAGCGAGAGGTCCACCTCGTCACGATGGGGGCCGACCGTGGAGATGGCTCGGCGCACGTCGGTCTCTCGCGCCGCTGCGAGTGCCGCAGCGAGGCCGGACCGTCGCCATTCCGGTTCGTAGATCAGATCGACGGGGACGTCGACCCCGGCGAGTTGTGAGTAGGCCTCCGCCACCATCGGTCGGCAACGAGCGACGAGTGTCGCCCTGGCGTGTCCGAACCGATCACCGAGTTCGGCGAACTTCGCATCCCAGACGTCGAGGGTGACGGCCACGTCGTCACTGAGACGACCTCCGGCCTGCTTGAGCAGGGTGTTGCGCTGACGGACGACGCGATCGAGTTCGAGCCGGGCGGCATCGTGACTCGTTCGCAACGCGACCAGCGTGTCGTCGAGGAACCGCCGTCGATCGCCGGGCCCCCCTTTCACCATCACGAGATCGTCGGGAGCGAACACACTGACCCTGATCACGCCCAGCAGCTCGCGAATTCGGCCGAGGCGCTGCCGATTGACCTGGACCCGGTTCCGGCCGGTCCGCGACAACTCCGCCTCGACGAGCACCTCGCGACCGTCGTCGTCGCGGATCGTGGCCCGGATGATCCCACTGTCGCTCCCGGCTCGGATCAAGGCCTCGGGTGGGGCCCCGCGGAAGCTGGACAGCGTGGCCAGATATGCGAGCGACTCGGCCAGGTTCGTCTTGCCTTGACCGTTCCGTCCGAGTACGGCGGTCACGCCGTCCGTCAGATCGAACGTCGCCGTCCGATAGTTGCGGACGTCGACGAGCTCCAACCGCTCGACGATCATGACCGCACCGGACCGCTGATCAGGGAACGCGGACCGGCATGAGGAGGTACAGGTAGTCGTCGTGGCCCACACCGCGAAGCACCGCGGGCTTCATCGGGTCGATCGTGTTCAACGTCACCTCGTCACCCTCGATCGCGTCGAGACCGGCGGCGAAGTACTCGGGATTGAAAGCGATCGTCATGTCCGTCCCCTCGTACCGGGCGTCGATCTCTTCGTGGGCGTTGCCGACGTCCTGAGCGATCGCCCGGAGACGAACCGTGTCGCCACCGAGTTCGAGCCGGACCGGAGTGGAGTCGAGCGCCAAGATCTTCACCCGTCGGAGCGCGTCGAGCAGCGCCTCGCGGGCCACCGTCAAGATGTTCGGATACTGATTCGGCAGCAGGTTCCGGTAGTTCGGGTACTCACCCTCGATCAATCGGGTCATCAACCTGGTCGAGCCGACCTCGAACACCGCCTCACGGGATCCCAAGCGGACCACGAGGTCCGATCCGCTGGACAGGATCCTCTGGAGTTCGGCGAGCGCCCTCCCCGGGACCAAGACCTTCTGCCCGGCAGCGAGCATCGACGACTGGGGCAGATCCCTGACCGCGAGCCGATACGAGTCGGTCGCGACCATCTTCACCCCGTCGTCCTCGGCAGCGATCAACACCCCGGTGAGGATCGCTCGGGCATCATCCGACGACGCCGCTCGCACCACTTGGCGGAGAGCATCGGCCACGACCGAACTCTCGAGGGTCACCGGGTCGCCCGACATCTCGGGTTGCATCGGATAATCGGTGACCGACAGTGGACGGACCGAGAACTGAGAGCGTCCGGTACTGATGACCATCTCGTCTTCGCTCTCCAGACGCACCTCGACACCGCCGGCCGGCAACGACCGCACGATCTCACCGACCAGTCGAGCCGGCACCACCGCCGTACCCGGCCGATCGACGTGCACCGGCACGGACAGCTGAATCGTCAGTTCGAGGTCGGTCCCCGTCACGGTGAGCATCTCGGTCCCGACATCGAGGCGCACGCCCGACAACACGGGCAACGTGCCGGTGCGGCTCGTCGCAGCGCGTCCGGCGGTGATGAGCGCGTCGGCGAGGGTCTCTCGTTCGCAACGGAACTTCATGATGTGGCCCTTCTCCCCAATGTGTGATGAATCGAATTAGCAGGAGTACTAGGTGCTGTGGATTGTGGACAACTCGATGTCCGACCAGCGTAGAGGCCCTGACCGGGCGCGCCGCGTTGTCCACCGCCGTCCGCAGCGCGCGGATGACGGTCGTGTGATTCGGTGGATGACCGAACGTTGTCCACCGAACAGGACCGGTTCGTCCACCGGTTCGTCCACTGGTTCACGGGAGCGATGCAGATGTTGCTCATTGCATTTTCAGTTTCTGCAGGACCTCGGTGACCTGCTCGTAGATCGCCTGGCGTTCACCGAGTTGCCGTTGGATCTTCTCGACGGCGTGCATGACGGTGGTGTGGTCGCGACCGCCGAAGAGTCGTCCGATGGCCGGATAACTGAGGTCGGTCTGTTCACGGAACACGTACATGGCGATCTGTCTCGCCGTGACCAACGGTCGTTGCCGACTCTTCCCGCGGAGTGAGACGACGTCGAAGTTGAGGATCCGGGCGATGTCACCCAGCAGTTCCTCGTCCGTCCGAGGCTTCGACGAGGATTCCGTCAGCAGGTCCGCCAACTGTTGCTGTGCCAGATCCGTCGTGATCGGGATCCGGTTCAAGCTGGCGAATGCCGTCACGCGGATGAGTGCGCCTTCGAGCTCACGGATGTTGGTGGAGATCTTCGAAGCGATGAATTCGAGCGTTTCTGCGGGGACGGAGACCCGTTCCCGTTCTGCCTTGTTCCTCAAGATGGCGAGCCGTGTTTCGAGATCCGGCGGCTGGATGTCGGTGATCAGACCCCACTTGAACCGTCCGCGCAGACGCTCTTCGAGCGTGGGGATGTTGTCGGGCATGCGGTCCGAGCTGATGACGATCTGTTTGTTGGCTCCGTGGAGCGAGTTGAACGTATGGAAGAACTCTTCCTGCAGTCCTTCTTTGCCCTCGAGGAACTGGACGTCGTCGATCAGCAACACGTCGATGTCGCGGTACTTGGACCGAAGGTTCGGCATCGAGTTGGACCGGATGGCGTCGACGTATTCGTTCATGAACGTCTCGGTCGACACGTAACGAACCAGGTGATGGTGGTAGTTGGCGTGGACGTAGTGCCCGATCGCGTGCAGGAGGTGGGTCTTGCCGAGGCCGGCGGATCCGTAGATGAAGAGCGGGTTGTAGCTCCGTGCCGGCGTTTCGGCGACCCGGAGTGCAGCGGCCAGCGGGAACTGGTTGGACGCGCCCTTGACGAAGGTCTCGAACGTGTACCGAGGGTTCAATCCGGCCACGGAGATCGCACTCGCCGATGCCGAGCGCTCTCCGGGGGTCGCCTCGTCAGTGCTCGTGCCGTCGTTGCGCTGGTCGGTCGGAGCGGTGCTCGTCGTCGCCGACTCGGTCGTGGTCGTCGACTGGTGGACCATCGGTTCGGGGTGGGTGATGAGCACGTCGAACGAGCGATCACCGCACCCGATCTCGGAAAGTGCGTCGAGGATCAGGGGTTGGTAGCGGGTGAGGATCCGGTCGCGTGCGAGGTTGTTCGGAACGTGCAGGACGAGCCGGTGGTCGTCGTCGTCGACCACGGGCGTCACCTCGGCGAACGTGGAGAACCAGACCGACTCGGTCAACTGGGCGCGCAGGAGTTGGGCGACGGCTGCCCAGATCTCCGCCTGGTCGTTCATGTCACGCCGTTTCGCATGTCGATTCACCTTGTCATGTCAGATCCGGTCGTTTCAGACCCGGTCATTTCAGATCACGTCGGCTCGCACCACCGCAGGTGGCCGGCTTCCCCGCTCGGATTCCGGGCCGTGCGACGCCGACCGTGTCCGACTCCCCGGTCGACGGTCCACATGATTGTCCACAGGTGGGGACAACCGGCTGGTCGACGGTTCGCCGTCGGACGGGGAGATCACGCTACCACGCCCGGGGCCATCGTTTTCCAGGGCCTGCGGCCGAGCTCGACCTGCCGACGAGTGGCGTAGTTGCCGTCGGAGAGCCATCACCGTAGCCTGGGCGAGTCGAGTGGCGTGTTGGATGCGTCACCGCCGATGAAGCGTCCATCCCGGCTGAGTGTGTCGCCCGGGGATGGTGAGGAGATCGACGTGAAGCGTACGTTCCAGCCGAACAACCATCGTCGTGCGAAAAAGCACGGCTTCAGGGCCCGGATGAGCACTCGTGCCGGACGGGCCGTCCTGAAGAATCGCCGCGCCAAGGGTCGCGCCCGCCTTTCGGCGTGATCTCGGCGATCCGGGGCCGGGGCGAGTTGCAGGCTGCGACTCGCGCGGGTCATCGGATCCCGGGTTCGGTGCTCTGGTGCACCTGGCTCCCGGATTCCGAGGCGTCCTCGACGTCGGTCGCGTATGCGATTCCGCGCGGGTACGGCTCGGCGGTGCGGCGGAATCGACTTCGGCGGCGTCTCCGGGCACTCCTCGCCGAGACGGATCGACACGAATCGCTCCCGCCGGGGGTGTTGCTGATCGGCCCGCACCGACATGTGTCGGCCGAGCTGACGTTCGGCGAGGTCCGGAACGATCTGGAACGGTTGATCGACCGGATCCGGCGTCGCCCGACGTCACGGTGACGACTGGCGCCATGCAGCGATTGATGCTCCGATCGATCGTGATGTACCAACGTGCTGTGGAGGGACGTCCGTCTCCGTGCCGGTTCTTCCCGACATGTTCTGAATACGGTCTCGAAGCGATCAAGACCCACGGTGCCGGTCGTGGGTTGTGGTTGACGGTGCGGCGATTGTCGAGGTGTCGCCCGTTCGGGCCGTCCGGCTACGACCCGGTACCGGGTCACGAAACACCTGACGTGAGATGAGCGAGGGGAACTGATGTTCGACATTCCAGCCGCGGTCCTGGCGTGGTTGTACGACCTGACCCACAACTATGCCTTTGCGATCAGCTTGATCGCCGGCATCGTGATGTTGCTGGTCACGCCGCTGATCCTGAAGAGCACGAAGGGCATGCTCGAGATGCAGCGGCTCGCTCCCGAGATGCGCAAGTTGCAGGCGCAGCACCGGAACGATCGCCAGAAGCTCAACGAAGAGATGATGAAGCTCTATCAGGAGCACAAGGTCAATCCGATGGCGTCCTGCTTGCCGCTCGTGGCGCAGATGCCGGTCTTCATCGTCATGTTCCGGATCCTGACGGGCATGACCTACCGTCCGGCCGGAGGGAATCTGCTCGTCGCCGAGGCCGTGTTGCGTGCGGGCGGCGAGGATCCGGCCACGATCGGCTTCGTGCCCCGGTACCTGTCCGAGGGATCGGAGTTGTACCAATCACTCGTTCGGCAACAGGAGATGTCGTCGTTCGGTCTCGATCTGTCGGTGTCGCCGTCGCAAATGCTCGGCCAGGACTTCGTCCAGGGCTTGATCTACGCCTTGCTCGTCGTCGTGCTCGGCTTGCTGTACTTCTTCCAGCAGCGCATGGTGGCTGCTCGGGCGGCGGTGAGCCCGACGATGTCGCCGGCGCAGCAGAAACTGATGCAGTACCTGCCGGTCGTGTTCGCCGTGTTCCAGATCTTCTTCCTCCTCGGACTGGTCGTCTATTACATCGTCCAGTCGATCCTGAGGATCATTCAGCAGTTCTACATCACCAAGCGGTTCTATGGTGGTGAGGAGTCGCTGGGGCGGCAAGCGCAGCGAGCGAGCGAGCAGGCTCGCGAGTTGGCCAAGACCGATGGCGGCGGCGGAGGACTCGCCCAGGTGCGGCGTGAGGTGGCGTCGAAGCGGTCGACCACCGAGACGGCAAACGAGGCGGTGCGTCCTTCCAAGCGGACGACCCCACCGAAGAACCGGCCGACCTCGACGCAGCGAGCGGGACGGCCGGCCTCCCGGAAGCAGGGCGGTTCCGGTGGCCGTCCGTCGGGTTCGGGTGACAAACGACGGAAGCGATGAACATGGTCGGTGCGGACGGATGCACCTGTGTTCGAACGAAGAGGGAGAATGACTGACATGGAATGGGTGGAGACGACAGCGAAGTCGGTCGAGGAAGCGAAGGACATCGCCCTCGACGAACTCCGGGTCAGCGCCGACGAGGCCGAGTTCGAGATCCTGGAAGAGCCGAAGGCCGGGTTGTTCGGGCGGGTGCGTGGTGAGGCCCGGGTCCGCGCTCGGGTGAAGCCGTCACCCGTTCGTCCGAAGATCGATCGGCGAAACCGCGGTCGGGGACGCCGGGCCGAGTCGGCGGCGGAGTCGACCGAACATCCTCCGACCTCGGAGGCGCCGAAGCCGCGTGATCCCGCTGGGTCCGACCGGTCCCGATCAGGAAAACAACGCCAACGAGGATCAGGTGAAGGCGCACCGCAGAAGAAGTCGTCGGGATCGGCGAGCGCATCGCGAAAGGACACGAACATGGATGATCAGGGAACGAACGGCGAGCCGGTGGACGTGGAAGCGGTCGGAGCCGCGGCCGTGACGTTCATGACGGGACTCGTGGAAGCATTCGGTGCCAACGGAACCGCCACAGCGGCCATCGACGGCACGGAAATCGACGTCGCCGTGGTGGGGTCGGAACTCGGACTCCTCGTCGGCCACGGTGGCCGGACGTTGTCCGCCGTGCAGGACCTCGCTCGTGTGGCGGCGCAGCGCCGACTGGGGGACCACGAGACGCGGCTTCGCATCGACGTCGCCGGGTATCGCGCCAAGCGTCGCGTGGCGTTGGAACGGTTCGCAACGACGGTTGCCGACGAGGTCATCGCCTCGGGTCGCCCCAAAGCCCTCGAACCGATGCAGTCGGCGGACCGGAAGATCGTTCATGACGTGCTGTCCGGCGTCGAGGGTGTCACCAGCAGTTCCGAAGGTGACGATCCGATGCGTCGGGTAGTCATCAGCCCCGCCTGACATGAGGGCCCACGATGATGTCGTGGGAGCGCTGTCCGAGGCGCAGAGCCTCGGCATGATCGGGCCGGGTTCGGTGGTCGCGGCCGTGGAGCATGCGTGGTGGTTCGTGGAGGCACTTCGTTCGCTCGTGCCTGGATCAGCGGTGATCGATCTGGGGAGTGGTGGGGGACTCCCCGGGCTCGTGATCGCCTCGGCCCGACCTGATGTCCGGGTGGTCTTGGTCGAGCGGCGTGAGAAGCGCTCGGATTTCCTGCAACGAATGGTCCGACGCCTCGGCTTCGAACACGTCGAGGTCCGGCACACCGACGTGGACGGGGTGATCGCAGACGTGCAGCATCGAGGAGACCGCTTCGATGCCGTGACCGCTCGCGGTTTCGGCCCCCCGGAGTCGACGCTCCGCCGTGGCGTGCGGTTGATCCGCCCGGGTGGCGTGATCGTCATCAGTGAACCCCCCGAGGGTGATCGGTGGCGGACGCAGTTGCTCGACGAGTTGGGTGTCCGAACGGCTCGTGTCGGGGCCGTGCGCTGTTTCGAACTCGCCGTGACACAGCACCCCGAGGGCGGATCAACGCCCCCTTCCGCCGACCTCTGACGCAGCCGGGATCCTGTTCCGTTCCGTGTGGATCCATCGGGATGTGGATCCGTCGAGATCCGACACCGGTCGACCCGACGAACACTAGAGGTGCTCTGAGCGACCACCACGCCGGGGTTCGACGGGTCTGCTGTCGATCGGACGTTCCACGTGGAACCATTGTGGCGGAGTAGCCGGGACGGAACCGTCGAGATCCAGCCCCACTGGACGATGACCAGGATTCGATGACGATCCGATGGTTCCACGTGGAACACTCGGGGCGTGGTCAGTGTTCGACCGGAGCCGGTTCCGCGTCATTGCCGGGTGTCTGTGCTGGCAACGCGACGACGGGTGCTGCCGGGTCGTCCTGCAACCGTTCTCCGAGACCGTTGATGATCCGATGGTTCCACGTGGAACATTCGAGCCGCACGCGTCGCCCTTGAGCCATCGACATCGCAGGGATCCGCGCGTTTCGCCCCCGGTTCGGCCAGACTGTCATGAATGAATGACCCCGAAGTCGTCACTCCCCCACGGTCACTCCCGCGCGTCATCGCGGTGGCGAACCAGAAGGGCGGCGTGGGAAAGACCACCACCACCGTCAATCTGGGCGCCTGTCTGGCCGAACTGGGTCTTCGAGTGCTGGTGGTGGACCTCGACCCGCAGGGCAATGCATCGACGGGCCTCGGTATCGAGAATCGAGGACTCGAGTCCTCCATGTATCACGTGCTCATCCAGGATGTTCCTTTGGAGAACTGCGTCGAGCCCACTGCGGTCCGAAACCTGTTCGTCGCCCCCGCGAGCCTCGATCTCGCCGGCGCCGAGATCGAGTTGGCCTCGGCGTTCAGTCGGGAGACGAGGCTTCGGATGGCGATCGCTTCGGTCCTCGATGACTACGACTACGTGTTGATCGACTGCCCGCCCACCTTGGGATTGCTCACCGTGAACGGACTCTCCGCGGCCCGGGAAGTCCTGGTACCGATCCAGACGGAATACTACGCACTCGAGGGACTCGGTCTGTTGTTGCGGAACGTCGACCTCATCAAACGAAGCCTCAATCCGGAACTCGAGGTGTCGACGATCGTCTGCGTGATGTACGACGCCCGCACGAAGTTGTCCGAACAGGTGGTGCAAGAGGTACGAGGGCACTTCGGCGACAAGGTCGTTCGCACGGTGGTGCCTCGAAACGTGCGTTTGTCGGAGGCGCCGTCCTTCGGCCAGCCGATCACCATCTACGATCCCCGCTCACCCGGTGCGGTGGCGTATCGTGAGGTCGCCAAGGAGGTGCATCATGGTGCGTCGTAGTGGACTCGGGAAAGGGTTGAGCTCGCTCATCCCGCCCGGAGATACAGCAGTGGGTTTCGGCGAGGATGATGGCGAGGCCGTGCTCCGAGAAATTCCGGTTGCCGACATCACTCCGAACCCACATCAACCCCGACTGCACTTCGATGAGGAGTCACTGTCGGAGCTGACGGCCTCGATCCAGCAGATCGGAGTGCTCCAGCCGATCTTGGTGCGGCCCGTCGGCGACGCGTTCGAGTTGATCGCCGGTGAGCGGCGGTGGCGTGCCGCCACTCGCGCTGGCCTCGTCTCGATTCCCGCCGTCATTCGTCTCGCCGATGACATGTCCTCGGTCGAGCAGGCGCTCATCGAGAACCTCCATCGGCAAGACCTGACGGCACTGGAGGAGGCGGCGGCCTATCAACAGTTGATCGACGATTTCGGGTTGACGCACGAACAGGTGGCTGAACGGGTTGGCAAGAACCGATCGACGATCACCAACACACTTCGGCTTCTCGGTCTCCCGCCGCTGATCCAGCACTTCCTGGCTGACGGGCAACTCTCAGCTGGGCACGCGAGAGCTTTGCTCGGCAGCGCGGATCGTGGGATGCAGGAGGAGTTGGCCCGTCGCGCCGTGGACGAGGGGTGGACCGTTCGTGCCGTCGAACTCGCGGTACGCGAGATGACGGCAACGGCGGAGGGTTCCGCCGAGTCGACGTCGGGGCCGAGCGGCGACGTGGAGGACCAACTGGTTCCATCGAACGACGGTGCCGGCCTCACGCCATCCACCCGTCTCCGTCCACCAGGATTGCTCGAGCTGGAGCAATTGCTCGGTGAGCAACTGTCGACTCGGGTGAGTGTGCAGATGACGGCGAAGAAGGGCCGAGTCACGATCGAATTCGCTGACCTCGCCGATCTGGAGCGGATCTATCGGGTGATCACCCGCCCCGGGCGGTCACCGGAGACCGCATCACACGTCGAGGACTGACCCTCGACATCGACATCTTGTCGACGGTGATGGTGGGCGCTCCACCAAAAAGTCCGTACTTTCATTGTGGAAACTCTGACCTCGCGCGTGAGGTCGAACCACAGGGAGTGGACAAGTCTGTGGATAACGCCAGTCAGGTCGATACTTGAGCATCACGGCGAGGTGCTATCGGTCGACGAGGTGTCATCGGTCGACGAGGTGTCATCGGTCGACGAGTCGATCGGGCAGTCCGCCCACGACTCGAGCGCGTCGACGATCGAATCCACCAGCGCCGCCGCGTGATCGAGCGTCGACTGAACCGGCCCGATGGCGAACAGCACGGCAGGCATCCTGGTTTCTCGGAGCACGGGCAAACGCATTCCTTTGACCAGGAGTGGCGGGAGGGTCGGATACCGGCCGTACTCGGCAGCGATTCGTTCCGCCAACGCTCGTCCTCCGGCCGATTCGAACTCGGGCACCTGGTAGAAGTGCACGACGCTGTGTTCCGCGGGTCGGGATTCGAGGCCGACGTACACCGTGGCCGCGAATCGGTTCGCCGAACGGGCTTGGCTGGAGGCATCGGGTTCGTCGGACGTGACGACCAGTGCCCCGCGCTGGCGGAGTCCCTGCACGAGTCGGCGCGACAACGAACTCAATCCTCCGAACTGACCGACGATGATCCGCAGTTCGGACAACGACCGGGTCACAGCGGTCAACTGGTCGCGTTCGCGCACCGTCGAGACCCCCGGGCCCGACCCGCTCTGCCGCGCCAGGACGGCGAGCGCGCTCACCGTGTCCGGGCCACACACCGCATCGGGGTTGAGACCGCAGTTCCGTTGGAAGTCGGCGAGGGCATGAGCGGTGGACGGGCCGAAAATGCCATCCACCCGACCGGCGTCGAATCCGAGTCGACCCAACTGGGCTTGGAGTTCCGCGACGTCGTCACCCCGGAGGTTCGGTGCCGTGAGCACCAGAAGACGATCCCCGAGTTTCCAGGTCGCCTCCACCACCGCCCGCCAGGTCTCTTCGTCGCACTCGCCGGACACGATCAGCCCACGGTGCTCCTGAAAGCTCCGGACGGCTGCAGACGTAGCGGTACAGAACTCGCCCGACACGGGACCGACCGGCGCGTAACCGGCCGTGGCCAAACGTCGTTGCAGATCCCGAACCGCCTCACCGGCGGCGCCTGATCTCAGTGGGAATTGTCCAGGAATCCGTCGAGCTCCTGCATCAGGGCGCCTTTGCCCTTGGCGCCGACGATCCGCTTCTTCACGTCGCCACCGTCGATGAGCAACAGGGTCGGAATGCTCATGACGCTGAAGCGCATCGCGATGTCGGGGTGTTCGTCCACGTTGAGCTTGCCGATCGTGAGACGCCCGCTCAACTCGGTGGACATCTCCTCGAGGACCGGCGCGATCTGCTTGCACGGACCACACCACTCGGCCCAGAAATCGACCAGCACCGGTACCGGTGAGCCGGCCACCGTCTCGTCGAACGTCGCCGTTGTCAATGTGGTGATGCCATTGGCCATGAAAAGTCCTCCGGTGGTCCGTACGGTCGGTGCGAGTCTACCGAGCGTGGTACCGAGGATCAGTCGTGACCGTGTGATTCCAACCACCGTTCGGCGTCGATCGCCGCCATGCAACCGGAGCCGGCGGCGGTGATCGCTTGGCGGTAGGTCTGGTCCTGGACGTCACCACATGCGAACACACCGGGGACATTGGTTTCGCTCGAGTCGGGGCGTGTCCGGAGGTAGCCGTTGTCCTCGAGATCGAGTTGCCCGGCGAAGAGGTCGGTGTTCGGTCGATGGCCGATGGCCACGAACACGCCGGTGACATCGAGGTCGGACACCGTGCCGTCGACCGTGTTGGTGACCTCGATGCCTTCGACCTTGTCGACGCCTCGGATGTCACTGACGGTGTGGTTCCAGAGGAACTCGATCTTCGGATTGGCGAACGCCCGTTCCTGCATGATCTTGCTGGCCCGGAGTTCGTCGCGCCGGTGGACGATCGTGACCTTCTCGGCGAACTTCGTGAGGAAGGTGGCCTCTTCGAGTGCCGAATCACCACCGCCGATGACGGCGATCCGGTGACCACGGAAGAAAAAGCCGTCGCACGTGGCACAGGTCGACAGACCGTGACCGAGGAGTCGAGATTCGGCCTCCAGGCCGAGCATCAGCGAACGGGCGCCGGTCGAGACGATGACGGTACGAGCCCGGTACTCGGTGTCCCGCACCCAAACTCGGAACGGCCGTTCCGAGAAATCCACCCGGGTCACCTTGTCCGTGAGGAATTCGGATCCGAAACGCTCGGCTTGGGCACGGAAGTTCATCATCAACTCCGGGCCCATGATCCCGGTCGGGAATCCAGGGAAGTTCTCCACCTCGGTCGTGAGCATCAACTGACCGCCCGGTTGATCGGACGTGGACGATGGTTCACCCTCGATCACGAGTGGAGCGAGACTCGCTCGGGCGGTGTAGATGGCCGCCGTGAGTCCGGCCGGTCCGGAACCGATGATGATGACGTCTCGCGTGTCGGACATGGTGCTCCCGTGTTCGTTGGTGGCAGGACTCGCTCGCTGTGCGCCGAGGTCGTCCGGACTTCAGGCTCGCTGGCGGCGGGACAGGAGCAACACACCGACCAGGGTCAGCATTCCACCCAGGATGAAGTAACTCACCCACACCGCTCGTTCCCACGACATCCAGATGTCGAGCAACGACTGCAGGGCCCGTGTCGACATGATCAGGAGCAGTGTCACGGCCATCGCCATGAGGAACAGCGCCAACATGGCGAACACGACGATCCTGACGACCGTGACCGCCGTCCCTGCGGTTTTGTCCCGAACCGTACCCACCAGACCGGTGATCCGCGTCGTGACGTCGGCGGCCCAGTTCTCGTCGGTCAATGGGTTGCCCGGCATGACGAGGACACTAGCCGTGTGACCGCTGGAGCGGCACACGGGCTCGGGTTCGGATCAGTCCGAGAACAGCGGACCGCTGACCACCAGGCCACAGGTGTCGGCGTCGTAGGCCGACACCGTGCCGGCCTCGACCTCGACCGCGACGAGGACGTCCAACTCGCTCTCACCGAGTCGATACGTCGCTCGCCCGAGCACTCCTGGTACCGGGCAACTCGTATTGGGGGTCGGCGGGAGCGAACCGGCCTCCGCCATGGCGAGCAACGCGGAGCCGACGGAGCCGAGCTCCTCCGGAGTGGTCAGGACCTCGCCGAGTTCGACCACGGGTCGAGGCTCGAGTGCGTCCTCGACGACCATCGACTCGGTGCTCTCCGAAGCTGCTTCCTCGGTGGCTGCGGTCAGTTCGGAAGCGGCGATCTCCGACCGGGCGTCATCGGCCGCCGCCGCTGCTGCGGTGACCTCCGACGGATCGGCCACGCCGGGTTCGCCGACGGTCAGAGCATCGGCCACGTCGAACGCAGCGGATTCCTCCGCCGACTCCTCGGCCGCGATCTCGATGCCGACTCGGGTCTCGTCCTGAACCGGCGACCGCTGAAGTGCCCGAGCAGCGACGAACCCCACCGCCAGCACGGCGATGCACGCAGCCGCCAGTCCCAACACCCGTCCGGTCGAGGAGTTCGGCCGTGATCGGTCACCACCGGTGACGGTCGAGGTCGTGTACCGCGACATCGCCGTCTCGATCATTCGCTCCATCGTCCCGGTCGGCGCCGGATCGACGTCGCGGAGGCGAACACGCACCTGTTCGAGGTCGGCGACGGCGTCAGCGAGCTCGACATCGACGAGCTCGCGCCGATCTCCACCGGGTGTCGGTCCGGCGTCGAGATACGCGTTGGCTCGGCGGAAGAGGTCGTCGTTCATCGTTCGGTCCGTGGATCGGGTGTTGGACGTTCAGACCACCGCTCCTGGTTCCCGAGGACCTCGACCAGGTGTCGACGTCCGCGGGCGATCCGCGACTTCACCGTTCCGATCGGAACACCGAGTGCCGATGCGATCTCGTCGTAGTCGAGGTCGGCGACGTCGCGCAGGACGACTGCGACGCGGAACTCCTCCGGTAACTCCTGCAGCGCCCGTTCGACGGCGTCTCGATCAGCGCTGGCCGTCACCATCCGTTCGGCGATCTCGTCGATCTGCTCGGGAGCGTCACCGTCGACGGCGTGCAGTGCGGGTCGGCGGGAGCGCCGGCGGAGTTCGTCGAGGGCCGCGTTCGATGCGACGCGGTACGCCCATGTCGAGAAGCTCGATCGACCGTCGAATCGTTGGACTCCCCGGGTGATCCGGATCAGGGCTTCCTGCGTCGCGTCGTCGCCGTCCCGACTCGCTCCGGCGATGCGATGACAGACGGCGCGAATCATCGGGAAGTGTCGGGTGAGGAGTTCCTCCATCGCTCGACCATCGCCGGAACCCGCCGCGCGCGCCAGGTCGGAGTCGGGCCGTCCGCTCACGATCGGAACGAGATCTCGGCCAGTCGACCTCGGTACGGATTGGCCGAACTGCAGGCGTCGTCCAGCCCGAGCTGTTTCAGCCAGAGCAGGACATGGGACGTGTTCTCCGGGACGTCGACCTCGACCGTCTCCGGCTCGTCGGCGTACCGAGTCGAACCGGAGCGCTCCCAGCCGTCGAGGTCGGTCGGCGCACGCGACCCGCTGCTGGTGAACACGTCGAGTTGGTAGGGACCGTGGTCGACGGTCACACTCACCGTCCCGCCGGTGACCGGGTTCGAGAGTTCGACGATCAAGCCCACACCTCGCTTCGCGCCGAGGTACTGGTCCTGGTAGCACTCGGTCGGCCAGTAGCTCGACGGCTCCCCGTCCGCGAGCGCGAGCACCGTCAGGGCGTCGTTCTCGGTCGCGTTGTCACCGTCCGGGTCCCAGGCCGTCAATCGCACGATGGTCGCGTCATCGGACGGGACGACGGGTGTCGGGAGGTCGGACGTGTCAGAGGCGTCAGAGGCGTCAGCGCTGATCACCGGTGCCGGTCCGACGACCGGCGACCCGAGCTCACCGACGGGTGTCGTCGCTGTTGGTCCCACCTCGTCGACGTCGCCCCGATTGACCCGGATGAACAACACGAACGCAACGACGATCGCAGTGGCGAGCATCCCACCGACCACGATCAGGGATGGTCCCCACCGTTGATCGTTCGAACGCGCCGGTGCACCCCTCACCGGCCGAGGTGCGGCAGGGGTCGTGTCGCCCGGAGGTGCCGAACGGTGGCGTGGTGGAACGGTTCCCGTGACCCGGGGCGTCGTGTCGTCGGCACGTGCCTCACCTCGTCGGCCGGTCGGCGGAAGGGCCACGCCGGGTTCGCCGGGAATGCCCGGTCCGGCACCGAGGGCCTTGCGTGGTGGGTGGGCCAGGCGGGCGGGCGGTTCGACCGGCGTCCGATCGATCTGAGGTGGAGTGGTGTCGACGGCCTGCAGGGCAGCACGGAGGTCGGCGCCACTGGCGGGTCGGTGCGACGGGTTGCGCGCCAAGGTCTGGTGGATCAGGTTCACGAGTCCGATCGGCAAGGTCGGTCGGAGGTGGGCGAGATCGGTGGGGTCGCGTTGGAGACGGGCGAGGGCGGTGGCGGTGTCGCTCTCGCCGAGGAACGGCACCCGACCGGCCAGGCATTCGTAGAGCACCAGGCCGAGTGAGTAGAGGTCGGCCCGGCCGTCCAAGCGGTGCCCGCGAACCTGCTCCGGCGAGAGGTATTTCGCCGTTCCCATCATCACGTTCTCGCTGGTGAGGTCGTCGTCGCCCGATTGCAGTCCCTTCGCGATCCCGAAGTCCGTCAGGAGTACTCGACCGTCGGAGGTGACGAGGATGTTCGCCGGCTTCACGTCACGATGGACGAAGCCCGCTCGATGGGCTTCGTCGAGGGCTCCGGCGATGCAGGCCCCGATGTGGATGGTCAACTCGGGTCCGAGCCGTGCTTGGGTGTCGAGCAGTTGGCGAAGACTCTTGCCGTCGACCAGTTGCATGATGACGGCCTGACGCCCCTCGTGGAGGCACACGTCGTGCACGGCGACGATGTTCGGGTGGCTGAGTCGAGCGACCGCGATCGCCTCTCGTCGGAACCGCTCGGCGACGATCGGATCGAACGCCAGATTGTTCTTGAGCCACTTGACCGCGACCTGGCGATCGAGATCGAGATCGGTGGCGACCCAGACCTCCGCCATACCGCCCTGGCCGATGCGACGCTCCAGCCGATATCGACCGGCGAGCAATTGTCCGGACGGCGCGGACTGAGGAGGGGGCGCGGCAGGTGCCATGATCGATCGTCACGCTAGTTGGCCCGGTCCTGACGGACCGGGCAATCCTGCCGACGCCGTGATCCCGATGGTCAGTCGGCGACGCTGAACGCCACGCCGATGGTGCCCCGACCGGCGTGGGTGCCGATCACCGGACCGATCTCGCCGATCACGATGTCGCCGGCGAAGCTCGGACGGAGCATGTCGACGAACTCGTCGACGTCGGTGCAGTCCGCATGGAGTACGGCCAGGTCTCGAACCGATTCGCCGTGCGCCGCCACCTGGTCGACGAGGAACCGCAAGGCTTTGGACCGGGTGCGCTGCTTCCCGGCCTCTTCCACCACGCCGTCCACGACGGCGATGATCGGCTTGATCGACAGGGCGGTCGCGAGGAACGCCTTGGCGTTTCCGATGCGTCCACCCTTCTTCAGGTTGTCGAGGGTGTCGAGTGCTCCGAACACCTTGGTCCGTGCAGCGAGATCATCGGCGAGTTCGGCGACCTCGTCGATGGAACCGCCTTCGGCCGCCCGTCGCGCGGCGGCCAGGACGATCGTTCCGAGTCCGAGGCTCACACTCCGACTGTCGATGACCCGGACCGGAACGAGATCGGCGACGGAGCGAGCGGCGAGCTCGGCCGATTGCAGCGTCGCCGAGAGTGCACCCGAGAGTGAGACCACGACGATTCCGGTCGCCCCGTCGGCGGCGAGCTGTCGATAGGTCGCCTCGAATTGGCCGGGTGCCGGCGCAGCCGTCTCGGGGAGGGTCGACTCGCGAGCGCACCGGGACCAGAACTCGGCGGTCGACAACTCCACACGGTCGATGAACTCCTCGTCACCGAACCGGATGGACAGGGGCACCACGCTGATGCCGTTGGAGTCGACGGTCGCTTGTGACAGGTCGCAGGCGGAGTCGGTGACGATGCGGATGCTCACGAGCAGATGACTCTATCCGTCCGGCCCGAACCGGCTCCGCGATCCGGTGTCGGTCGGTTCGGGCTCACCGTCGTACTGCGCCGGGTGGCGATCCCGGGACGCGTTCAGTACGGCGCGTCGGCGTCGGCGGAAGTAGCTGAACCACCAGGTGATCAGGACGAGGACGCCACCGACGCTCACGACGCGGCCGAGTCCGGTGAGGGAGTTGACGCGGGCGGTCAACGAGATCGACTCCAAGATGGGGTTGCCAGCGGGCGTGGTGAAGTCGAGTTGGACCGGGAACACACCGTTCGAGCGGACCGCGACCGGGATCTCGATGTCGGTCGTGGCGTTGGCGTCGAGGACTCGGATCACGTCTCCGTCCGGGAACGACAGCTGTGCCGCTTCGGCGTGGATCCGGATCCGGAGCGGTGTCCCACCGGTGTTCTCGATCCGGAGTGGGATCGCTGACTCGTTCCCGGCGAGCGTGAACGCGAACGGTTCGGGCTGTCGCAGCGCACTTCGGATCCCGTCGAGTTCACCGGCGATCGCCTCGAGCCGCTCTTCGGCGGCCGCGTCACTCACCGCCGTCGACAGTGCGATCCGCATCTCGGTCCGCCACCGGTCGGGTCGCTCGTCCCCGTCGGGAAGCATCGAGGTCACGTCATCGACGGCGAAGCGGGTCGCACCGACGATGGCGATTCGTTCGGTGATCGACTGCGTCGCTCTGGTGTCGAGTTCGACGACGAACTCGACACCACCGACGAAGAACGAGTTCGTCGATGCGCCGACCCGACTCGCATCCTGCCACGAGTACTCGGGGTGCGATGCCGAGAGTCGGGCGAGTTCGGACACCACGGCCGGATCGGCGACGCCGAGGTCCGGTGTGATGAGGACCATCCCCCTCAGATCCGGTCCGAGTTCGAGGCGAGTCGTGCTCGTCAAGGTCATGATCTCGACCGCTCGCTCCAGGGGACTCCGGTCATCGGTGTCCGAGACGAGGTCGAGCACCGGGTCGACGATGGCCAGGTCGACGATCGCCCCGACCTCGTCGCCGATACCGAGGTCGGCGCCGACCAACAGTGTCGTGTCGGTGTAGCGAGGATCCATCGGTCGCGATGATCCGTCGAGCCACGAGGCGTAGCGGTCGAACGGAACGACGAACAACTCGACGCCGACGTCGCGCAGCAACGCCGCGCCTTCGGCGGTCAATCGTTCGTCGACGAGCCAGACATCTCGTGTCGTCGGGACATCGGGGAGCAGCGATCCGATCGTCGACTCCCCGAGATCCATTCGAGTGGCGAAGTCGTCGGTGAGTCCTGCCGCCGCCGCCGATGACGGATCGAACGGCTCGCTCGGGAGAACGATCGCCGTGTCATCACGATCGACCTGCTCGCGGAACCGGGCGAGCCGTTCGGGGGCCCGTTCGGACAGTGCCGCCAAGACGCCGGGTGGGATGGCGAAGGTGACCGGATGAGGGATCCGGTCGGCCAGTTCACCGATGTCGTCGATCGCATCGAACGCCGCTGCGAGATCCCGCATGGTTGCGTCCGGACCCGGATCGGCCACGGCCGCCACGGCGGCGATGCCGAACGGACCTCGTCGGGTGTTCGGTGCGACGAGTTCCACGAACGTGGTGATCTCTGCGATCGGGATCGAGTCGCGACGGATTTGGGTGGTGATCGGGTGGACGCCACTCTCGACGATGTCGAGGGCGTCTGCGTCGGGATCGCCCGTCGTGACCGGGATCTCGAGCACGAGGCGTCGTGTGCCGTCCTCGAGTTGTTCGAGGCGGCTCTCGTCGAGGTCGAGTTCGACCAGGTCGATCACCAACCCGTGTGATCCGTCCACGGCGGCCACCGCTTGCTCGCGGGTCTCGAGTCGTCGGTGGGCCCGGACCTGTACCCGGTAGGCGGGTGGTGGGATGGTCGTGCTCGGTGCCGAACTGGTCGGCGTACCGACGTCCGACGCGGCGGCGCCCGGCGAGGCGTCGACGTCCACCGTCGTG